>CAYSXI010000004.1:0-84066 GCA_964434955.1 uncultured Pirellulaceae bacterium
GCCTTGCAAATCGTGTCGCATTGAGTCGTGGACCGCTAAGCCAAAGTCGCAAACATAGGGTTCATCGTTTTTGTCAACCATGATATTTGACGGCTTCAAATCTCGATGATAGATCTTTGTTTTATGGGCTAGATGGACCGCAAAGCAGACTTTTGCAATCAACCCGTAAATTTTTTCTGTCGTCGGTTTGTTTTTCTTGATCCAAGGCCCCAAAGAACGGCCTTCGATCCATTCCATCGCGATGTAGCCAAAACCGTTTTCGTCAATTCCAGCATCTTTGACTTCGACAATGTTTGGGTGTTTGAGCTTGGCTAATGTCCTTGCCTCTTCGATCATCCGCTCGAGCAATTCCTTATCGACTTTGTCCGGCCGGGGGACTTTTAAGGCAACAGGAATATCGAGATCCGGGTTGTATGCTTTGTACACGCACCCAAATCCACCGCGCCCAATTTCTGAAATGATCTGGTACTTTCCAACTAAGTCCGGAATTGGAATCGGATCCAGCTTTGGATCGATTTTGAAATCCATCGCTTCGCTGGCATCCGTGTCCCCCAACAAAACGGAAGCGGTATCTTGCTCGGCGAGGGGCACTGGCTCGGGGACGTTGTGGATCGCAGGCTCGTCAAAGAATACGAGCTTGGGTTTCTTAATCGGCTTGATGGCCTCATGAACAAACTGGAAGATCTCATCGGACTTGCGTTGCGGGTCGACCGATTCATGCAACTCATCCAGTTTGCATTCACATTTGTCGCAGGACTCAAGATGCTGCTCGTAGCTGTCGACCTGCTCCTCCGAAACTCGCCCCAACAAGAACTCCCGCCATTGCCCATCATCGGGGCAAGCGATCGACGCTTGAGCGGGAGTTTGTCTGGATCTGTTCATCAAACCTTAATTGAATCTCGAAACTATCCTGCGTTAGCAAAAGGGTCGTCACCGAAACGCTCGCGTATCTTGGCCATCACCCTCGAGTAAATCACGTCCACATTGGAACGCTTCATTCCATACTGCTCGGCAATCTCTTCGCGAGTCAGTTTGCCTTCAACGACCAGCTTGAATATCTCCCAATGTTGGTCTTTGATCGATTGTTCCACGAACGCCAACAACTGCCGGAAGACCAAAGCTTGCTCTTCTTTTTCGGTAAACTGTGACGAAAGATCGTCTCCATATTCCTCGATCGAGATTTCATTGAGCCGTTTCTCGAACTGATTCTCGTGAATCGTCTCTTTGGCCCGCCCTTTTTTTCTCCAATAGTCGATCACTTTGTTGTTCGTGATCCGGCGAAGCCACCCGCGGAAGGTATGCCCCTCCTTGTCGCGGCGAAACTCCCCAACGCTGCCGTAAACTGCTTTGATCACCTTTTGCCGAATGTCATCCGCATCGTGAGCCGGAACCGCATTCATCCTGATCCAGGCGTAAATCACGCCACCGTAGGCGCTGACCAGTTTCCGCCACGCATCTTCATCGCCCCGGCGGACCGCCGCCAAAAGACTTTCGGCAATGGACGAAACTGTCTGTTCAAAAGAGTTATCGTTTCGATCTATCAAGATTTTTCTCCAGAGGCAGAAAAGAGAAAAACGCCCGGCGCAGGCAGCAAAATGCTTGCCTTTTGTATTCATTATCATTCAGCCAAGCCTGAATTCGCTTGGCCGAGAACGAAAACGAATACCCGCTATCTATGTTAGCCGTTTCAACTCGCCGAATGGCGTTTTTGGGTTTCCATGAAAGAAAATTCTTGCTGCACAGCTAGGGAAACCCCTGATTGGGTTGCTCAACCCCCTTGATAGACGTGTAGCCACGCCAAACGGTTCGCATCAAATTCCAACTCAGTGCAGCGAAACCCTGTTTCGGATTTCCCCCCAGTCTGCGCAGTTTCCGCTTGCAATTATTCCGTCAACCAAAGCGACGGCGGTAAATCAATATTCGCCAGAATCTTGTCGAGTTTCTGTATTTCCTCATCG
Organism: uncultured Pirellulaceae bacterium; assembly: GCA_964434955.1. Taxonomy (GTDB): domain Bacteria; phylum Planctomycetota; class Planctomycetia; order Pirellulales; family Pirellulaceae; genus JANQLU01. The sequence goes on from CAYSXI010000004.1 coordinate 1,959, forward strand.
TCAAAACTCGTATTCTGAACGGCTTTACAATTTTCCGCGATTTGCTCCGGACGACTCGCCCCAATCAAGACGGTCGTCACTCGCTCGTCTTTCAATAACCAAGATATGGCCATCTGTGCCAAAGTTTGCCCGCGTTCACTCGCGTGATGATTCAACTTGCGTACCACATCAACCACTTGCTGCGCTAGTTCATCTTTGCGTAGCGGGCTATTTTCCAGCGATCCACGCGAACCTTCCGGAATCCCGTTTAAGTATTTGTCCGTTAGCAATCCCTGGAATAAAGGACAAAAAGCAATCACGCCGATTCCATTTCCTTTGCAAACGTTCAACAAGCTTTTTTCGACCCACCGATTCAACATCGAATAGTTGGGTTGGTGGATCAAGATCCTCGGAAAATTCTGGTCGCGGCAAATCTCAACCGCCTGCTGGGTCTTGATGCTGTCGTAGCTGCTGATTCCCGCGTACAGAGCTTTGCCTTGCCGCACGGCTGTATCCAATGCACCGAGCGTTTCTTCCATGGGTGTATCTGGATCGAAACGGTGACTGTAAAAGATGTCAACGTAATCCAGGTCCAAACGCTTGAGCGACTGATCCAAACTGGCCAAAAGGTACTTACGTGATCCCCACTCGCCGTAGGGACCGGGCCACATGTCGTAACCGGCCTTGCTTGAAATAATTAGTTCATCGCGAGGGAATTGCTTCAGCAACTTGCCAACATTGCTTTCTGCACTTCCATAGGGGGGGCCATAGTTATTGGCCAAGTCGAAATGGGTGATCCCGGCGTCAAAGGCCGTGGTCAACATGTCCATTTGATTTTGGGTCGGGACTGACCCGCCGAAGTTATGCCAACAACCCAAACTAAGTTCCGGAAGAAGCAAACCGCTGTTTCCGCAGCGACGATACGGCATGCGTCCGTCATAACGATCTGGATTTGGTGTATATTGGTCCATGAATCCCTGAGCCCTCAAGATGAAGCTTCAACCCAACCTCGACAAGATTCCCGAGCCGATACGAATTGAACCTTCGTTTCTTGCTTGTCGATACGTTTTGCCAGTCGGCGTCGTTGCGATCGCAATCGCAATCGTTTGTGTTTTCCTTTTTTATCATGCGGAAGACCGGTCTTACAATCTGACGTCCCCCGCAATTTTCGGCAGCTGGTTTTTGCTTCTTTATCGCTTTGCCTTGCCGGCTGTTCGGACCCTTGGGCATGTCGATTGGATCGCATTCGCGATGTTGATTCCGGTCGTTGCGCACTTCGTCGTGCTTTGCTACGTCCGCGGCGACACCGACAGCTGCGCGGGGGTCATCTCGCTTTCTTTGATTTCTGCGATCCTGTTTCGCTCCAATCTCCTTTATTCAATCTTTTCGGGCTGTTCCCTGATGGCCTGGTTTTTGACCGCCGAGTTGATTGCGGGGCTCGACCTTAATCCGAGCGTGGTGATGTACCTCTTTGTCATGGCACCCATCATGTGCCTCGTACTTCGTGTCTCATGGATGACCTCTTTGACTTCGATCGTCAGATCGCGTCAGGAACAACGGGAGATCGCCCAGGAATTGTCGAGTACGGTCGAGCGACTTGAAAAAGAAGAACGGCTCCGCAAACAATCGGAGGACCAACTGGTCCACGCCCAAAAAATGGAAAGCCTTGGCCTTCTTGCCGGCGGAATTGCACACGACTTCAACAACTTTCTGCTTGGGATCAGCGCGTTGGCCGAGACGCTCGAGCTTGAGTCCAACGAAGCTTCGACACGAGAATCTGCCGGGGGTATTCGCGAAATCTCTCAAACCGCTTCGAATGTCTGTCGGCAGATGCTGACCTATTCCGGGCGTTCTTATGAGCCTCACGCGCCCGTCAAGATTGACAGCCTGCTTGAAACCATGCGTCCGCTTCTTCGGGCAGCGATTCCCCGCGATGTCGAAATGGTGATTGAAATACCGAATTCAAGCTCATTCGGAGTGCTTGCCGATTCCGCACAGATACAACAAGCGATTTTGAACCTTGTTACCAACTCCGGCCAGGCAATTTCAAATCGTGTCGATGAACTGCAGTCGGGAATGATTGAGATTACCGTGGCGCGTCATGCAGGAGAAAACCTGGAAACGGATCCGTCGATGCCGGTTTTTGGCAACCGTATTGAAACGAGTCCTTATGTTGGAATTTCCGTGACGGACAATGGGGTTGGGATTTCTGCGGAAGAACTTCCACGGATCTTCGATCCCTACTTTACGAAGAAGGATACAGGCCACGGACTCGGACTTTCCGTTACGCTTGGAATCGCCATGACGCATGGGGGCGCGATTCGCTGCCGAAGCCAACTGGGAGTTGGAACGACCGTCGAGATCTTGCTGCCTTTCGTTGGCGCCGAAGACGAAACCACCCACCAAGATCACGCGGCAAACAGCGAGTTGAATTGCGGGCACATTCTGCTGGTGGATGACGAACCGATCATTCTCGATTCGATTTCGCGACTGCTCGAATCGACGGGCTGCAAAGTCACAAGGGCCGAAAATGGGCTTGAAGCCCTGGATATCCTCTCTGTTAACGATCGTTTTGATGCGATCCTTCTCGACTATTCCATGCCCGGCTTCAATGGATTGGAAACTTTGAAAGAAATGCGTCAACGAAATATCCTGGTTCCGGTAATTCTTTGCAGCGGATTCATGATGCCGGAACCAAATTCCAGCGAAAAACCGGAAGCTTTTATCCAAAAACCCTATCAATTGGCAGAATTGCGAAACAAATTGAGCCTTGTCAGCGAAGTATTTAGTAGTAGCTCCCATTGATCGCGGGTGTAATTTCTTCAAAAACCTGTCGTTCGCGGCACCAATTTGTTGGATGGAATGACGAACTACGGTTGTTTGTCCGTGCATTGTCGGTGAAATGCTGCATTATTTCATCGATTTGTTATTGGCCCGTCTTTTGCAACCGGTTTCGAAATTGACCAAAAGCAAGAAACGAATTCAGGCGGTAACATTCAATGGATAGTACAACGCAACGCATGCAAGCGTTTTCGAAAAAGGGATCACTCATGAAGCTGGCAACTCGACAAGCACGATACGCGTTTGCCCTTGCTTTCAGCGCCTGCCTCGCGATCGCGGTCGCGGCGACTTCTGCTGGCCAAACAAATCCAGGCAAATCAAAGGCCCGACCAGCTTCACAGGAAACCAAGGCGCTTCAAGCGCTTTCGGAAAACAACCAGTCGGAGTTGTCACAAATCCAAAAAGAAGATGACGCCGCCGACTCGAATCTTTTCTCGATGCTTGGCAATCGCATGGTGTGGCAGATTCAAGGAACGATGGATCCGACCCGACTCATGTTCCAAGTCGAGTACCTTTGTGGCATCTCAGAAAAGGCTTATGAATCCCTGGTTGTTGTTGAACAAAAACAATTGGATCGTATTGAAAGAATTGCGAAGTCCATCAAGACCATCGCGGAAGACAAGAATTTTCAAATTCGCATTCAGGTTGCCTGGACGGAGAACGAGCGAATTTACGTTCACGAATTTGAAAAATTGATCGAAGCCCAACAACGCGATCGCTGCAATGAGTTCGTTGAAAAACTGAAGCCGACGGAACTCGGTTGGAAGTCGTTCAACCTGGGACTCAATAAAAAACTGCTTCCGGAAAAACCAACCGCAGCGACATTGATCGTTACGGTAATCCGAAAACAGTAACGCCCTCGAAATTCATCGCGGCACTTTTCAGGGATCGATCCCCTGCTCTTTTCGTTTTCGCCGACAGTGAAAACTGCCCATCTCGAAATCACGACACATCTGCGGCCGGTAGTCATAGTGCCGGCATTGCTTGGTATCCTCATCGAACCAGATACACGGTTCGCCCAGATTGATATCCGTTAGATTGTCGACGTACTCATTGACTTCGGCTTTCAATTCGTCGGGTAGCCGTGCCCAGTGTGGGTCTTTTTTATCGCCAGTAGCAAATCGATAGTAGTGCGGATGCCCCATCGAACGACAACAGGCGCCACAACCATCACAGGAAAGAATGGGAAGCTCCATCAGCTGGCCTCGACTTTTGCCGCCGCATCCTGTTTGTCGTCCGGACCTTCATTCGAAGGCCCCGAAGACCGGGGCTGAATGAAAACGCAAAATACGATCGCACCCAGGAATACGATCCCGCCGGTAAGATTGACCCACAGTCCGATCTCGTTGCCACCGATTGAAATCTCTGGAATCAAGAGCATCGCGGCAGAAACCAGTAGCAGGCCTCGCCAAAATGCGCCAATCGGTTTCCCAAGATACCCCGCAATGGCCGCGGCCAATGCGACGATTCCGGCGATGGCAGACAGCAGCGCGACCGCCAGATCACTGAACTCGGGCAACGCATAGTTGGCGTGCTGCAACAGTTCGTTCTTCTTTTGAACTTCGTCTGCAGTACTCGTCGGAGCATCCATCCACGCTTTCCACGCATCCTGATTCATTAACAAAAGTGCAGGTCGATAAACAAACATGAATGGGAGCGTGAAACCGACCAGCGAAAACTTGAATGCGGCGATCGCCGTCTTCATGATTTTCGCCTTGGCGATGGCGGCACTTGCATAGGCGGCCAGAGCAACCGGCGGCGTAACCATCGACATCATGCCAAAGTAGAAAATGAAGAGGTGGGCGGCCAATGGAATCACTCCCAACTCACGCAAAACGGTTGCCATCAACGTCGCGACCAACAGGTAGCAAACCACCGAGGGAACGCCCATTCCCAGCACGATGGAACAAACCATGATGCCAATCAAGGCAACCAGCAGACTTTCTTCAACAACGCCTTTGATCGCGGCGCTGAAGTCTGCCGAAAGCCCTTGGCCAACCAACCCGATGATGATGCCAACGCAAGCACTCGCAGCAACGAGGGCGACACCATTCTTTGCTGACTTGGACAATGCTGAGACAATTGTCGGTTTCCATTGCGGCAACATGATGCCGACAACCACCATGAAATACATTCCGACAAAACTACAATCCAGGAAACATTCAAAGCCCCGAAGCGCGGTCACTTCGACGTCGAAGAAATCGGTGTACTGCCAAATGTAGCCAAAGTAGCCAAGCGAACCGACCAGGAAACTGGCCAACATCGCAATCCGAGAAGTCCACGAGAGTTCAATTTCGCCGATTTTCTTTCTGAAGCATGTCAGAATCAGGATCACGACCAGCGAAGCCGTGACGGCTTTAAACGCCGTGAACTTCATCACCAGGATGGAGATCAAAACCAGAAGCGCGGCAAAAAACACGAAGCCATCATAAAAGTTGATAGGGCGAGACTCTTCGTCGGCGGCCCGAGCTTCGTTGCCTTTTCTCTTTGCGAAAAGAAAAACAATGACCAAAAGCGAAAAATAATAAAGGCAAGCCGGGATCAAAGCGGCACGCGCGATCTGCAGAAAACTGTCAGGGGTCGGATCAACCAGGTCCAGCATCATGTAAGCGCCTGCGCCCATCACCGGGGGAACAAGGGCCCCCCCCGTTGCTGCGGCCGCAGAAATCCCACCGGCGGTGTGCCCCTCGATACCGTCGCTTTTCATCATCGGTACCGTAAAGCTTCCCGTCATCATCGCGTTGGCAACCGCACTCCCCGAAAGCGATCCCATCATCCCGCTTCCAACCACGCTCACCAGAGCTGGTCCACCGGTAAAACGAGAACAAACGCGTTGGGCAAAGTTGATGATGAATTGAGTCGCACCCGAGATTTCCAGGAATGCGCCGAAAATGACGAACAGAAACACGTACTTGAACATCACCGCGACCGGGATTCCAAAAACGTCCGTCAAAAATGTCTTGCTCGCCAACTGCTTCGGCCCCAAACCACTTTGTGGCAGCAACCATCCTGGCAACTGGGCCAAATCAAACTTGATCGAGTAATAGCAATACAGGCTATGGAGAATGAACAGAAGCGCAAGAACGGGAACAATCCAACCGATGGCTCGTCGCGTCACTTCCAGGACAAGCACCAAACCAATCAAGCCAATGGCAACGTCGGTCACGGTCTCTGCACCGGATCGATTTCCGATCCGCGAATCGTTGAGCCAAAACGCCTCAAACAACTCTTCGCTTTGAACAATCATGAACCCGCAACAAACGACGACTGCAATCGCCAACAGTCCATCGACGACTCGAAGCCAACCCACCTTCTCCCAGCGCTTCAATACGGGAAAGTGCAACAGGCATATCACCATACCCAGCAACACGAAAAGCGCGCGGCGCGAGATCACTTGATCCATCAAAGGAAAGTTGACTTCCACCAAGGTGTACAAGCAGAGCACGACGCCCATTCCCGAGATCAGCGCGATGCGGACCCGGCTGAACAACGGCTGCTCGTTTCGGAAAAGAACATCAACCCCAACAAAACCGCCAATCGCCAGGAACAAAGTGCCGATGGCTGCCTGGGCAGAAACGCCCGCGAATACAAAACTGCCAATGCTCGCAAGCGCGACAAAAGCAAAGATTGCCTGCAGCACGATTTGCGCTTTGCTTGTTTGTTTTTCGACCACGCGGTGGATCCTTGATCTGCATCGTATTTAAACGAAAACAGGGCACTCGACGTGCCCTGCGTGTTCGTAGACGAACGTCCTTCTCGAACGCTGTTTTCGATTACTCTCCGGACTCAGGCCAGACACCAATCTCTTTGTAAAACTTGATCGCGCCGGGATGGAAAGGCGTGCCCGTGTCCCGCGCAACATTCTTTTCGGTCATGAACTTTTTCGGAACCGGATGAGAAATCTTCTCGCGATTTTCCCAAAGGGTTTTGGTGATCTGATAGACAACGTCTTCGGGTTGATCCTCGGAAGTAATGATGTGGATCGATCCCACATTGAGCCCTTGGAAATCACCCTTCAAGTCGTCGTAGGCGTCTTTGGGAATGGTGACCTCCCAGAAGAACGGATACTCCTCACAGAGCTTTTTCTTCGCGGCTTCGTCGAAGGGAATAAAATGCAAATCCATATTGGTGCACGCCGTTTGAATGGTTGGGTGAGGAACACCGCCACCAAGGAAGGCCGCATCGACCTGACCGTCCGTCAACATCTCAACCGATCCCGGAGGGTTATTGTTCTTCTTGTCAAAGTCTTTCATCGAAATGCCATGGGCATTCAAGATGGGCTCGATAAACATTTCGAATCCGGCCCCATCAGGGCCGCAGACAACCCGTTTGCCCTTCAAGTCGGCGATCGTTTTAATTCCCGAGTCCGCTTTGGTCACGAACATGGCAACGTTCGGTGCCAAAGTCACGATGGCGCGGGCATTGTACTTCTTGTCCCATGTACCTTCGCCATTAACGGCAAAGTATGTAATCGCAGCGTTGGAAACGCCCAACTGGTATTCGCCCGTATCGAGAAGACGAATGTTTTCCTGCGATCCTTTGGAAATCTTGGATGTGGCTTTCCAATTGTTCTCGCCAGGATTTTCGTTGATCACCGCGGACAACGAATCACCAATCGGTTTGAATAATCCACCTTCGGGTGAAGTACCCATATTCAGGAAGATCTTTTTGCCTTTTCCCCCGCCAGAGGGCTTACAACCGACGGCCAGGAGTGCGCCTCCCAATGCGAAAATTGTCGCACACAAAAAGATTTTTTGAAAAACATTGAATTTCATGGATTCGCCTTGGATTTCAAATGGTTTCATACATCGCCAGATCATTGAAGTATCCAGCGTCATTGGGCTGTTCTCAACGTTCGATGGTATCAGTAGCGTTTCGAATCTTCCAGTGCCAAAACGCGCAATGATGTTGCAACGGGAATCTCGTCGTTTGTTTTGCTTTCCACTGTTAATTTGGTTTGAAATTGGCCAAACCAGTTGCGAATTGGGGCAAGAAACGGTTTAGCATCCACCCAAAACAGCGATTCGTGCGTACCGAATCGCACAACTTGTCCGGATTTCACTGCCAGCGTTCAAAAACGTTAACTTTGCGGCTGAAACGGCATAAAATACAATGATCACAAAGAACATCCTTCGAGGTCATGTTTTGTCGCAGTTCCATGTTGTCAGCTCAGAAATTCGATTCGGCTTTGCAACATTTCTGTACGTAGCGATAACGCTTTGCATTTGTTTGCCAAACCCGGCAACGGCGACGCACAAAAACGAATCCCGGAATAGTCGATATTCAGGGAGTGTCGCGACCACCGCATCTGCCCTATCGACCCATCCCGCTAGTTTTTATTCCCGCGAGACTCGCCGGGAATCTCAAAACGATTTCTCCAAAGCCAAACAGCTTTTCAACTCAGGGAAATATGACGAGTGCTTGAAGTATGTAACCGCGGCAATTGACTCGGGTTCCTATGGAGAACACTGGCACGTCCTGAAAATTGAAACCGAACTGACCTTGGGTCAATACAAAGAAGCCTATCGCTCGGTGACGACCGGAATCGGTGAATACGATACCAGCATTCAGATTCGTTGGGTCGGTATCCAGGCAGCCAGGTTCAATAACGAAACGCGTGGCGCCGACAAGTTGCTGGATGAGATTGCCGAGAATTCTTCGCGATCGTGGCGATACCGAGACACGACCAATCAACTGGTGTTGGCCGCGTTTGATTTGAATCGGGGAGTCGATCCCAAAAATGTGCTTTCTCAAAGACTGAAGTCAGCCGGCAACAATGGGGCGGTGCAATTGGCTATCGGTGAACTCGGCTTTCAGAAGAACGACTACCAGCTTGCGGCCGAACACTTCCAAAAGGCTGCACAGCTTTTGCCCGAGAATCCGGACGCTCAGTTTGGTATCGCAAAAGCCTTTGCACCCAGTAACAGTCAGAAAGCCAATCAGGCACTCGACGCCGCACTCAAGCTGAATCCCAACCACCTTCCGAGCCTGCTTTTTGTTGCCGAGCGAAGAATCGACGAAGAGAACTATGCGGAAGCGGAAAAGATCCTGCAGCAAATTCTCAAAATCAATCGCCTGCATCCCAAGGCGCTTGCGTTCCGCGCTGTCGTCGCCCACCTGAAAAGCGAACACAAGAAGGAAGGCGAATTGCGCAAACTCGCGCTATCGACCTGGAAGGGAAACCCGGCAGTCGACTATTGGATCGGTAAAAAAATATCTCAGAAGTATCGTTTCGCCGAAGGTGCCGAGTATCAAAGACGGGCACTCGTCTATGACCCCAAGTTCATTCCGGCAAAGGCGCAGCTCACGCAAGACCTTCTGCGTCTTGGAAAAGAAACGGAAGGTTGGAAGTTGGCCGATGAAGTCTACGAAGCCGACGGCTACAACGTGACCGCACACAACCTGGTCACGCTTCGCTCCAATATCTCCAGATACACGAGACTCGAATCGGACGGCTTTGTCGTTCGAATGGAACCGAGGGAAGCAAAAATATACGGTCAACGCGTTTTGGAATTGCTTCGTGAGTCCCGAAAAGTGCTTTGCAAGAAGTACGACATTGAGATAACCGAGCCGGTTTATGTCGAAATTTTCCCTAAACAACAGGACTTTGCGATTCGCACCTTTGGCCTGCCCGGCGGCGGAGGCTATCTGGGCGTTTGTTTTGGAAACGTGATCACGATGAATAGTCCGGCGTCGCAGGGCCAGTCGCCAACTAATTGGCAATCGGTTCTTTGGCATGAGTACTGCCACGTGGTAACGCTTCAGAAGACCAAGAACAAAATGCCTCGCTGGTTGAGTGAAGGCATTTCAGTTTATGAAGAGCGACTGCGCGACCCAACCTGGGGGCAGTCCTTGAACAACAACAATCGCAAGATGATTTTGAGCGAGGACCTCACACCGGTGAGCCAGCTGAGCGGTGCGTTCCTGCGACCCAAGTCGGCGGCACACCTTCAATTTGCCTATTTCGAATCGTCGATGGTGGTTGAGTATCTGGTCGACAAATACGGAATCGACACGATCAAACGAGTTCTCGATGACCTTGCGATTGGTTTGACCATCAACCAGTCGTTGGCGAGGTACACCGGAAGTATTGAGCTGTTGGACAAAGAGTTCGAAGAATACGCGCGAAAACGAGCGACCGACTATGCAGCCGGAATTGATTTTGACATGCCCGGCGTTCCGAATAACGCGTCGCCTCGAAAAGCCATCGAAGAGCTGTTAAAGAAGAAACCGAAAAATTTTGCACTCGGGCTTCGTTACGCTCAACTCTTGCTGGAGGAAAACGAACTCGAGCTTGCGGAAGCGCAGGCGAAGGCACTTGCCGAATTGCATCCACCAGCTGCGTCGCCTCATCAACTGCTGGTGACCATCGCCCGGAAACGCAAGGATATCGAGCTCGAAACCAAGGCGCTCCAAGATTACGTGAAGCGACAATCGGATGACTTTGAAGCTCGAATGCGATTGGCTGAAATCGCCGCGGAGAAGAAAGACTGGGCCGAAACGCGTCGGCAAGCCGAACAGGCGATCGCCATTAATCCTTTGATTCCCGCGCCGCATCGTTTGCTTGTGAATGTTGCCAAAAGCAATAGCGATTCTTCGTTGATGCTTCAATCGTATTCGGCGCTGCTTGAGATGAACCCGCTTGACCCGGCAGAAGCTCACTACCAGTTGGCAAACGCGCTATTTCAACTGGGTGAAATATCCAATGCTCGAAAGCACGTTATTCTTTCACTCGAACAAGCCCCCCGCTTCCAGGCGGCGCACAAGCTATTCCTGAAAATTCGTAGGAAGCTGAATCCGAATCCCGGTTCGACGGAAACCCCAAAAGGAAATCCGAAATCATGAACAGGCGACAAGTCACTTTATCGATCCTATTTCTTTTCGTTTTTGCGGCCGCCGTTTCGGCGATCTCAATATGGAAAGGAAACGGGGGATTTTTGTCTACCGCCAAAGTGGAATCGGGCGAGAATGCCGAAACTGGCGCAAGCATTTCAGGCGAAAGCATTTCATTTGAAGAAGCCAGTCAGATGGCCGAACAGGTTTCGAGTTCCAATGGCCCCTTGGGAAAAGTCCAGGATCCATTTCGACCACAGGAACAAGACAACCCCTTCAACCAGGATTTTCGCCGTTCCCGTTCTCGCGGGAACCGCCGCGGATTCTCTTCGCAGTTATTGAAGTGGGACAATGACGCAGAGTTCAAGCACGATGTGTTTACCTTCGCCCGGATTCAGTATTCCTACAATCGGGTTTACGGCCGGAACCGATGGGGCCGACCCGACTGGGCCGTCGACATGCCGGACAGCGACAACAATTTTTCGTTTCGCCTTCAGCAACTGACTTCGATGAAAGTTCACTTCGAGGAGCGCGGAGCGGTCGTGGTTCGGCTCGACGAAAAAGAGATTTACGACTACCCCTTTTGCTACCTGATTGAACCGGGCGAAATCAACTTGACCCGCCCCGAAATCGAAGGGATGCGAAAGTACTTGAATCGCGGCGGGTTCATCATGGTGGACGATTTCTGGGGGAACGATGAATGGTACGTGTTCAAAAGTCAAATGAAACGTGTCTTCCCCGACCTGGAATTCACGGAATTGGATTTGGACCACCCGATATTCAACATCGTTTACAAACTGGACAAGAAACCCCAGATCCCGAGCATCGGCTATTACTATCGCGGGCAAACGTCTGACCGCTGGGACGCCAATGAAGCTCACTACTGGGAGTTAAAAAGTAAAGACGGTCGTCCGATGATGATCGTCTGTCACAACACGGATCTTGGTGACGGATGGGAACGGGAAGGCATGGACTCAGGTTATTTCAAAACCTATTCCGAACGCTGGGCCTATCCACTCGGGATTAACATCCTGACCTACGCCATGACTCATTAAATCAACCGAACCACGAAACAAGCCATTCAAAGTCGCGACAGCGGAAAGTAAAGATCGGAGCAAGATTTGTCTGCATCAACGTTTGAACAGGAACAACACGCGGTCGAAAGGATTCGAGCCAGTCGCGAAAAGATCTTTGAGCAACTATCGAAAGTGATCGTTGGCCAACAGGAAGTCATCGAACAGCTTTTGCTCAGTCTTTTTGCAGGTGGGCATTGTTTGATCACGGGAGCGCCAGGACTGGCCAAGACCTTGCTGGTTCGCAGTATCTCACAAATCTTCCATCTCAAGTTTCAACGGATTCAGTTCACGCCCGACCTCATGCCAGCGGACATTACCGGGACAGAGATTCTCGAAGAATCGGTCGATGGCTCAAGAAAAATGCAGTTTGTCAAAGGTCCCATCTTTGCCAACGTGGTTCTCGCGGACGAAATCAACCGGACCCCACCCAAAACGCAAGCGGCACTATTGGAAGCCATGCAGGAACACCAGGTCACAGCGGCCGGCGTCCGCTATGCACTTGAAGAGCCTTTTTTCGTTCTCGCGACGCAAAACCCGATCGAAATGGAAGGAACCTACCCGCTCCCCGAAGCCCAACTCGATCGGTTCATGTTTAACGTGCACATCGACTACCTCAACGAGGATGATGAAGTCGCAGTCGTTCGCCAGACGACATCCGGCCGCCCCGAGCCAATCGAACCTTTGTTCAGCGGCGAAGACGTTTTGCAATTCCATGACATCGTTCGCAAGGTTCCCGTTGCCGACGAGTTGGTTCGTTACGCGGTACGGCTGGCGGATGCGAGTCGCCCGGGTCGTGAAGCGGCCCCAGACTTCGTTAACCAGTTCGTCAGCTGGGGAGCCGGAATTCGGGCGGCCCAGTACCTGGTCCTCGGCGCAAAAGCCCGCGCGTTGGTGAGCGGCCGCGCTCACGTCAATGTCGAAGACATTCAAACGTTGGCCTACCCGACGTTTCGACATCGGATTCTTGTCGGCTATCGAGCGGAAGCCGAAGGAGTCTCGGTCGAGAAAGTCATCGACCAGATTATCGAACACGTCAAATCGCCTGTCTGATTACCATGTCGAATGCGACTCCTGAAAACCGAACCCGCCAGACAGGCCCCGATACCGCGGCACTGATGCGGATCAAGTCGCTGGAGTTGCGCGCCAAGGTCGTCGTCGAAGGTCTAATGAACGGAATCCATCGAAGTCCCTACCACGGGTTTTCGGTCGAGTTCACCGACTATCGCCAATACACATCCGGCGACGATCTCCGCTATCTCGACTGGCGCTTGCTGGCCAGAACGGACCGCTATTACATCAAACGTTTCGAAGACGAAACAAACCTGCGCTGCTATTTCCTGGTTGACTTGAGCAAGTCCATGGGCTTTTCAACCGGCGAATACACGAAAGCAGAATATGGAAAAACCGTTGCGGCAACGCTGGCCTACTTCCTTTCACTTCAGCGCGATGCGGCAGGACTGTTTACCTTTGACGAGAAGATTCGCGAATACCTGCCAGCCCGTTACCGCCCGGGACACCTTCGCCGGATCATGCTATTGCTTGAACGAAGCGTGGACGGACAATCAACGGACGTGACGGGAACGCTTGAGAACATCGCTCGAATGGTCAAGAAACGTTGCATGATTGTTTTGATCTCGGACCTGCTCACGCCAACCGATCAGCTCGAAAAAAACTTGAGTTACCTGCGAAGCCGCGGGCACGAAGTTGCGGTGCTGCGTGTATTGGATCCGGGCGAAGTTCACTTTGACTTTCGGGATTCGGCGATGTTTTTTGATGCGGAATCTGGCAAGAATCTCTATGTCGATCCACAAGCCGTCAAACAAAACTATTTGCGAAAGTTTAATGAACATCGTCAGTCAATTGAGGCGTCGTGCACGAAACTCGGAATTGACTTTCATCAATTCACGACGGACCAACATTTGGGTGACGCGTTGGCGACCTTCATCAACTCTCGTGCCCAACGAAAAGAAACGGTGAGGCGCGGGAATCATCGAGGTGGCGCGAACGGCTCCCAGCCAGGAGGCAGCGCATGAGTTTCCTGGCATGGGCATTTGGACTTGGGGCATTAGCCATTGGCTTTCCGTTACTGTTCCACTTGATTCGCCGCACACCACGCGGGCGTCAGGAATTCAGTTCGCTGATGTTCCTGGAACCTTCCCCTCCGAGGTTGACTCGCCGCAGTCGGCTCGACAACTGGTTCCTCCTGTTGTTGCGAGCACTCGTGATTCTGTTTCTCGCTTTCGCATTTATGCGGCCGTTTCTCCGCGAAAACGCGGCGCTTACTTCCACCGAAATGCCGGGGCGACGTGTTGCGATTCTGCTGGATACCAGCGCGAGTATGCGGGTCGGCAACCAATGGAATCAGGCGAAAAAAGAGGTCGAGCAAGCGTTGCGCAAACTGGATCCCGCGGACGACATCGCGCTGATCACCTTCGATCAGAACGTCAGGACCGTCGTCGATTTTGAATCTGAAGAAGCCGTGGTGCCGGCAGAGAAGCAAAAACTTTTGCTGGCGGAATTGAGCAAACTGGAGCCGAGCTGGCAAGCGACGGACTTGGCAACCGCACTTTCGACAACGGCCGAATCACTGGATGCGAAAAACCAGGCTGGCAAAGACAGTTTTGCGTTGCAAATCATTCTTGTTAGCGACCTGCAAAATGGCGCGGACGTGGATTCGCTGCAATCGTTCCAATGGCCTGACTCGGTTCGGGTCGATGTTCGCCAGGTAAAAACCTCCAAGACAAACAACGCGAACGTCAGAATCCTGCCCAACAGCGAAGAATCCGATCAGCCGAACACGGTTCGGGTCCGGGTTGCCAACGCAGCCAATTCAAAACAGGAACAGTTTGATGTGCGTTGGGCCAATCAGGAAAAAGCGAGCGACGGAACGACTCCTTTTTATGTTCCGGCGGGAACGAGTCGTGTCCTTCAACTTGAAAGAGAAATGGGGCAAGGTTTCGACCGCCTGTTGCTCGAAGGTGACGAGTCCGATTTCGACAATGCCTACTTTACGGTGGCTGTTGAAAAACAGTCTGTGCCAGTCATCTATTTTGGCGATGAGGAGTCCGATGATGCCGACGCCATGATGTATTTCTTGCGAAATGCTTTGACGGACGACGCGTTCCGGGAGATCAATCTCGTTCAAGTCAAATCGAATGATACGCTGGACACGCAGCGATTGAATGCGTTGAACGCCGATCTCGTATTTGTGACACGTCCGATAGATACCGAAACAACGAACTGGCTCAAATCGCACCTGGACCGCGAAGGAACCATGTTTTCCGTGTTCCACGATGGCAAGCAGCGTGAGTCACTCGAACCATTCTTTGGCAAGTTGAAAACGGATGATTCAAAATCCGAATCCGGGGACCGTGAGCGATTTTCCCTGTTGGCTCAAATTGACTTCTCCCATTTGCTTTTCGCACCTTTTGCAAACCCACGATACAACGACTTTACGAAGATCCATTTTTGGCAACACATTCGAGTCGACCGATCTTCCGACGTGTTTTCCGATGAGCAAAGCAAAATCATCGCGTCCTTTGATGACGACTCGCCCGCATTGATCCAGTCGCAGGTCGGCCGAGGAAAAGCGTATTTGATGACCGCGAGTTGGAGTCCAAACCAAAGTGAGTTCGCGCTTTCAACTAAATTTGTTCCGATCGTGAACCTGCTGCTTGAATCCGCAAACCGGCGCCCCAACGTGGTGGAAACAGGAACGGTGGGCAGTCCGATTTCCCTTTTGGGGTTTTCCGACGAAAAGCCGAAATCGGTTTTGCGGCCCGATCAAAGGGCAGAACCGGTTGGAAAAGATCAAACCAGCTATCGAAACACCGACATACCGGGGATCTACTATCTTCAAACCGATTCGGATTCGATACCAGTTGCAATCAACCTGGCATCCTCCGAAAGCGACACTGCCGAAATGCCTTTGGAACGTTTGAAAATGCATCAGGTTCTAATCGGCAAACAAGCTTCCAAACGGGAACGCTTACAACAACTCCAACTTCTAAAAGACAAGGAGTTGGAAAATCGACAAAAAATCTGGAAGTGGTTGGTCGTGGCTGCTTTGGCGTTTCTCCTGGTCGAGACGTTTTTTGCCGCCCTGGCCGCCCGCCGATCCGATCGCAGCCTTCAAAATTTGTCCGCCGACAGCGGAGCTAGTGGAGTGGCAACGACATGAATCATATTTTGACACAACACCTCGAGCCGGTAGCAAAACGATATCGTCTAAGACAGGCATGCATCGCGTTTGCCATCTGCTGGTTGATCGCAGCGATCATCGGTGGCGGGATGTTGATTGCCAATCGTTTTTCGGGCTGGTATTCGACCACGATGATCCCGGCGGCGTTGGTGGGTTTTGCCCTGGCAACCCTGATAGCCGTTGTCTATTTGGCACGCCGTTCCGTGAGAAGAAATCGTTACCTCTGGCTGGCGACAAAGATCGAAGAGCGTTTCCCGGATCTGGATTCCGGATTGGTAACGGCGATTGAACAACAGCCGAATGATCGCCATGCATACAGTTTTCTACAGCAGGAAGTGATCCGAAATGCCGTTTACCATGACATCCAGAATTCTTGGAAAGAAATGGTGCCCAAATGGCAGGTTGTATTGGCCCCAATCACGACCATTGTCAGCTTGGTCGCGTGCTCGCTTGTTGTGATCGGGTTGGTACTGTTCGTGGTGCCTCCAGAACTCGATCCGAACAACACAACGTTTGGCAATGCCGTTTTTTCGGGAACGGAGCTGGAATTCACGGTCGAACCAGGAAACACGGAGCTTGAAAAAGGACGTAGCCTGTTGGTTCTGATTCGTTTCAAAGACAGGACTCCCCCGAATGCGACCTTGAATTACGCCGACGCTTTCGGGAATTCCAGCTCGATCTCCATGACCAAAAGCCTCTCGGATCCTGTCTTCGCAGCCCGGATCCCGTCCATCGATTCGACAACCGACTATTACATCCAACTCGAGTCGCAACGCTCCGAGGTTTACCGCGCGAATGTGTTCGAATATCCGCGACTCAATCGGGCAGATGCAAAACTCGATTTCCCCGTTTACACCAAAAAAGAGTCCAAGGTCGTTCAAGATTTTCGGCGAGTCTCAGCCGTTGAGGGTACCCAGCTTTCCGTCACGATGGTGTTGAACAAATCAGTCGAAACGGCCCAACTGGTGGATCGCGACGACAACGTCATTGATCTCGTTCCCAATGAAGCTGACCCGACGATCATGACGGCCAGGTGGAGACTCGATTCAACTAAACGTTACGACTTGAAACTTGTCGATAGTGCCGGCAGAGAGAATCTGGTTCCGCCGCGTTTCCACGTCACGGTTCTACCCAACGAGGGGCCAAAGATCGAGATGATCGCCCCCAAGCAGGATTTGCAGGTATCACCCCTGGAGGAAGTCGACCTTGTCGCCAAAGTTTGGGATGACTTCGGAATGCAAAAGGCCGGCCTGACCATCATGATTCCCGGTGCCCAACCGGTGCAGCGCGTCCTTGCCGAGAACATCGAGGCCCAGAAGGACACCGTCATTAGCTACATGATGGATTTTGAGAAACTGGGAGCCAAACCCGATCAACTGTTCACCTATTTCTTCTGGGCCGAGGATATAGGGCCGGACGGAAATCCTCGCCGCACATCGAGCGACATGTACTTTGCGGAAGTTCGTCCGTTTGAAGAAATCTATCGCCAAGGACAGGCGCCCAATGCGAACCAGCAACAACAACGCCAGCAGCAAAATCAACAGGGCCAACAGAACGCCCAGCAAGCCCAGAAACTTGCCGAGCTTCAAAAACAAATCATTAACGCCAACTGGAAGTTGATTCGTCGCGAAGGCATCCGCGAATCGGTCACCGCTGAATTCGATAAAGACGTTCAGCTGCTTGTTGATTCCCAAAAGTCAGCGCGGAAACAAGCCGAACAGCTCGTTCAACAAGTCCAGAATCCGGACTCGGCCCCGATTGTTGACCAGGTCCTGAAGGATATGGATGAATCCACTCATTTCCTGGAGTCAGCACTTGATAGCGAAGATGTTTCCGACCTTGAATTGGCCATGGCGGCCCAACAGGAAGCGTATGCCGGCTTGCTCAAACTTCGGGCCCGCGAACATCAAGTTGTGAGCATGCAGCAGCAGCGGCAACAGCAGCAGCAAGGAGGAGGCGGCAACAATCGTCAGCAGCAACAAATGCAGCAGATGCAACTCCAGCCGGATGACAATCGGTACCAGGCCGAGCGCATGGCGGAAGACAAGGAAGACCCGCAACAGCGAGAGGACCGTCAAGTCCTGAATCGACTTCGTGAATTGGCGCGACGCCAAACCGATCTGAACAAACGAATCAAAGAACTTCAATCGGCGTTGGAGTCCGCGGAGTCGGAAGAAGATCGCAAGGAAATCGAGAAACAGCTTAAACGGCTACAGGAACAGCAGGAGCAGATTCTGCGTGACGCGGAGGAACTTCGTGATCGGATGAATCAGTCGGAGAATCAGCAACGAATGAGCGAGCAGTCCCAACAAATGGAACGGGCTCGTGAAAACATCCGGCGGGCAAACGACGCACTTCAAAAAGGAGAAACGACCCGGGCTGCCGCCGAGGGCTCGAGGGCCGAACAGGAACTCAACGAGTTGAAGGATGAGTTTCGCAAACGAACGGCCGGGCAGTTCAATGATCGCATGCGAAACATGCGTCAAAAAGCGCAGGAACTTGATCGGGAACAAAAACGGATTGCCGAAGACATCAAAGAACTGAATGGCACCAACTCGGAGCCCCAGAACAAGTCACTTCGCCAGGAAGACAAAAGCGGCGATTTGGACGAACGAATCGAGAAGCAGCTCAATGAAATCAAGGACTTGAAACAATCGATGCGTGAAGTCATCGAAGAGTCCGAGGACATTGAGCCCCTGCTCGCCCAGGAATTGTATGACACCTTCCGGAATTCGGAGAGAAAGAAGCCCGAAAGTGCCCTGGAGTCGACACGCCGCTCCCTTCAGCAAGGTTGGAATCGCGATGCCGCCGATCGCGAAAAGGGAGCCAGCGATGGCATCAAGCAAATGCGGGAAGGCATTGAGAAGGCTGCGGAAAGTGTCCTCGGGGATGAAACCCGTGCCTTGGAGCGTGCCAATTCACAATTGAATCGGCTCAAGGGAGAACTGAAAAACGAAATCAAGGAGAATGATCCAAAAGCCTTTGATAATGAACGCCAATCATCGGAAAGCCGGTCGCAAAATCGCGATGGAAACCCGGGAGGTGGAAAGGCACCCAGCAAGAAAGGCGAAGGCAAGGACAAAGACCGTGAGTCTCCCAATGGAAACGGGAACAGCAAGTCTTCCAAGGAAAAAGATCGCGAAGGGAACGCCGCTGGTGAACGTAAAGGGGAAGGCAAAGGAAAAGGAAAGAACCGGCCTGACAAAAACGAGTCCGCCCGCGGAAAAGGAAAATCCGACGAAAGCAAGAAATCCAAAAACGACAAGCAAGGCAAAGGTTCCGGGAAACAAAAAGGAAACCCGAATTCGAAATCCGGTGGTGGCGGAGATGGCGCGCCTGACAATGATCGAGATTCGGACCAGGATCCTGACCAACCCCGCGGACAAGGAAATGGTCGGGGGCAGGATGAGCCGCGAAATGACCGCCCCAATCGCCCGAGAAGTTTGCGGGATAATCAGGACCGACCGCAAGACGGTTCCGGGTCCGGCCTGCCACCCATCAATCGATGGGGAGCCGATGATCGCAACCTGCGTCCCCTCACCGGTGAAGACTTCATGGATTGGTCAGATCGGCTACGAGACGTGGAAGAGATGGTAGAAGATCCTGAGCTACGAGCGGAAGCCGCGCGAATTCGCGATCGGGCGAAGGCCATTCGCAAGGAATATCAGCGACACTCGAAGGAGCCCAATTGGGACCTCGTTCGACTGTCGATTTTTGAACCGCTCCAAGATCTGCAAATGAAAATTCAAGACGAATTGATCCGCAAGACGAACCGCAAGTCCAAAGTTCCAATTGATCGGGATCCTGTTCCGAATCAATTCAAGGATGCGGTGCGGAAGTATTATCAGAACATTGGGAGTGGTCGATGAGGTGGCTTCCCAATGCCTGGGGATCTCCAGAATGGCTTTTGCCGGTTGGAGTATTCCTGCTTATCGCAATCGGGCTGGTAATCTGGTCCTACTTGCGCAGCAACAGTCCAGGGTGGGTTCGCTTGAGTTCCGCGATCCTGAAGACGTTAGGGTTTGTCGCGCTATGCCTGATCCTTCTGGAGCCGAAAATTCGAACCGCAAGACCGAAACCAGGCGCCAACCTTTTTGTCTTGATGGTCGACAAAAGTCAGAGCCTGGACATCAAGGATTCCGGTGCCTCGGGAACTCGTGAGGAACAGACGGTTGAACTTCTTGATCCCGAATCCGAATGGATCAATCGTTTGAATGATGACTTCGACCTCAGGCGATATACATTTGCCTCTCGCCTTCACCCGGTTAACGACTTTGCGTCGTATTCAGCGGATGCGCCGCGTTCCAATCTGATCGGTTCGATCAACATGATTACAAAACGCGTTGCCAATCAGAATTGTGGGGGAATTCTGATGATCACCGACGGCAATGCAACGGACCTAAGCGATTCAAATATCGATTGGAGCGCCTTGCCTCCGATTTATCCCGTCGTGCTGGGCCGACAACACGGTGGCAAGGATATTCGCCTGGACCGGGTTTCCATCAGCCAAACCAATTTCGAATCGGCGCCGGTTACGATCACCTGCGAACTTTCAACCAAAGGCTATCGTGGAAAATCGGTTTCGGTGGAGTTGCTGGACGAATCCATGAAACGCCTGCAACTGAAGTCGGTTTCCGACGTGGAAGACGACAAGAAATTTGCGGTACGCTTCGAAGTGAAGCCCGAAATGCGGGGAGTCCATTTTTATAACGTCCGTGCTTTTGAGACGTCTCGTGAATTTGTTTTTGAAGAGCCTGAACGATCTCGCGAAGCGACCCTCGCGAATAACATTAGCCGTGTTTCGGTCGATCGAGGTCAGGGCCCTTTTCGTGTGCTCTACGTATCCGGTCGTCCCAACTGGGAATATAAATTCCTCAAGCGAGCGTTGGAGGAAGATCCCGAAGTCAAACTTACCGCGCTCATTCGACTTGCCCGCAAGGAGCCGAAATTTTCATTTCGCGGCCATGAGCAGGAGTCGAAAAGTTCGTTGTTCAAAGGTTTTGGTAACGACGACGATCAAACCGTCGAGCAGTACGATGAACCGGTTCTGATTCGCTTGAATCATCTGGACGCGGAAGAACTTCGCGGCGGTTTCCCCAAGGACGAAAAAGAATTGTTTCGATTCGACGCGGTCATTCTCGACGATATCGAAAGCAAGTTTTTCACTCAGGATCAAATGTCGCTGCTACAGCAGTTTGTCAGCATTCGTGGCGGAAGCCTGATGATGCTGGGGGGCCAGGAGTCATTCGTTCGGGGTGGCTATGATCGAACACCGGTGGGTGAACTTCTGCCGGTCTATCTCGATCGATTCAAGAACATGGCTCCGGCGGAAAACGTCTGGATGAATCTAACTCGCGAAGGCTGGCTACGACCTTGGGTTCGGGTTCGCAGCACGGAACAATCGGAGAAAGATCGACTGTCAAAGATGCCTCCATTCAAAACGGTGAACCGGGTGCGATCCATCAAACCAGGCGCGACGGTTCTTGTTCGCGTCCAAGCCAATCGAAACGAGAGTTATCCAGCTCTGGTCACTCAAAAATACGGAAAAGGTCGAACGGCCGCGCTATTGATCGGTGACCTTTGGCGATGGCAACTGACCGATTCAGGCGACGATGACATGATGCGTTCCTGGCGGCAGGTTTCTCGCTGGCTGGTCGGCGACGTCCCCAAGCGGATTGAGTATGAAATCAATGAAGTTCACGACGCCAATCAATCGGTCCGCCTGCAGGTTCGTGTGCGCGATGATGCCTTTAAACCCCTGGACAATGCGACCGTCAAGCTGAAGGTCAAGGTTCCCGATGACGATGGCAAGCTGAAAGAAATCGAATTGAGAGCGGAACCATCCGATGAAGAAGCGGGAACCTACGAGGCCTTGGTGGCTTCTCGGCAAGCCGGAAACTACCAATGTGAAATCGTGGTAGAAGGTCCCGACGGCAGCCCTTTGGGGAAAAGAACCACGGGCTGGGTAAGCCAGTCTTCGAAGGACGAGTTCCGCAACCTAAGCCCAAACGTCGACCTTCTGAAAAACATTGCTGCTCAAACCGGTGGCAGAATCGTCGGTGCGAATGAATTGGACTCATTTTCAAAATCCATTCCAACCTCCGAACGCATGATCACGGAAACTCGTGTTACGCCCTGGTGGCATCACTGGAGCCTGTTGGCCATCGTGATCGCCTTATTCGTTGGCGAATGGGGAATCCGTCGATGGAAAGGAATGCCATGATTCGAATCTTCACATGGGTCATCGCCATTTGCGTTTGGGCTGCTTCTGCCAGTTGCGTTCGATCGCAGGAGAAAGACGCCGCACCTGAGATTTCCAAACAGCAGAAACAAAAAGTGCTGGTCGTCGTCGGCGCACCTGGAGAAGAAACTTATCGCAAGCAGTTTCTCGAGTGGGCGACCCTATGGGAAAAAAATGCTTCGGCTGCGAATTGTGATTTCCAACTGATCGGTGGCAAGACCAAGTCCAAAGTCGAACGAAAGCAGGAAGATGAATCGGAAGCAACAGATAACGTTTCTGATCGGAGTCGGCTCGAGTCCTATTTGAAGGAAAACGTCGACCATGCCGGCCCAATGTGGATCGTATTGATTGGTCATGGAACTTTCGGGGGCCAGGGAACGGCAAAATTCAACCTGGCTGGGCCCGACGTAACTTCGAGTGATTTGGCCAAATGGATTCGTCCCGTCAAGGGGCAAGTCGTTTTGGTCAATTGCGCTTCGGCGAGTAGTCCGTTCCTCGCGGAAGATTGGGGCAAAGACCGAATCGTTTTGACTTCGACCAAAAGTGGATTCCAATACAACTTTTCGCGATTCGGAAAGTTCTTCGCTGAGGCGATTGTGGATCGCACGATCGATTTGGACAAAGACGGTCAAACATCGTTGTTGGAAGCCTTTCTTGCCGCTTCCAACCGAACTCAGGAGTTTTACAAGTCCGCCTCGCGAATCGCGACTGAAAATGCGTTGCTCGACGACAATGGCGACAAGTTGGGCACGGCAGCGGATTGGTTTTCCGGGATTCGCGTTACCAAACAGGCGAAGAAAGGCTCGATTCCGGACGGACCTCGCGCCAACCAGGTGTTTTTCCTGGCGTCCGAGAGGAATTCAAAATTACCGCCAGAGGCAATTGCAACGCGAAACGAGCTGGAGCTTCAACTCGAACGAATCCGTGCCGAGAGAGGCAACTTGAGCGAAGAGGCATATCTGAACCAGCTGGAATCGGTGCTCTTTGAGTTGGCCAAAATCTACGAAAAGCACTCGAAATAGCATCGAGGCGGCTTCGAAACACTCGGCCCTGGGCTCGCTTTGAAGCCCGCTGGTTGAAAATAAACCTTCACCTGGCCCCCGCCAACAAATTCTCAAAAAACTTTCCCGCCCCGCGTCAGGAAAGTCGACCTCATCCGTAAAACCCCCTGACGGCAAACCCGCTTTGCGTCAGTCGATGATTTCCTGTCGTTTCTTCCCTGGGGTGGCTCACATGGTACAGACAATTACGGTTCGCATTCTTGCGACTTTTGGATTCCTGTTGTTGATATTCGGTTTTACGGCCCCTGGCTCAGGGCAGATATTTAACTCAACCTGGGCGGGTGGAACCGGCGATTGGACAGACGCCTCCAACTGGTCAACACTCGACTTCCCAAGAAACAACGGGTCCGAGTACTACAATGCGATCATTTCCGGCGGCGGAAACACGGTCAATCTTGCCGGAGTCTACGAGATTGACTCGCTCAGCGTTGGATTCGGCAGCATTCTTAATCTGAACAACAACACCATTTTGACCATCGTGAGTGATCCCAGTCGTTCAACCAGCGGGTCGGTGGTCAATTCGGGCTCCATTTTTCTAAACGCGACCAATTTGGGTTCAACGCTACGCTTTGATGGCACGGTCACGCTAACCGGTGGTGGCACCATCTTCATGGGAAACGACGCGGGAAATCAATTGACGGGAACCAACAATGGGATGCTCATCAATGAGGACAACGTGATTCGCGGATCCGGAACCATCGGAACGTTTAACACGCTCGGGTTTTTAAATCGTGGGCAAGTCATCGCTGACCAATCTGTTCCGCTCAACATCGCGCTGGACCCGGGTGTCACTAACGAAGGTCAAATGCAGGCAACCAGTGGGGGTACGTTGAACCTGGTCGGCGGGACACTTTCCAATGAACTGGGAGTTATCGAGGCCAAAACGGGTTCGACCATCTCGTTGACGAACATGACTGTCGATGGAGGTCAGATTAATACGTTGGGCACGGGCCAGATATCGATTCAAAACTCGATTTTTGACAGCTCGACGAACCAGGTGACCGTCGACGGAACCGTCAACATTGACAATAACCGGACACTCACGGTGTTGGGCGACTTGATCAACAAACAGAACATCAACCTTAATGCGACCACCCTTGCTTCCAGCCTCCGTTTTGACGGAACGGTTGAGCTTTCGGGCGGTGGATCCGTCAACTTGGGAGACGATGGCGGGAATCAGCTGATTGGGGTCAACAACGGCACTTTGATCAACAAAGATCATTTGATTCAAGGTTCCGGAACGATTGGGACCAGCAATACCCTGGCTCTTAACAATCAAGCAACGATCGAATCGAACGCGACCGTCGGTATGACCATCATTGGAAATGCGGGAGTCACCAATACTGGAATCATGCGCAGCACGAATGGATCTTTGCTGACATTGATTGGCGGAACATTCGCAAATGCCAATGGTTTGATTGAAGCTCAAACCGGATCGACGGTCTTGATCAACAATGCCACCATCGACGGTGGAGACATCAATACTTCCGGCACCGGAACCATTTCAGTCCTCAACTCGACGTTTGACAGCAGTACGAATCAGGTCACCCTCGATAGCGTCGTCAACGTCGACAACAATCGTTCATTGACGGTCATCGGTGACCTGGTCAACATGCAGTCGATCAACCTGAACGCGACCAGTCTTTCTTCGAACCTGCGGATTAATGGCGAGGTCGAACTGACGGGTGGCGGCACGATCAACATGAACGTTGACAGTGGCAATCAGGTGATTGGCATGAACGGCGGCAAACTCATCAACCAGGATCATCTGATTCGAGGCACCGGAACGATCGGCACGTCGAATACGCTTGAGCTGATCAACAACAACTCGATCGTCTCTGACGAAAATGGAATGACGATTCTGGGCACCCCGGGCGTTACGAACAACAGCCTGCTTCGTGCGACCAACTCGGCCACATTGAATCTGGTTGGCGGAGTCTTTGACAACCAACTCGGTGTGATCGAGGCCGACAACGATTCACTGGTGAACCTTCAGTCCATGACGGTTTTGGGGGGAACTTTGCGAAGCATCGGCACCGGCTCATTCTCCGCTGCAGCGACGATATTCGACGGCACGCTCACGCCGGTTGTCATTGACGGACAGGTAAACGTCGCCAACAACCAAACCCTGACACTCAAAGGAACGATTGAGAACAAAACCCAAACCATCGATCTGCTTGCCACCAATTTGAATTCAAACATCTCTGTTTTCGGCTCCGTCCAACTCGAAGGCGGAGGCACCATTCACATGAACAATGATCTCGGTAATCGAATCATTGGTGCTTCAGGTGGCTTCTTGACCAATGTCGACAACCGAATTCATGGATCCGGGTTTATTGGATTGGCCAGCTCGCTTCAGGTTCTCAACCAGGGCGTCATTGAAGCCGATCAGAGCGAACCATTAACACTGATTGGGAGTGGTGGTTTTACCAACGAAAACCAGATTCGCGCCATCAACGGGGCCTCGCTCAACTTGAATTCCGGCGCGTTTGAGAATGCCCTCGGCGTTATCAGCGCAAGTGACAGTTCTTTTTTGAATCTTGTCTCGACGACGGTTCGCGGTGGAACGGTTCAAGCGGATGGCTCGAGCCTGATCGTCTCCTCGCAGTCAACCCTTGATGGAAGTAGCGACAAGTTGATGTTGGACGGCGAAGTATTCGTCGGCAATAACTTGTTCCTGAACCTCAAAGGCGACATTGCCAACATGCAAGACATCACGCTCAACGCGACGAACCTCTCGTCCCAGCTTCGGATCGAAGGAACCGTAAATCTGGATGGAAATGGTCGGATCGTCATGAACGACGATGCGGGCAACCAGATTCGTGGAATCGTCGACGGATTCCTGATCAACCAGGATAATCGAATCGAGGGTGCCGGAAACCTTGGAATCAATACGCTTCAAATGACGAATCGGGGAGTCATCGACGCCAATGCAACCAACACGCTTTTTATTGATCCGGATGCTGGCGGTTTCCTCAATGACACGGGTGGGTTAACAAAAGTTTCCGGGGCGGGTTGTATGACTTTGCTCGCGGGAAACCACACGAATCGCGGCACGTTTGAAGTCGACACGACCCGAGTCCTTTCAATAAACAGTGGAGCCAACTTCGAAAACGAATCGGGATTGGTCGATATCGAATCCGGAGCCTTGATCAACGTAACGGGCACCTACACCCAAAGCGGTGGCGTAACTCACAACAACGGTACGCTTGCATCATCGATTCTAAATGATTTCAACGGTGGTTCGCTGACGGGCAACGGATTCGTGGACGGAGATGCCGATTTCGATGTGGCTTCGACGATCGCTGCAGGAGATTCCGTTGGCATGATCGATTTCCTTGACGATTTGAATATGGCCGGAACGTTCGAGATTGAACTTCAAGGCCTATTGGTCGAGGGCGCCGCGCAAGACATCAACCTGGTTAACACGGGAACCACTCGCGGATTGACCGAGTTTGATCAGATCAACGTGTACGGTGATGTAACGCTGGCGGACGGCACGATCCTGGATGTTTCACGGCTTGGCGGATTCAATCCCCAGGTCGGAGACTTTTTTGACGTTTTGACCGGTGACTCAATCAGCCTACTTGGTTCATTGAATATTCAAACCGACTCGGTAGGCCTTATCTTCTCTTCAAGTGTTCATACGCTGTTTGATCCAACGACGGGTTCCAATCGTGATGTGCTCCGCCTGACGACAATCTCGGCAGTGCCGGAACCGAACGCGAGCGCGATTCTGGCCTTTGTGTTCCTGATCGGCTTTTCATTGCTGTTGAGACGCGAACGAGCGGTTTACGCGGCATCCTGATTTTAATTGGTCGCAACGCGTCATTATTAACGCACAAAAAACGCCGCGAAATTTTCCGCGGCGTTTGTTTTTGCGATTTCGATTTCCCGATTATTTGTCGACTGGAAAACCTCGTTTGCGGAGCAATGCCTTGGTATCCACATCGCGTCCTCGGAACCTGCGAAACCCTTCAGCCGGGTCGATCGTGTCGCCCACTGACATGATGTTGTCGTAAAGACTCTTCGCAATTTCCTTCTTATAGTAAGTCCCTGCGTCCTCAAAGACTTCGGCCGCGTCTGCGGTTAGCGCATCGGACCAAAGGTAACTGTAGTACCCGGCTGAATATCCATCGTCAGCAAAGATATGCTGGAAGTGGGGCGTGCGATGCCGCATCACAATTTCCTTGGGCATTCCCAGTTCTGCCAACGTCTCGCGTTCAAACTTGTCCGGGTCGATTTTGACATCGCCTGCCAGGTGCAACTTCATGTCAATCAAAGCGCTGGCCAGGTATTCAACGGTTGAGAATCCCTGGTTAAACGTCGAAGCTTTTTCGATCTTTTCAAGAAGTTCCCCCGGGATTGGCTCGCCGGTTTTGTAATGCACCGCATACTTCTTGAGAATCTCTGGAGTCGACAACCAGTGTTCGTTCAGTTGAGAGGGAAACTCAACGTAGTCGCGAGCGACCGAAGTGCCCGATTGCGAAGGGTATTTGCAGTCACTGCAAAGCCCATGAAGAGCGTGTCCGAACTCGTGGAACATCGTCACGGCATCGTCCCAGGAAATCAGCACGGCCTCGCCAGGCTTCCCTTTGATAAAGTTCGAGTTATTGGAAACGATTGGTGATATCCGCTCGCTAATATTTTCCTGACTTCGATAGGCGGTCATCCAAGCGCCACTGCGTTTTCCGCGCCGCGCGTAGGGATCAAAGTACCAAAGCCCATGATGCTTGCCGCCTCGACGGACTTCCCAGACGCGGACGTCGGGATGGAAAACGGGTACATCTTTGACTTCGACAAATTCAAACCCGTAAAGTTCGCCTGCGGCCCACATCATGCCTTCGCGAAGTTTCTCCATTTGCAGGTAAGGCTTAACCTCATTGAAATCGAGATCGTATTTTGCCTTTCGCACCTTCTCTGAATAAAAACGATAGTCCCATGGCTCGATCTTGATTCCCGCCCCTTCCTTGTCGGCGATGGCCTGCATGTCGGCGACCTCTTCCTTGACGCGGGCAACCGCCTTGGGCCACACCTGCATCATCAGCGTCATGGTGTTCTCAGGGTTTTTGGCCATCTGAGGTTCCAGGCGCCAATGAGCGTGCGTTTTGTAACCCAGAAGCAAAGCTCGCTGAGCCCGAAGTTTCAGGATTGCGGTGATGATCTGATTGTTATCTCGTTCATCGCCGTTGTCGCCACGATCGTAGTAGGTCCGCCAGACTTTCTCCCGCATCTTCCGATTGGTCGCATAAGTCAAATACGGTTCCATCGAGGAACGAGTGTTGTTGATCACCCATACTTTTTCGTTTGAGCCAGATTTTTTCGCGAACTCTTCGCCGGCTGCCTGCATCGCGGAAACAATGCTGTCGGGAAGCCCGTCCAATGCGGTCTTGTCCTTGATCAAAATCGTTTTGCCTTCATCGGCTAAGACGTTCTGGCTGAAATTGGTAAACAACCCGGCCAACTGAGCGTTGATCTGCGACAATTTTTTCTTGTCGTCCGCATCCAGCTTTGCGCCCTGGCGAACAAACGTCTTGTAGTAATCGGTCACGAGACGCTGTTCCGCAGGCGTTAGTTTTTTCATTTCCTCGCTTTCGAAAACGGATTCGATTCGGGCGAACAGTTTTTCGTTCTGCATAATCGAATCATTGTGCTTCGAAAGTTTTGGAGCGATCGCTCGTTCGATATCAGGAATATCACCCACGTTCAGATTGGATGAATAAACCCCAAACAGATTGTTCAGTCGGTCAAGAGCTTGTCCAGCATGTTCCATGGCGACGATCGTGTTCTTGAAACTCGGGGCTTCTGAATTGTCGGCAATCTTTTGAATGTCACGGGATGACATCTCGATGGCAGCATCAAACGCTCCCAAAAAATCTTTGGTATCGATGGAACGCCATGGAGGAACTCCACCATACGGGCCATCCCATGGCTTAAGCAACACGTTGTTGATTGACACTTTCATTACTCCATTTTGTCCGCTGGCCATGATCGGGAAGCAAATCATTGCTGCTAACGCAAATACAGCCGGTTTCCAAATACTCGACGAATGTTTCATTTCTCAATTCCAATAGAAAGTCAGGGTCCGTGCTTCCAATTTTATAGCGGTCGCCCGGTATGGGGAGGTGTGAAATAGCCAACCGAAAACGGCGGCGGCGCAGACACAGACTAGCTGCAAGCATCATTCAGCGGATTTGACGTTTGAAATGATCGAGTTAATCGGCTTCCGCTTGGCGGTTAGCCAACTCGCGGTCGATCAAGAATAGCCCATTCGGGTTCCCATCGATCAGTTTTAGCTGATCGATGACGGAGCGGGTGCTCGCTTCCTCTTCGACTTGTTCGGTGACAAACCACTCGAGGAATACGTCGGTTGCGTGGTCGGATTCTTTTCCAGCCAGATCCTTGAGTTCAAAAATGCACTTCGTCACATGCTGTTCATGAGCCAGTGCTTTCTCGAACAGGCTCAGCGGCGTTTCCTTGCCAATTTCAGGTTTTCCGATTGCTTCCAGATGAACACGTCCGTCGCGTTCCAAAATGTAGTTAAAGAATCGATCAGCATGCGCCAATTCTTCCTGGTACTGCATGCGAAACCAATTCGCGAACCCGGGCAAGCCAAGCGCATCGCTCTCGGCAGACATTGCGAGATAAACATAAGCGGATTCGAGTTCCACGTTGATTTGCTGATTCAGCGCATCCTGCATGTTTTGTGAAAGCATTTTTGCCTCTTAGCTTCTCCGGTCTTTCAACCAGGTATCGTGAATGCGGTGCCAAGTTGACTTGGGACCTCTTTCGTCAACTATATAACTGCGCGCACAGACGGACAATAACAGTCAACAAATTCGCCATTCAAATCGATTCCTCAGCTGTCGGGATCGTCTTGATCAAGGCTTGCGCTTGGAAATCGCGCTTCGGGACTTATTTTTGATTTTGGATTGATTGAGCAATCGCTGCGACTCGAGAAGCAGAAAATTATGATCCATGAATGGCTCGTACCCGATATCCTGCCAGCGAATCATTCCCTTTTCGTCGACCAGGAATGTACCGTGAAGCGGCTGCTTTTCAAAATCATCAAACGCCCGGAACTTTTTGAAGATATCCTTGTTGGCGTCGGACAAAAGTGGAATTGGCATCTCGGATCCATAATCCGCCAGCGATTGTTTGAGTCCGTTCGCGTCATCACTGCTGATCGCAACGATATCGATCCCGGCTTTTTTGAAGTCCTCGGCTCTTGGACCAAACGCCTGAAGCTGCTCCGCACAATGCAAACAACCATGCCCGAGGTAGAAAATGATAATGTGCGGTTTGCCAGAGAAGTGAACGTCACCCATCGTGATTCCCTGCGAATCTTTGAGTGACCATCGCGGGCTCTCAGAGGGTGCCCAACGAAATGGGCCGAGCGAATCAAGAGTTGGCCGGAACCCGAGATCCGCTGCAACGATTCTTTCTTTGAGCCAATTTTTCTGGAATCCGAACTCTGACGCGATGGGAGCCAATCTCTGGAACAATGGAATGTCCAGGTCGATTGAGGTCGAAGTGTCGCGAAGTTTCTCAAAGACCTCTTTTGCCTTATCCTTTTTGCCAGCCTGATACAAAACGTAAGTCATCCGAGCCAGTGGAATAACTTCCATTTTTCGACGGTCAATTTGTTTTTGCATCAAGGCAATAGCGGCATCCTGTTTCTTGGCATCATCTCCGGCAGCGAGAAACTCAATCTCCCCCAACCAGCTTCTGTCTTCTCCACTCACCTTTTTTAGCTTCGCGAGCCCTTCGGCATATTTTTTCTGCTGGATAAGCCGGTAGCCTTCAATGGCCTTGATGGCTTTTTCAAGATTGCTCTTGGCCGTCTTGGCCTTCTTGTTGTCCGTCCGATCTTTCTTTAGCTGGTCCTTCCACTTGGCGATCCCGGCCTTATCACCATTCTTGCCTTTTTTCTCCTCGGCCTTGATCTTCTTGTCCAACTCATCGATCGTCTTTTCCGTCCGAGCAAGAACGTTTTTCCGGCCTTCGATCAGGCGATTCAGTTTCTCCAGGACTGCGTTCGTGACCGCTTCATTTCCCAGCGCCGCGGAGCTGCAACCCAGCAAGCGAAGTGTTTTTGTTTTCTCGACCGCGTTTCCTTCGACTTCCAGGTAAACGCTCTGGCAAAGCTCAACAGCCTGTTGATGCAACTCGTATTCACGCAACAGCTGCAACAAGCGTCGTCGTCCGTAGGAGGCGCTGCCACCCCTTTTTTCCAGTGTGTTGTACTTGGGATGCTGAGGGAGTTCCGTCATGTTCTTGGCGAGATCCAGCGCGTCGTGAACTCGTCCGATGTACGCCAGGTTTCGAATCAGCCATTCGTTGTTGTGAGCAAAGTTGTGAATCTCATCGGGCATCACTCGGTCCCGCATCATGTGGGCGTGATCCACTCTTGCGGATGCTTCCTGCTGATACACTGCGTCTTCGTATCGCTTGAGCCGCGAGTAGATATGTCCAGGCATGTGCCACATGTGGGCAATCGAAGGTGCCGATGGTCCGCAGCGCGCAGCTGCGCGAACGGCGCGCTCGGGCTTGCGATAATCCCAAAGATGGATGGTGTAATGATGCGCCGGATGAAGCGGTTCCTGTTCGTAGATCTCTTTCAGCAAAGCGTCCGTTGAAAGGTAACTCGCAACCGGAATGCCTTCACGTGCATTCTGCCAGATTCGATGGGCGACAAACGCTTTCGCTTCAAGGTCTTCAGGAAACTCCAAAACGATCGATTCGAGCGCCTTCAAGTATTCGGAGGCTCGAGTTTTCTTGGTTTCGCTTGATGGATTCTTCTCGCCCTTTTTCTCGGCGTCCGACTCCATCAAGTAAGCGAACAAAGCAGCAATGTACATTTGCTCTCGCTTTGTCACTTTCTCACGAAGCTTGTGGGCCTTTTCGATAAAGCCGCGAGCCCGTTTTCGATTTCTCACGGTCGCCAAAGCCGCGCCCCAATAGGCCATCGCGCATTCCGAATCCAGTGACGCCGCATGGCGGAAAGTTCGTTCGGCTTCGAGGTCCCAGAACCCGTGAAGTTGGCCAACGCCTTGATTGATGAACGCCTGAACTCGTTTCGATTTGCAGGTGACAGGAAAGCGGACGTTCCCAGTTCCGCCCATCAAATACGCTTTCTGTCGAGGGCCTTCGTTGAACGCTTCGCCATGGTAGGAGTGGCCGGCCAAAATCTCGTCGACGGAGTTTTCGTCCTTGGATTTTTCCTCCGGCTTCGCCTTGTTGCTTTCCGGCTTCGCCTTGTTGCTTTCCGGCTTGGTTTTGTCGCCTTCTGATTTGGCTTTGTCGCCTTCTTGCTTTTGCTCCTTTTTATCTTTCGACGTTGGAGCCTTCTTAGGTGTTGATTCTTGAGCCGATTTTGTGTCTTTGGTCGGTGGCTGCTGATCCTGCAAGCCTGCACCATGAACCGGACAACAACAACACGCAAAAATTACGCAAACAATCAAACGCAAAACCATGGAATTTCCGACACGAATCGACATGAATTGAAGGGGGGCGTTACCTATATCGTGATCTCTGTTTTGGCCATTCGCAAGTCTTACCTTGCGTTCCCGGATCGAATGGTGAACGGAAGATGCGAAATTCGGTAAAATAATCCGATCCTGATGTCTGCAAGTTATTTCTGGACGTTTTTAACATGTTGGATTCCACGATTCGCAACCGCGTTTTCCGGTCTTTTTCACTTCTGACTTCGAGCCTGTTGATCGCTTTGAATGCCCCGGCTTTCGTCAAAGCGCAATCCGCAGATTCTGAACGAACTTTGGAATCTGGAAAGAAACGTCAGCGGCCTAACATTCTCTTTATCTTTTCGGATGACCACGCCCCGCATGCGATTGGTGCTTACGGTAGCCCGTTCGCCAAGCTGAATCCGACACCGAACATTGATCAGTTGGCTCGGCAGGGAATGCTGTTTCAAAACAGTTTCTGTACGAACTCAATTTGCGGTCCGAGTCGCGCGGTAATTCTCACTGGCAAACACAGCCATTTAAACGGCTTCATGATGAATGGGAATCGGTTTGACGGAGACCAACAAACGTTTCCAAAGTTGATGCGGAAGGCCGGCTACAAAACTGCCTTGATTGGCAAATGGCACTTAACCTCGGATCCCCAGGGCTTCGACTATTGGGACGTTTTGCCGGGACAGGGGATGTATTACAACCCGACGCTGATTCGTGACGGCAAGCGGCGTCAGGTTGAAGGCCATTGCACGGATATTGTGACCGACCTCGCGATCGAATGGTTGAAGAAACAAAAAGACGATCAGCCGTTCATGCTGATGTGCCAACATAAGGCGCCCCACCGAACCTGGATGCCCGCCCTTCGTCATCTCAATCTTTACGATGATGTCGAAGCCCCCGAACCGGCAACCTTGTTTGATGACCACAAGGACGATGCCAGCCCCGCTCGAAACCAGGAAATGGAAATCGACCGCCATATGCACCCCGTGTTCGATTTGTTTTTTGACGCACCGAAAGATTTTGATCCGAAAAAAGAGCGCGGCTCCGACAAAAGTGGTTTTCGGAACAAGAAGTTGATGACGGAAGAGCAACGAAAAAAATGGGACGAAGCCTTCGCCAAGAAAAACAAGGCATACAAAGATGCCGACTTGAGTGGCAAAGCCCTGGTTCGGGCCAAATACCAGCGTTACATCAAGAATTATTTGCGCTGCATCAAAGGGGTCGACGAAAGCGTCGGACGCTTGATGGAATACCTGAAAACCTCGGGACTCGATCAAAACACGATTGTCATCTATTCGTCAGACCAGGGGTTCTACCTTGGTGATCACGGCTGGTACGACAAACGCTGGATGTACGAAGAGTCAATGAAAATGCCGTTGATCGTCAAATGGCCGGGCGTCACGAAACCGGGTTCGGTCAACAAAAACCTGGTTCAAAACCTGGATTACGCGGAAACCTTTTTGGAAATTGCAGGTGCCGGAATTCCGGATGACATGCAGGGACGGTCTCTTGTCCCACTTCTGAAAGGCGAAAAAGTGGAAGACTGGAGGAGTTCCGTCTACTATCACTACCATGGTTTTCCCGCGGTTCACATGGTCGCGAAGCATTATGGAATCCGAACGGATCGCTACAAGTTGATTCGTTTCTACCAGATGGACGAGTGGGAATTTTACGACCTGAAGAACGACCCCGACGAAACCAACAACGCGTTTCAGGATCCCAAATACGCACAGACCATATCCGAAATG
This sequence comes from uncultured Pirellulaceae bacterium, assembly GCA_964434955.1. GTDB lineage: Bacteria > Planctomycetota > Planctomycetia > Pirellulales > Pirellulaceae > JANQLU01. The sequence continues at coordinate 36,415 of CAYSXI010000004.1, forward strand.
AGAAAACAACTTGCCGAGCTGAAGTCGCATTATCGAGACCGAACCGATGTACGGCCCAAGCCACAAGCCTGGCAAAACAAGTATCGCAAAAACTAGCGGAATGAGCGGCGACGCGTCGCTCGACAAAGGACCCCCAAATATGCAACGACATCGAATTTTGATTTGTTTTTTGAGCCTTGCGTTCGCGGTTTCGCTTTGCGGCCAAACCAAAGGCGATGAAGTCTCCCAGTTGGTGAAATGGCTGGCCCAGCCCGTTGAAAAACGCGGCCCCATCGCGGAACAGAGTTTTGCCAAGCAACCCATCTCGAAAAAACAGGCAGAGATGGCACTTGAATTACTTTGGGCTGACCATATCGGTCGGATCAAAAAACAACGGAAGGACGAGTGGGATAAAAAAGTAATCAAACTCGACAAGCTTGAAATGAAGTTTGACTTCAAGGTCTTTGGGAAGAAACCCAAAAACGGAAGGAGCTTGTTCATTTCCATGCATGGTGGAGGAGGAGCGCCTAAGCGGGTCAACGACCAACAATGGCGAAACCAGATTCGATTGTATGAACCGAAGGAAGGCGTTTACCTGGCCCCTCGCGCTCCAACCGACACCTGGAACCTTTGGCACCAATCTCACATCGACGAGTTTTTCACCCGAATCATCGAAAACGCGATTGTCTTCGAAGGCGTCGACCCCAACCGAGTTTACATCATGGGTTATTCGGCGGGAGGCGACGGGGTCTATCAACTCGCGCCCCGAATGGCAGACCAACTGGCGGCGGCGGCGATGATGGCCGGGCATCCCAACAATGCCCAACCCGATGGACTTAGGAATATCGGTTTCGCACTTTACATGGGAGGCAAGGATGCCGCTTATAGCCGGAACAAGAAAGCCGCCGAATGGAAAGAATGGCTGGAAAAATTAAAAAAAGCGGATCCGGATGGCTACGTGCACCAAGTCGTCATCTACCCCAAGTACGGACATTGGATGAATCGCGAAGATCGTGTCGCCGTTCCCTGGATGGCCAAGTTCACGCGCGATCCTTTTCCCAAAAAGATTGTTTGGAAGCAATCGGGAACGACGCATAGTCGGTTCTATTGGATCGCCGTCGACAAAGAAAACCGCAAGGGTGGAACGATGGTGGTGGCCAGTCGCAACGACCAGACGATCAACATCGAAAAAACCGAAGGGCTCAATTCAGTCAACGTTCGCCTCAATGACGCGATGATTGATTTTGATAAGCCAGTTCAAATCAAAGTTGGCGACAGGTTGGTGAAAACCATTGAGCCAAAAAGAAACATCCTTTCGATTTTTACGACGCTTGCGGAGCGAGGCGATCCCAAAGCTGTCTACTCGTTTGAAACCAGCATTGATTTAGGTGAGAAACGCTAGTCCGATGAAACTTTCAAAAATCACCAGGGAACTTTTCTTCGTTTGTGTTGCCTTGCCCCTACTGGTCAGTTTTGCATCCAAGGCGAGTGCCGAGAAACCGAATATCATCCTGATCATGGTGGATGACCTCGGAAAGGAATGGGTGGGCAGTTACGGCGCCGAAGGAATCAAGACACCCAATATTGATCAATTGGCCGCGGGTGGATTGCAGTTCAATAACGTCTACTGCATGCCTCAATGCACACCAACTCGCTTGACTCTTTTGACGGGTCAGTATCCTTTTCGGCACGGCTGGGTGAACCACTGGGACGTTCCCCGTTGGGGAGGTGGCTGCAGCTACGATCCCAACAAGAACCCGGCGATCGGGAAGTTGATTCGAAATGCCGGCTACAAAACCGCCTGTGCCGGAAAATGGCAGATCGATGATTTTCGCCAGGAACCTGACGCAATGAAGGCCGCAGGTTTTGATCGCTGGTGCATGTGGACCGGCTACGAAGCAAAGAATCCGCCAAGCGGCAAGCGATACTGGGACGCCTACCTCTACACCAATGATGGAAGCAAGACGTACAAAGATGAATTCGGGCCCGACAAGTTTACCGAGTTCATGGTCGATTTCATTCGTGAATCGAAGGACGATCCCTTCTTTCTGTATTTTCCGATGGCTTTGACTCACGGGCCACTCGTTCCTACCCCGGACGACCCCGATGCCAAGGAAACGATGGAAAAACATCGTGCCATGGTTCGATATACCGACGCCATCCTTGGAAAAATCGTTGCGGAGTTGGAAAAGCAAAAAATTCGCGACAACACCATCATCATTTGGACGACCGACAACGGAACGTCACGCGGAATTCGTGGCTCGATCGATGGCAAAGAAATCCGCGGGGGGAAAGCTCAAGTGACGGAAAACGGGATTTGCGTTCCCTTTATCGTCAATTGCCCCAAGTTGGTACCACGAGGAAAGAAGACCGACGCACTCGCTGACTTTACTGATCTACTCCCGACGCTGGTTGAGATCGCTGGCGGTAAAGTTACGGACAAGCACGCGATCGATGGGAAGTCCTTCGCCGATGTCGTCCTTGGAAAATCAGTCGATTCGAAACGCGATTGGATCATGTCGATGGGAGGCCGAAACGAAGCGAGGCTGTCCGATCGAGGGGTCGAGAACAAATACTGGTTCCGCGACCGCGTTTTACGGGACAAGCGTTTCAAGCTTTATGTCGGCACCAATCGCAAGCCGGAAAAGCTTTTCGATTTGCAAAAAGACCCTTTCGAAGCGAACAATCTGATTGAAAGCCAAGACAAAATGCACCGGGACGCGATCAATAAGCTTTTCGCTCCGATTGCCAAGATGCCAACCCGCGACAACGATCCGGTCTACGAACCGTTGCCGCACAAGGATTGGTATCGGGTCCCGAAAGTAAAAAGCCAGACCTGGAAGACCGGTTACCCCGGCAAGGCGCCGAAGAACTAAAAGGGATAAGGCTCGCCCCAACGGGCCGCCCTACCCTTTAGTCCTCATTTTCAAACAGTTTCCGTTCAAATTCGTCCTTGAGTTGCTCAACCGCGGCAAAGTTTCTGGTCGTTTCCGTGGAGATACCACCGTAGTTGTGTTTTAAACTTCCTTGTTTGGACGTTCTTTCTTGCGAAGCGCTTTGTCGAAACTCCCCCCAAACTTTCGAATTTCTTCGCCGTGCAAAACACAAAGCCGTGTCTCTGGCATCGCTTCAGCTCTTGGTGGCTCAATCGGTTGCTTGCAAATCTCACAAACTCGCATGGACTCTCCAGAAAAAGTGAACACGTCGATTTCCAACTGCGCATAAAAAAAGTTGGACGAAACGAGAATTTCGCCCAACGCGCTTGAAGTATATAGATACGCGGATTGAAGTCAACAGAAATTACATCGGTTTTCGCAATATCGGTATCTGATTGCGGATCCGTTACTTCAACTCTTTGATCTTGATGTTCCGCCAACGGACTTCGAAGGGTCCGCGATTTCCGACGCCATGAACCTGCAGTCCAATGAAGCCCTTGGGATGCGATTTGAAAATTGCCTCATCCGCCAGATCGCAAATGGGTTCCCCATTGATGAAGGTCTGGATTCGCACACCCTTTGCGACAATTCGGTAATGGTTCCACTCGCCGTCCTTGAAAACTTTGTGAGGTTTAAGGTCGTCTTTTTTTACCAGCCAACCTCGGCCCGTAGCTTCGCCAAAAATATAGCCCGCCTCCGCGCCTTTCTTTCCACTGACCTCAATTTCCACCTGGGGTCCATTCACGCGACCGAACATGAACTCGCCCTTACCGATTTGCTTCATCGTCGTGGAACGAATCTGCACACCTGAATTCAACGGGGCATCGCATTTAACTTCAAACTGAAGTTCGAAATCGCCATACTCCTTCACCGAACACAGGAAGGAATTGGGGCTGCCTTTGGAAGTCGTTCCGACGATCGTTTTGTCCTCAACTCGGTAGCTGGCCCATCCATTTTTCTGAGTCCAACCCTCAAGCGATTTACCGTTAAACAAGGACTGCCAGCCCTCTTCGTTTTCCTGACAACAAGCGGTCGACGAAAGGCCAACCAACAGGACAAAGGCGGCAATGAATGCGAATTGAAAAAGCTTGTGGAAGCTGGCCATGACTTTGGTTTCCTCGGCTTTGCGTTTCCGGTTTCGAATTTGACTGATCCGTCTTATTCAAGCCACGTTCTGATACAATTGCAATATCTTGTTTTGAAAATGATTCCGCGGGAATGGTCCGATGCGTATCTCCTCACCGACATGCTTTGCCACGCTTCTGATTTTTGCTTTCGCGGGTTCAGCTTGGGCCTTCCAGGAAGAAAACGCCGACGAACGCCTGGAACGAATCAAGACTTCTGGGAAACCGGTCCAGATTTCAGACTTTGGAAAAAGGGTTGCTGACGAGGACAATGGAGCGATTCCCTTTCAAGCTGCTTTGGATTCGATTTCCGCTTACGAGATTGCCCTTTTTGAATTCGACCAAAACGTTTTGATGATGCAGGTCGACGACAAGCTGAAAAAATTGTCTTCGGAATTGAACGCCAAACATCCCAAGCTATTTGCACAACTGAAATCAGCGGCGGAATCCAGGTCATTCCAATGGAAAATGAAATATCAGGATGTCGAGCCGCGCGATTTCCTAAATGATCTCATGAAGCAATCGAGCCGGTTTCGCAGCGCCATCCGGATCCTCCAGTTTCGGACACGCATTTTATCCGCCAGTGGTGAATCGGCGGAGGCGGTGGATTCAGCCCTGGCCATGATGAAACTTGCGACTCATGCAGAAAACCAACCGACGCTCGTTTGCCGGATGACGGGAAACGCATGCCGCTCGATGGCGCTTAGCAGCTTGGTCGAAGTCCTCCAGCAATGCGACTTGGACAAGTCAATGCACCAGGCGATTGAAAACATGCTCGCGGAAATGGAAGGCGATCGATTTTCACGAACCTTGGAATCGGAACGAGCCTATGGCTTGTCGATTGCGACGAGGATGTCATCCAAAACGAAAACTGCTTACTTGAACTATTTCGATTTGCAGCTTGCGAATGCGGATAAAACTTTTCCGGAGTATCAGCAAGTCTGGAAAAACATGGACAAGGACGCCCGCCGCCAGATGCTTCGGCACCCACTGATTGCGAATGTTGAGCCTTCCATTTCGATGTCGCGACGGTCACTATCACGGGTTCAAGGATTCGCTCGCTGCGTCCGCATATTCAATTTGATCAAGTTGAAAAAACTGGAGCGAAAAAATTTCGCGACGGCCCAGCTGGGTCTGGCGAAGGACCTATTGCTTGACCCGCTTACCGGAAAACCGATCTCGGTCAAACCTGAGAAGAACGGTTGGCGAATCGAGTTTTCCGGCGGTGGGATTCATCCATCGGAAAAGTAACCCTCTTAGTCTGATCTGCTCGACGGCTTGCCGTTTATTGCCCAAATGGGTTCCTTCAGTTTGGTTCGTCATGGGCTTCAGGCACTTCAACGTCTCAAGGGCACTTGTGTAAGCTATGCGTTTCTTCCCTTCCCTGAAAAGAGTTCCGGCCAGTGATCCCTGAATACGTCATCGAAATCGCCCAATCGGAATTCCAGACCGAATGGCTGAAACTCGAATTGGCGGGAATGCCATTGGACGTGCTGCGAGTTTGCAACCCTGACTCGATGCTGGATGACGAGACCCTGCTCGCCGGACATGACGAAGTCGCTTACCAGCCTTACTGGGCTCAGGCCTGGGACGCGGCCATCGCGTACGCGGACGTTTTGTCCGCCCAAGATTTCGAGAACCAGACGGTGCTGGACCTTGGGTGTGGATTGGGTATTACCGGCGCCGTGGTTGCGGCAAAAGGCGGAAAGGTCACGCTGGGGGATTATGCCCCACCCGCATTGGATTTTGCGAAGGTGAACACGTGGCCCTGGCGGCAAAACGTTCACATTCGAAAAATCGACTGGCGGAAGGATCATCTTGATTTAACCTTTGACCGCATCGTCGCCGCTGACATTCTTTACGATCGCAACGACATTCCCTTTCTTGATCGGTTCTGGAGGGCCCATTTGGCGGATGGCGCATCCGTGGAACACGCGGATCCTTCTCGCGCGCTTACCGTCGACTTTTTCAGAGATTTCCGCGACCTCGGCTGGAAAGTGGAGATTCAATCGATCGAATCGAAGCTGATCAATCAACCGTTGCGTTTGGCGACGTTCACGATTTGACGGCTCATGATTCCCGCTGACGTTTCCCACTGACGTTTCCCACTGCCTCGCATCACGAACGCGCAAACCAAAACAGCACGAATGTTTGGCCTCGGCATTGAAAAGAACCAGGTCAATCCCGTTGGAACACGTCAGTCTTTTCGGTGGAACTTGTCGGCCTCGTGTTTGGCGATGAGTTTCCACTTTCCATCCGCCAGTTTTTCACGATAACCAGGACCCGCGTCAGCGCTTTCTTTTTCGGCAACCGGTTGAATCGTCGCGGTGAACTCGAGTTTCGGCTTCCTGCCTCGACATTGGTAATGGTCGTAGACCAAGCGAACGCTTTTTCGCTTCTGTGGAATCGGAATCGAATCGCCTTTTTGGAGCACAAGTTCGTGGACGCCCGTCCAACCAAACCAGGAGTATGCGGCCGTGTGAACCGGGATCCAGTGCGGATTGTCCTCGGTATCGAACAGAAGTATTTCCGCCCAACAATGACTTGGAATCCAGACGAGTCGGGCCGGGATTCCGGAAGCGCGGCAGAGTGCAATGAAGACGGCGGCTCTTTCTTCGCAATCGCCGACTTTATTTTTGATGGCGGCGTCAACGCTCGTATAGTTTTGAGGCCGGCCTTTGATGTTTTCAAACACCCATTCCTGGTAGGACTTGGCAAGGTCCCAGGGGTGACTGTCGCTTTTCAATTCTTTCACCACGGCACTGACGGCCGCCGAACGCACTTTAATTCCGGGGCTGCTTCCCAGGAACGCGCGGATCGACTTATTCTTCTTCGGCTGCTTTGGCGGAAACTGATCTCGTTTGTAACCTTGATACGACTTGGAGATCTGAAATCGAAACTTGGTTCGAACAAAGTTAACTTGTCCGTCGGCGACTCGACCAACCGACATCACCAGTTGTCTCGCACCGTTCGCAAGGGATTGAATGGCGTAGCCAGAAGCGTTGGATTCCGTTTTGCCTTTTCGGTCACCGATGATTTTTTGTTCGGGAAACTCACTGGGTAGTACCGTCGCCGCAATCAAGTTGGTCGCGGGACCTTGGCCGGTTGATTTGATTTCGGTGGTGACTTCGAAGCTCCGCGGCTCCAGGTAACCGGTTTGCTTCTCCGGAGGCTTGGTCCAAATCCATTTGCCATCGCCGACTACCGGAATGGTCCCATAGGTCGGAACCTGTTGCGTGCCTTGTTGAAAACCTGTTGCTAACCCGGTTGCCCCGGACGACAGCCCCTGGGAATCGGCCGTGCTTCGAAACCAGCTGGCGGCAGTGATGCCGGTCGCGGACGTTAGCAATGCGGAAGTTGTGCTTGAGACGAGGAACCTTCTTCGAGATTCGTTCATTGGATATTCCGTCGATTGGCCCCTTCAAATTAAGGCTACCCGAGTTCTGCGGACTTTGGAATGAGATTTCACGGAATTCAACAGCATTGACCCGAATAATCTGATTGGAGGGGTCGTCGCCGGGAGGCGTCGCCTTGGATCGAAGCTTTCTTTTGGCTTACGAATTCGCATTGGACTATAATTTTGGGTGTTCGCGCCCACAATTCTGTCGAGATCCGTGCTGATTTCGGGTGCTCAAACGCAACCTGTCGTCTTCGCAGGTGTTGAATATAGTCTTCCTTTTACTCGCATATTTTGATTCGAATTCGGAGAATCCCATGACCCTTCGTCCTGGCTTGCCCTCGATCTTGAAGCGTTCATTTGGCTTCATCATGATGGCGCTGATTTTGGCCCTGCTGCCTGCCTCCTTGATCGGGCAGGAACTGGAACCGCACGTCAAACCCAACTATCGGCAGGCGGCCCAATATAGCAGTCGCTACCTTCGCCAATTTTTGTACAGCACCTCCGTGCGGCCAAACTGGATCGGCAAGACCGATCACTTCTGGTATTCGTTCAAAACGTCCGAGGGAACCAACTACTATCGAGTCGATCCATCGGCCGGTACGAAAGAGCCGTTATTTGATCGAGTCAAACTGGGCGCTCAACTGGGCGTGTTTATCAAGAAACCGGTCGATCCCAAACTTCTGCCGATCACGAGTGTACGCGTCAATGAAGAGGGAACGGAAGTTTCATTCGTTGCCGAGCGCGCCCGCTACACTTACAACTTGCGCGAAGAAAAACTCGCCAAGGGCGGTGCTGCTCCGACGTCCAACTCCGGACTCCGAGTCCCCAGTCGCTTCAGAGGATCGCGCGAAGACTACATTCGCATGTTGCGAGAACGTGGAATCAACGTTCCAACGAGTGGCAACCGCTCCTCATCTTCGAGCCATCGCGTTTTTTCACCCGACCGAAAAACTTATGTGTTCTCCAGGGGTCACAACCTTTACATCATGACCCTGCCGGAAGGTTACGGTAAGGACGAGAAGAAAGAAGAAAAGAAATCAGACGACAAGAAAGCCGGCGACAAAAAATCGGACGACAAAAAAGCCGGCGACAAGAAGGCTGCTGACAAAAAGGCTGCCGACCAAAAGAAAACGGACAAGAAGAACAAAGAAGAGAAAAAACAGTCGGACGACAAAAAAGCTTCCGAAACGAAAGGCGAAAAAGCCAAACAGGAACAGGACAAAAAGGACGGCGACAAAAAGGACGAAAAGGATTCGGACAAGAAGAAAGGCGATGAAAAGAAGGAAGGCGATGACAAAAAGGATGGCGAAGCAAAGGAAGACGAAAAACCCAAAACGCTTCCCATCCCTAAAGTCAAAGCGAGCACCGATCGCGAAGCAACTCAGTTGACCAAAGATGGCGTCGACCGCTACAGCTTCGCCGGGCGAACATTCCGCTTTTCTCGCGGCGGCTCACGCTCCCGCACGGAAATCAAAGACGACCAAAAAACGCGTCCCGCGGCCGTTTGGTCCAAGGATTCCAGGTCGTTTTACGTTTACCGACGTGATTCACGCGACGTCAAGGAACTGTGGGTGATTAACTCGCTTTCGAATCCACGCCCCACCCTGGAAAAGTACGATTACCCCATGCCGGGCGAAGACAAGATTCGCAAGACAGAACTCTATTACTTCTCGCCGAAAGACAAGAAGCTGAAACGAGTCACTCCGAAATGGAAAGACGAAAGCTACTCCAACGTTCACTACGGTGAAACAGGTGATGAACTTCGCTTCATGCGACGCGATCGTCTGCTTCGAAACGTTGAATTCTGCACGATGAATACGAGCACGGGTGAAACCAAGTGCTTGATCGAAGAAGGATTCCAGAACGCAAACTACAACTACCAATCGATGCGTTACATCAACGACTCGAAAGAAATGATTTGGTGGTCGGAGCGTAGCGGCTGGGGGCATTTCTATCTTTATGATCGCGATGGCACTTTGAAGAACGCGATCACTTCAGGTGAGTTTCGAGCCAGCCGAATCGTCAGCGTCGATGAAAAGAATCGCCTGATGTACTTCATTGCGAACGCTCGCGAACCCAATGAAAACGTCTACTTCAATCACCTGTATTGCGTCCGCCTGGATGGGACCGGTTTGAGGTTGATGGATCCCGGCAACGCGAATCACTCATCGACATTGTCACCCAGCAAGCAATTCCTGGTCGACAACTGTTCGCGAGTCGACATGCCTCCGGTTTCGATTTTGCGAAATGCCGACGGCAAGGAAATCATGAAACTGGAAGCGACCGACATGTCCCGGCTGAAGGAAGTTGGCTGGCAACCGCCCCAGACATTTGTTGTCAAAGCGGCGGATGGCGTGACCGATCTCTACGGCAACATGTGGAAGCCGTTTAATTTCAACCCAAAGAAAAAGTATCCCATCATTGCTCACGTGTACCCAGGACCTCAACAGGAAGGTACGCGACACACGTTCAGCGCGACTGATGGAAACCAGCAGTTGGCCCAGATCGGGTTTATCGTGATTCAGGTCGGCCATCGCGGAGGAGCGCCATACCGCTCCAAGGCATACGGCAGCTACGGATACTTCAATCTGCGGGACTACGGTCTGGCAGACAAGAAGGCTGCGATCGAGCAACTGGCTCAGCGATACAACTTTATTGATGTTGAACGAGTCGGTATCTATGGTCACTCGGGTGGCGGTTTCATGACCGCGGCAGCCCTGCTTCAAAAACCTTACAACGATTTCTTTAAAGTCGGTGTTTCGACCGCAGGAAATCATGACAACAACATCTATAACAACTCCTGGTCCGAGCGTTACCACGGCTTGAAGGTCGCTTCCTCCTCGAGCACAAGCTCGAGCTCTCGAAGCCGAACTTCGGGTTCCAGCAGTTCGTCGACCCGCTCTCGGACTCGAACGCGATTGCCAGATGAGTACCAACGACGAGGCAAGTTCGACGTCGCCGAGTCGGATCACTTCTATGAGTACGAATTGGATGACCCCGAACTCGCGCAGCTGGTCTTTGAATATGGACCGGAAGCCATTGAGTGGCTGAAACAACAGCAGCAACCGGGCGACCAGGACGTTCAGGAAAAGGATCAGAAGGCCAAGCAGGAAGGCAAGAAGCAGAACGACAAAAAGGAAGCTGCAAGAAAAGCTTTCGAAAAGGAAAAAGCCAACCAAGACAAGGCCAAAACGGCGAAAGGCAAACAGGACGAGTCCAAAACCAAAACCGACTCTGCAAACAAGCAGGAAAAGAAAGGTGACGCCAAGAAAGGTGACGCCAAGCAGGACGGGAAGAAAGACGACTCCAAAAAGGCCGGCGCCAAGGACGACAAGAAGTCGGACGACAAAAAATCGGACGATAAGAAGACGTCAGCTCAGAGCAAGTTGGACAAGGTCAAGTTTGAGATCCGTGTTCCAACCAATGCGGAGTTGGCCGAAAACTTGAAAGGTCACTTGTTCCTGATTCATGGCGAAGCAGATAACAACGTTCACCCTGCGAATACACTTCGCTTGGTGGATGCATTGATCAAAGCCAACAAACGCTTTGACATGCTTTATCTGCCGGCGACGCGCCACGGATTTGGCTCGTATCAGCCTTATGTGACGCAAAGAATGTATGAGTACTTTGCCGAACATTTGCTGAACGACTATCAAGATGGAGCTGATATCGGGCAAAAGAAATAGCACCGAAATCAATTCTGATGGAAACAAAAAAGGCGACCTTAACGGTCGCCTTTTTTCGTGCGATCGGGCATGCGATGCCCGTAACTTTCATTTGTTCAACGGTGTTTCGGAGGCGAAGGATTCTTGCTCGATACCAATCTCGGCTTGAGTTGCAATCGATCTTTGAGTTGATGATGGTAACCGAGCATCATCAGCAAAGAGGCAACGGTAATTCCAAAGATCAGGGCAGGAAAGCTAATCATCTAGGTTCTTTTTGAAAAACAATTTTGGTTGCTTCTACACACATAGATGCGAGGGTGTCACGCAACTGGACATCAAAAAAAATCGAGAATCCGTATTTCTTTGAAAATCGAACCGGCGATTGGGTGGCCCATCCGAAATCGACGGAGTTTTTGTGCGGGTTTCCTGCGTCGAAACAAATTCAATCCTTTCAAAACGCTCAAATTCACTCTGGGCAGGTTGAAAGACAACATCTTTGCCCGGGGGCTGGATGAAATCGTGTGCTGAACCACACTTTCGCGGCGGCCCGCTGGCAAACGTCCCGTTTTGGTACGGTGTTTGCCCTTATAATGATCGTCAGCTTGATCGGTAGAGAATCATGCTGGCACTTTACCCCCGCAAAGTTACACTTTCCCCAAAATCCGGCCGTTGAAACCCATCCTGATTTTGGTGGGACAGGAGAGTTCCCATGATCAGATCGACGACAGATCGTCGCAAACTCGCGACAGTTTTGCCCATCGTCATTTCCGTTTTGCTGACGTATGGCCTTTTTGCTTCAAAAACAGCACTAAAAAATGCTCGCGCCCAGGACGAATCACGGCTCACCCCTCCCGCTCAATCCGTTTTGCAGAAACCAAATCAGGAAGAGCTTCCTCAGGGTGTGAAACAGGACGACCCTCAGGATCAAAATGGACGCCAGATTTTGATGCGTGGCCCCATGCATGAAGCTTTCGTCGAGCTGCATTCCGTGGACCCAAAGCCAAATGCTTACGTGGACAAGAAGCCACCCGAACCGATCAAGGAAGTGCCGCCGGAATTCAAACCCGAAGGTGACAACGTCCGCTGGATCCCCGGCTATTGGGCCTGGGAAGTCGACAAAAAGGACTTTATTTGGGTGAGTGGCATATGGCGAGACATTCCCCCGAAACAAGCCTGGATTCCCGGTTATTGGGAGGAATCCGACAAAGGATACCGTTGGATCTCCGGGTTTTGGCACGAGGAAGAAAAGGAAGAGCTCCAGTATTTACCCGAGCCACCCGAAAGCATCGACTCGGGACCTTCCACCCCCCCGCCAAGTGACGATCATTTCTACGTGCCCGGCAACTGGATCATGCAGGGACAGCAGTATCAATGGACGCCAGGATTCTGGAAACCGATCGTCGAAGACTGGATCTGGATTCCGGCCCGCTATGTCTGGACTCCTCACGGATGTGTATTCCGGCCCGGATACTGGGATCGCGTGATTCAAAACCGCGGTGTTTGTTTCGCTCCGGTTTACTATTCGCAACCGATCTATCAGCAACCAACGTTTTTCTACACACCGGCCTGTGCAATCGATATCCGGTTCGACTTCCTCGCAAACATGTTTGTCGACTTGCGATTTGGACACTATTGCTATGGCGATTGGTATGGCCAGCGCCACATTCAACGAGACATCCTGCCCTGGGTCAACATTCACCAGTATCGCCGAAGGCATTACGACCCGTTTTTGGCCTATTACACTTGCCCATCAAGGCGACTTAACAACGTCAATATCTACGTTCATTTGAACCGCCGACACCGTCATTTCCACGACAACGTCAACCTCCGCCCCCACCGAACGTTTGCAGCACAGCAAGCACCTCGTCGTCCAAGAGGCAACGGAACGCAGGTTGCCGTGAACGTGAATCAACGTGTCCAAATTGGTGTTGATTACCGTGAGTTGGTCGAACGACGACAGCGTGGTGGCGGCAACGCGACCGCAAACCGCGGCCAGCGGCCAACTGGCAAAAAGTACCGCCGTCTTAACGAAGAAGAGATTCTCACGGCACGTAAGAGCAGCGACCCGATTCGTCGAGTCGAAAACCAGAGACGCAAACATGAGGTAGCCCGCAACACCCGAAACGGAAATCAAAAAGGGAGTCGCGGTGCTTCAAAGACGGTTTCCCAAAGTCAGTTGCGGTTGGTGGATTACAAAAAAGCGGTCGCGGCAGGAAAACAGGTTCGAATCCCGCCCGAGCGACGAGTGAACGGCAATCGTGGCGTTTCATCGGTCAATCGCCCCAATCGAAACCCCCGTTCTTCCAATGCCGAGCCGGAGCAACAGCGCCAGGTCCGTCGTGACGTCACGGAAGATTTGCTCAAAACCCAGCGCCGACAGAGAGAGCAACAAATGGAACGAGTTGCCCGGCAGCAAGAGCAAGATCGAAAACGAAATATCGCCCAGCAACAGGAACGTGCGAGGCGCGAAGCTGAAAATCGATCCGGCAATGCGAATCGTCAACGAACCGAAAATCGCAATCGAATTCCTTCGGTCGAACGTCAACAGCGACAACGACAACGGGACCTCGAAGAAAAACAAAAGGCCCAAGCGCAACAGGACATGCTGGAACGAATCCGACGCCAGCAACAGGATCGGGAAAAGCGCTTACGCAAAGAACAGTTGTCACAAAGGGACATCGACCGTATTCGCAAACAGCGAGACGACGAGCAAGCCCGCTTGCGGCAACAGCAGCAACAGCGCGAGCGGGACGAGAAGTTTTCCCAACAAAATCGCGAACGTCAGCGAGAGATCGATCGCCAGAATCGTGAAAGACAGCGTCGCGATCAAGCGGATCGCCAAAAGCGAATTGATGCCGAACGGCAACGACAAATGGAGCGATTGCGAAAGAAGCAACAGGACGAACAGCGTCAACGATCCGAACAGAAGCGTTCTCGCGATTTGTTGGACGCGAAACTTCAAAAGGAACGAGAAGCCCAAGCGCGACGGCAACGTGAAAATGACGCTGCCAAACGCGAGCGATCTCGAATCGAGCAGCAAAAAGCCCTTAAGGCCCGAGAGCAACAGGATCGGATCCGCCGCCAACAGGTCGATCAACAACGCCAAAGAGTCGCCGAACAAATGCGGCAAAAACAAATCGAGGCTCAAAGGCAAAAAGCAATCGAATCTCAACGCCAGCGAGCCAGCGAACAGCAACGGCAAAAGGCGTTGGATGCCCAACGACAAAAGGCTGCCGAAGCACAGCGGCAAAGAGCCGTCGAAAGACAAAGACAAAAACAGGCTGACGACATGAGGCAGAAGCAGTTGGAGCAACAGCGACAGCGGCAACGCCAAATCGACGAACAGCGTAAACGTCAGGTTGAGCAACAACGTCAAAAAGCCATTGAAGCTCAAAGGCAAAAAGCTGTCGAGCAGCAGCGGCAACGAGCGGCTGAGCAACAGCGGCAACGTCAAATCGAGGATCAGCGACGCCGTCGCCAGGCGGAAGATCAACGAAAACGGCAACAGGCAGAAAGCCAGCGCCGGCAACAAATCGAAAACCAGCGCCGGCAACAGATTGAAAACTCGCGCCGTCAACAAATGGAAAACCAGCGCCGCCAGCAGGACATCAAACGCCAACAACAGCGTCGCTCGCCGCAAAACAATCGGCGCGGTAAGCGAAAGTAGTCGCAAACAACGGTAGCCAACCCAAACCTTTGAGCGGTTGCGGTTTATTTCGCAACCGCTTTTTTCATACGAACCTCCGACCAAACTGCCTCAAGTCCCTCGTCCCATCCTTCCATCATTCCATCGTCCCTCCATCTCAATCCCGACAACGATGACCTACTTCGCCTAACTAAGCCGCCAAAGCAGCTGCCGCAAGAATCACGAGGCGAAACCCGAAAACAGAATGACGCTTCGACGCACAAATAGCGCATCAACACAAGCACCAAGCGCGCGAACACGACCAACAAGCGCATGAATACAAACAACAAGCGCATCAACCCAAACAACAAGCGCGCGAGCACAAACAACAAGCGGATGAATACAAGCACGAAGCGCCAGCGAGTGGTTCCGAACCACCAAACATCCAAGCCCCATGATCCAAGCCGCATGATCCAAGCCCGGGCGAAAGCAAACGCCCGATTCAACTTGCACGCCCGACTGATGCGTCAAATCATACTTGCCCATAACACCCGCCAACAAACTGCGGCGCAACAAAAAAGGATGCCCCAAAACTGGGCATCCTTTCCAATTTTTGCTTCAGAAACCAGCTTACTTTTCCGCCGCTTTTTCAAACGCCGCCTTGCCACCAACGACTGGAATCTCCAACGCGGTACCATCGAGATCCACCGTCAGTTCCGTTCCTGCTTTTGGCCAAAGCGTAAAATCGCGGTCGCTGGAAAAGATCATCAGACCAATTTGTTGGCCGGCTGGGATCACCTGGTCGTCCGGCTGAAGCGTGAACTCCATTTCATAAAACTTGCCGGGAACCAACGGTTCACTTTCGGTTAGCGATTGATGATTTTGCGGATCCGCCCAGCCGCGGGTAATGATATTGTCCGTGATTCGGCCACGTTCCATCCAGGGAAGCGAAACCACCCAAACCGACAGGTTGCAGGCCTTCTTGCTGGAAGCCAACTTGATTTTGATTTTCGCGGTGCCGGAAATGTGAATGTCTTCCGTCAATTTTGGAGTGACGAACAAAAGGCGATTTTCCGATGAATCGGCCTGGGCCAATTTCGTCCCGGAAATGGCCACGTCATCAACCAATTTTTCCTGGCCTTGAGCGCCCATCGCTTCCAATGCCAGACCGCCCATTTTGTTGCCTCCTTTGGTCAACTTCAGCGTGATCGGTTTGGCTTCCGGGTGAGGATAGTCCGCGTACGCGGTTGGTTTGTTGCGGCGATCTTTTTCGCGAACGATCCATGCCTTGGGATCTTTCTCAACGTCGTTTTTGACTCCGTAGAGATAACGCGTGAACCAACGGTTCATCATTTGATGGGGTGGCTCACCTCCGTGCCCGCCTTGATGGCAGTAGTATTGGCAAGGAACACCTTTCTTTTTCAAAGCCAGGTAGATTCGGACACTGTGCTCTGGCATCACGTTCCAATCGTTGAATCCGTGCGCCATCAACGTCGCGGCTTTCAAATCATCGAGTTGATTCAAGTAATCCCGCCCCGCCCAAAACTCGTTGTAGTCGCCCGTAATCCGGTCGAATTTTTTCCAGAACAGGTTTTTGCGGATCCGCTCATTGCAACCCTCGCGCTTGTCCATGTCTCCGCTATGAATGAAATCGTAAAGAACATCGATATCCTCCCCCATGTATCCGCCCGGGTGACGAATCAGGCCATGAGAACGGTAGTAGTGGTAGTACGAAGTGTTGGGAGCAATTGGAATGATGCATTCCAGCCCTTCGACGCCGGTCGTGGCTGCGGCCAGGGGGAGTGTTCCGTTGTACGACGTCCCAGTCATGCCAACTTTACCGGTGCACCAATCGGCTTTGACTTCTTCGTCGCCTGTTGGGGTCGTGTAGCCTTTCGCTCGGCCGTTCAACCAATCGATCACGGCTTTCGGCGCCAGCGATTCATTCTTTCCGCCTACCGTGGGGCATCCTTGTGACAACCCGGTTCCCGGTGAACAGGAATGGACCACAGCAAAGCCGCGAGGAACCCAGGTCGAGATATGTGAACCGGAAATGATGGGTCGGTTTGCACGCGTCTTGAATGGAGGGATGACCGTTCGTTTCGGCGGTTCCTCACCCAACTCGTGTTTGGGATCCCAAAAGTACTGTTTTGCAGTTCCGCCAGTTCCCGAGTAATAAGGGCTGGTTGCGTAAATCACCGGCACTTTAAGGTCTTCCGTTTTCGTCTGCTTTTGACGGGTGACCGAAACGTGCATCCGATCCTTCTTTCCGTCCTCGTCCGAATCGAATTCGGTTTCAACCCATAGATCGTGGTTGATCCAATCGCGACGATTCTTGAAAGCTTCCACAATTTGAGCCTGGCCGTCTTTGAAGACCGGACCAGCCTTTTCATCTTGACCGGAGACCTGAGTCGTCAATCCGATCAAGCCAATCAGCAAGAACAAAGGGGTGCAGTAAAACAGTTTCAATTTCATATCTTATTCCTGTTGTCCGAGGATCTGTTTGCAATTGGCCGTGTTCGGGCTCGATCCAAGCCGGTTGATTCTTGCCGACCCCAAGATTCGACCGAGCCGCTGGAGGAGTGGATTTTAGTTTGGATTCAGCCGCGAATCGAGCGGCGGTGAACGGCTGGGCCGTTTTTGGTCCAGAAAGCTCCAAAGCGTGAGACACTTATCAATTCAGGCGGATCTTGTTCGCTTTCAGAAAGCGCAGAAATTCCTGTGCATCGCGCTTGTGCCGGCGATGGCCTTCGACCCAGTGATGAGTCGCGTAGAATCGAAAAAGTCCGGCGGCTTCTCCGCCCAGCGATTGAACGGTCTCCGGAATTTGCTGCTGGACTTCGTGCCAGCGTTTATTCAACAAACCGTTGGCTTGTCGCTCAATTTCGTCCGGATCCAGTTTGGCGAATGCGTCTACATCGCTTGCCGGCACCCCCCACTCCCTGGCCAGGGCTTCAGCATCCTCACGAAATCGCCGCCGCGCGACCGGGTCACTCAGCAATTTGGCAATCGCGCTGACGAGGTCGGTGTTGTTCAAGAATTTGCCTCAGTCGAATCAGTTCTTTTTCAATTTCGTCGATTTCGTCCATCCGCTGGTCTCTCTCCAGGATAACCGCTTGGACCTCGGAGTAGTCGATGACCTCCCTGAAAAGATCCATTAGATCCTCCTGAATGGCCGCGCTATGTTGATCTCGATAGCGCCCTTCAACGAGTGAATATCCGACGATGTGTAACTGACGGATATACTCCGGTTGCACTTGCCGCAACCAGTCAAGAGCTTCGTAGCCGTGATTCTTGGAGTTAATGAAGAGATTCGTCACATCGAGAAGCAAGCCACAATTGGCCGCGTCGCAAAGTCGGTTCAAGAACTCCGTTTCGGCCATGGTTCCGCCGACCTGCAAGTCGGACGTGATGTTCTCCAGAATCAACGGCTTCCCGCAAACTTCCCGCACTTCGATTGCGTGTTCCGTCAGGACTTGCAATGAATTTTCGTTTTTCGGAACCGGGTTCAGGTGGCCCAGGTCGACACCCCCTGCCCTGGTAAACGCAACATGTTCGCTCACCCATTCTGCCTTGGCCCAACGGGCAACTTGCGCAAAGCTTTTCAGAACCTGTGAATCCAGCGGTCCGGGGGTCCCCAAAGAAAGTCCCAACCCGTGAACGTAAAGATGGTATTTTTCGGCGAGATTCTTGAGCGTCGACTCTCCCCCTTCAAAAAAATGTTCAGCCGTGACTTCGAGACAATCCACCGCCTCCGGTTCGGCCGCAATCCAGTCGTGCATCGCCCGACGATAACCAAGCCCTAATCGCCACATCCGCCACACCCTCCTCCGCAGCCTCCACCACAACTGCTACAGCTACTGCAGCTGCTCCCGCAATTGCTTCCGCAACTGCTGCAGCTCCAAAATCCACTTCGCCTGCCCTTGCGGTTGTCGCTCAACATGCCGACCACGATGATTCCTCCAACGAAAAGAATGAACATGAATGCCGCATGAACAAATACGATCCCTCCAATGGCCACCAGGATAAACAAAGCCGCCAATAGGAACTTGATCCAAGACAAGCCACCGCTGGAATCTCTGAAAAACTCGTGCCGTTTGCTTTCACCTTGCGTGGTCGTCAATCCAAAAAACAAACCACAAGCTACCACCGACACAACCAGGTAGGCGAGGTTGGTTTTTCCCAGCACCAGCGCCCAGGCGATTCTCCCGCCTGCCAAGGCAACCATAAGCGTGAGCGCCAAATAATTGAACTGATCCAGCTCCGCGATGGACTTTCGTCCGATCAAAACGCCGGCAATCGAAAGCACCAGCAGAAGGAAATAGATTCCGAGAAACGATCGCCCGTCGATAAATGTCAAAAACGGTGCCAAAACCAAGGCACCAAGCCCGACCACGACCATCCCCCCATAGAGCATTGTCTTGATCGTCGATTCTGAATCGGCGGTTGAAACCAGCTGCCGCCCCAGGTGTTCGTGGAACCCACATGCGATGCAGACGACGCCACCCTTCTCCATCGGCGCCAAACACTTTTTGCATTTCTGTTTCGCGGAGGTTGCTTCCTGGACACCCATCACGGGCGGCTTTCGATTGGGCACCACGAAAACGTTGCCGCAGCTTCGGCAACGCGCCTTTTTACCTGCGTCTTTCTCCTTGACTTGAAGCTGGGTGCCGCATCCACACATGAGTTTTACGACCACCGAGATCCTCCTCCTTCGGAAGAATCGTTGCTTACCTCGATGACTTCGACCGAATCTGGAATCGCATCGACGACTCGCGCTGCGCTATCGACAAAACCGATCATCTCAAGCGCCAAGCTAACCAGCAGGTCCTCGGCGGAAGCGGGTGAGATTCGTTTGACCTGGTCCATGATCATTCGAAAGCTGGCGCCGCTCAAACCGAGTTTTTCACATGCCGCTTGGCATGCACCAATCGAGTTCACGGACTCGGACTCCGCGTCAACTAGCATCGCGGCGGCCAACAGCGTCGACTCAAGCGCGGCCGCACAGCGTTCAAGCGATGCACGCAAAAGGTGTCGACGCTTGCGATCCATCACCAATCGATTGACCAGACGCATCTTAAGATTCTTGAATTCCTGCTCGCAGCGCAAACGCAAATGCACGAGCTGAATATCCAGATCCCTGAGAACATCGTTGCCAATCAGGACCCGGTAGTTCTTTTTCATTTCAAGAAAACGAACCGGGAAAACATCCGTCGTTCGATCCAATTCGTCCCGGGACTGGATCAAAAGCGAAACCGGATGCTTTGTGTTGAACGATTCGAAGACATTCGAAAGCGAGTCGAACAGAGCCAAGTCAAAATCAGAAAGTACCAGCAGTAGCTTGAGCGGCTGCGAGATTTCCGATGAATCCGCATCCGGGTCAGCGTAAGCTCCCCATACAATGAGCGATTCCAGTTTTTGCCCCAATGACTTCTGCAACCGATTCGGAACCGAAGCCAAGATTTTTTCGGGCGATTCACCTCCAATAGTCCATGGCAAAACCATTGACACCCCATCAGTTAGCCCTTTTTGATTCCCCTCAATGTCTCACAACATCCCCCTATTCGTCGAAAAAAAAGAATTATTGGGCCATTTTTTCAACTAAACAGCAAAACAAGGCCTAACACTCCAGCGATTCCCGGCATGCCCCGGCCGAAACCGTCTCGTGCAGCGTCGCAGAAACCCGCGGCCCTGCGACATAAAAACCCACGGTTTTCGCTGCATTGACTTGATATTTTTTTCGCCGATTTCATGGCGGAGTCTGAATCAGTTCTTCGAGATCCGAGTGAAGACTCACGTTCTTCCGAGTATTCCCGTAAATCAATTTTTGACGTCGTTGATCGTGTGCATTAGGCCAGAGTCGCGGTCCTCGCCCTGAACGTCACCGCGAAAGAGGCGAACGCCCAATTCAAGTCGACGTTTAGCTACTAGAAAACCGAGGCCCGTTCCAGGAACTCAAACACTCTCCTCCAAGTTCGAGTCCTGCTGAGCTTCGGTTCTGCCGAAGTTCTCATCTCGGCCGGAGCACCGCGCAACCCCGCGCGGTGCTCTTCTACCGATTGCCTCGTTATTTGTTCACGTGTTCACGAGAAAGCATGTGATCCAGATCAGCGATCCCGAACGCACCCAGGGCAATCACAATTGACGAGTGCTTTTGATATTCGGGGACGATGGTTTCATACGTATCGTATTGAGTGTGGTGCGTGGTTCGATAAACGGCTCTTCCCTTCTGACGCCAGAAAAACCCGGGGACACCGGCGCGAATGAATGAGACGTGATCACTTCCCCCGCGAGCACGGAGAGTCGGAACTTCCGTAAGTTCAAAAGGCATCTGCTCGGGATTCAGCTTCATGGCTGGACCGAAAACGGACTCAAAGTCTTCCTTCATGCTTTTGGGGGTCAGGATTCCCGCGCAGTAGTTCGTTCCCCCGTCATGCACCAGAACGGCCGAGATGTTTTTCATCTCCTTGGGGTTCTGCTTCACATACGCCAATGACCCCAAGAGCCCTTGTTCCTCCCCTGACCAAAGCATGAAACGAATCGTCCGTTTCGGTTTCACACCCGCCGCCATCAATATTCGCGCGGCCTCCATCGCCGTCGCGCATCCAGCCGCATTGTCTGTCGCTCCTGTTGCGCCATCCCAGGAATCGATGTGACCTCCGACGATTACGCATTCTTCCGGTTTCTCCGTCCCCGGAATTTCCGCGATCACGTTGTAAAGCGGAACCGGCCCTTTTCGAAAATGATTTCGGATATCAAACCCAAGCTTGACTTTCTCTCCATCCGCGACCAGTTTGATAATCTCGTCAAACTGTTTCTTCAGCAAATTGATTTCGGGAATCGTCGGCAGGTTCTTTGGATCAACACGATAGTTGCCGCCAGTCAGAATCCTTTCGTCAGAAGTTGAGCTGACAAAACCCGCCGGTTCAAACTCCGCCAGCGCTGCCTTCAGCTCGCGATATTTAGTGAAGGCTTCCCGGCTTCGTCTCGAAGGACGCTTAAGGAAAACGTAAGCGCCCTTCATTTTCTCCTTCTGTTCTTTTGCCGCTTCCGCCGTTTCTGGGGCGATCACAACGAAGCCAACCACGCGACCTTTGGTACCGGAGGTCCACGCGTTCGTTCCGAAAGAAAGATTCATTGTTTTGGGCTCCAACATTCGGCCCGTGGATGGCCCCCGTTCGAACCCAACAGGGAACTCGCCCCATTTCTCAAGGCGGCAGTTTTTGAGCCCCATTTTCTTGAATTCGTCTCGCGCCCATTCGCAACCTGCCTGCAACCCTTCGGATCCCGTCAGCCGAGGGCCAATACGATTCGTCAAATAATCCAGGTGTGCCTGGACCTGGTTGTCTTTGGTTCCAGCTTCGATGATCGCGTCGGCGGCCGACGGTTTTTTCGTTTCGACGATACGAGTTTCGACGACCTGTTGCGCCCCGATCGACGCAGCAAGAACGAAGACAAGGCCGCAGGCGATCAACGCCGTCCCAAGTCTTGAATGGATCATTTTGATAGCTCCGGAATAGGTTGATGTGACAAAGAGCGGTTCGAATATGATTTGAATTGATTGGCTAGTCATTGATTGGCTAGTCCAAGTCAAAATTACTCATCTCGTCGCGTACGAGTTTTAACACTCGCGACTTGATTTGGTACACCTGGTCTGGATTCATGTTGGTTTGCCGGCAAACGGATTCTACACTGGCGGCCTCTTCCGTCAGCAAATGAAACACCTCAAATGTTTCGGGCTTCACCCGCTTCCGGACCTGGCTCACACAAAATCGAAGATGATGGAGACGCCAGTTTCTCTCGAAAATCTCATCGATCGAAAGCTCGCCGGCTTTGAGATTTCCCAAATCACTGCTTTCCGCATTCGCCATTTTCTTGCGACGAAACAAGTCAATTACGCGCCGATTGACCATGGTTCGGAGCCAAGCACGAAATCCGCCTTTGTCCGATTCATAGTCAAAGGAAACAATATTTTTGACAATCGACTCATAGCATGACGACTGAATTTCTTCGGCGTCGTCATGGGAAAGGCCTCGATCTCGAGCATAGGAATATAGCAACGGAGAGTAGAGATCAAAAAACTCGTTCCAGGCTTCGTTGTCGTCGCGATTCTTGACGCGCACGAGCAAACTGGGGCGAGTTGGATCCATCATGTTCATTTGCGATCCGATTGTTTCGTGTCCCAAATCAGGATGGAACCGCCAAATGTCCCCACGGCAAATCGGCGTTCATCGGGACTGACCGAAAGCGTGTTGGCATAGCCGTTGAGATCCCGAAGCGTGTAAACCACCGTACGACGTTGGGTATCCCAGAATTTGATTTTACCGTCCCTGGCGGTCGTCAATAGCCGCCTGCCGCTGGGCGAATAACTCAAGTCCTGAATGCCATCAACGTGATCGGCCAAGACGGCCGTGGTTTTTCCGCTCTCGATTGCATTGACATGAACCTCCATGTGCCGTCCCGTGAAAGCCACCGACTTTCCGTCAGGCGAAAATGCGATCGGCGATCGTAAGACTTCAAAGGGAATCGGCTTGCGTTCCCAATGCCGAATCAACTCACCACTTTCTGCGTTTTTTACGACGAGGGACTTGCCCGTTACCACCGCCAATTGATTGGTCATGGAATGAACGGCCATGCCGCGGATGGGATTCTCAAACTCGATGACTCGATGATTCTTTTCCAAATCGTCCAACCGGGTGACAATGACGCGACGGTCCTGGCCTCCCGAAAACACTTCTTGGGAAGACTGGTCAAACTGAATACCAACAACGCTTCCGCGATGGGGTTCCAATCGCGTGATTTTCCTGTCGCGCAAATTGCAAATTCGCACCATCCCTTTCTCGGTCCCCCAAGCAACCCATTTGCCATCGCGCGAAAAGTCGAGGGCCGTTACATTTTCCTTTTCATCAAAAAGGGTCTCCACCGATCGTGGTTCATTCAACTTCCAGAGCTTGACCGCCCCCGAGTTACCTCCGCTAGCCAATTGCGAATCATCCTTTCCAAACCGCACATGGCGGAGCGAACTGAAATCGGCTTGGCGGAGTTGACCTTCAAACCCGACATTCAGAGGCCACAACTTGACCATTCCGGCGGAAGACGAAACCAATGTGGACTCGTCCGGACTCAGGTCCGCCCATTCCAATCCTTTCGCACTTCCCCAAATCACACGATCCGGCACCCAGGTCCAGGCGTTCCAGACCCGAATCGTCCGGTCGTCGCTCGACGAAATCAGTTTCCGCCCGTCCTGGGTGTACTGAACGGAACGCACAAAGCCTTGATGGCCGTAAACCGTGCGCAGCAAACGCCCGCTTTTGACCGACCAAACCTTGATAAGTCCATCATTGCCACCTGTCACAATCCACTTTCCGCTCGGACTGATCACCAGGTCGCTAATCCAATCGCCATGACCGTCCAGTTTTCGAATGACTTCGCCTGTTTCAAAATCCCAAATTCGGATTTCAAAGTCGGCCGTCACCAGAATCTTTTGTTCTGGATCAATCGCCGATGCGAAGTGCGGTCCCTCGTGTTTCATGAATCGTCGTTTAAGAGAATAGTCTTTGACGTACCAGAGGGACGTCACACCGGGCGTTTGTCCGTCCCATCCGCAACTGGCAACCAGGTAGTTTCCGTCTTTGGAGTAGTTCAAGCTATTGACATTTTGGCTACCGGCCTGAAACGTCGCGACGCGCTCAAAGGATTCACGCTGGTAGATCTCAACCGCCCCATCGATCAACCCGACTGCGACCTGGTCACCGTTCGGGTGCAAGGCGATGGAAACCGCTGCCCCTCCAACTTCATGAGTCGAAAGTAGCTTCAATGACTGGCTGTCGAAAATCCGAAGCTTTGCGTCGCGACCGGCGGCCAGGATTTGTCTCCCGTCAACCGAATGCCGTACCTGTCGTAAACCCGTCTTGGTTTGGGCCGAAGTGTTTTGACTCAGGTCGACCCGTCCAAGTAGCAACCACCATTCGAGATCCCGCTGATGTTTGGGCACGTCCGACAGGTTTCGCACGGCGTCATGCACATCATAAAGACGCAATGAAGCGTCAGCTGCAGCGATCCTGGCCGTCATCGCGTTGAACGATTCGTCTTCTCTGGCCAGGTTCGCTTTATGGGCTTCTTCAACCGCCAATCCGCGGGCCTTTTTTTCGGCTGCCTGTGATTTCTTGGCCAGGTTGCGATCCTCGACCGCTTGCCAGTAGTAAATCGAAACGACCAGCAACGCCACGATCATCGTCGCGAGCACGGCCGATGCCGCCATCGCAAGTCGTCGATGCCTGGCGACGGTTTTTCGAAAGACATACCAAGTACTGTCCCGCTTGGCATCGATGGCATCCCCATCAAGGTAGCGTTTCAAGTCGGCAGCCAACAATTTCGCATTGGCGTAGCGTCGGCTGGGATCCTTGGAAAGGGACTTGAGTAAAATTGTCTCCAGATCGTCGTCCAGGCCGTTCAAGTACCGCGATGGTTTCGTCGGATCCGTTCCTGAAATATGTGACAACGTTTCCACGATGGAGCCCGTTACATCATAGGGCAAGCGGCCCGTTAATAATTCGTAGAGGACGACCCCCAGGGAATAGACATCGCTTCGCGTATCCATCAGTTCTGGATTCGCCTGGGCTTGTTCCGGAGACGCGTAGGCAAGGGTTCCCACAAATTCGCCGGTCATGGTTCTCGGAGAATGACCGACGATGGTATCTTCTTCCATCAGCTTGGCGAGCCCGAAGTCCAAGACGTGCGGTCGGTTTTCGCCGTCGACCAGGATATTCGCCGGTTTGAGATCTCGATGGATCACGCCGCGCTCGTGTGCGAATCCGACGGCCTCACAAACTTCCAGGAACAACTCAACGGTTCGACGATACGAGGACCTTCCCGATCGCTGACTGCCAAACGAAATCTTTGATAGTGGTTCGCCATCGACAAACTCCATCGCGCAGTAGGGCTGGTTCTCGGAGATTCCGCTATCGTAAATCGTAACGATGCCGGGATGATTCAGCCGAGAAGCAAGATCAACTTCTCGCTCAAAACGAAACTTTTGTCGGGGCGTGGCAAAGGTGCCCTGAAGGATAAATTTCAAGGCAACGATTCGATTGGTCGAAAGTTGTTTCGCCTTGAAGACAACGCCCTGCCCACCCCGGTGAATCTCTTCCAGAACCTCATAATTCGGAACGTTCCGACGAAACAAACGTGGCTTGGATTTCGGTTCAGGCGTATCGGTAGGCGACAAGTTCGCGGGAGAGAACGCGGCTTGCTTTATCTCTTCAAAGAGTCGATCGGAATCGCTGGAACCGTTTTTCATGGGATGCCTCAGAACGATTCATTGTAGCCAAAACGGAAACGAAAAGACTTCATTGAACCGCCCTCGCAAAATCGGATTTAGAAACTTTCAGGAAAGATTGCTTGTTCCGCCATCATCCCGTCCAGTTTTAATTACCATCCTTCAACTTCCGCCTTGGTAACTTTAACATCCGGCTCGGACGACTCACTGCGAAAGGGATCCATCCGCGTTACAATGAGCCAATCCTTGAATGATATTTCACCGGAGTCAACAAATGCATTCTTTTCGCTTGTCCATAGTGGCGCCCCTCGCAATCCTGCTTGGTTGCTCAATCGCGGTTGCCCAACAGGAGAAACCATTCGGAGACAAGTTCCCCAACCTGGATAGCCAGGCCGTTGGCAAATGGTGGGAGAAGAAGAACGCCAAGCTCAAAGTTTCCCGCGACGAAGTTGTCGCGTTTGCCGTTTACACTCATGACCGTGGCGTCCTGAAACTTTCTGCCCAACTCTATCCGCTAATGCCGGGCGAGTCCCGTGAAGTGCGACTTGAAATGAAGCAGGAAGGACAGTGGAAGGTCGTTGCCAAGGAAAACGTTCGTGAGTTGGGTTGGTGCGCCAACTTCCGAATCGAAAAATGGGACAACACCAAGGACGTTCTCTACCGGGTCCGGCACGGTGAGAAAGCTTCGTTTGACGGGAAGATTCGTAAGGACCCGATCGATAAAGAAGTCATTGTGGTTGGCAACTTGTCGTGCAACTCGTCTCGAACGACCGGCCCGCGACCCAAGATCGTCGAAAACCTGAAACGGCTTGATCCCGATCTGTTGTTTTTCGCCGGTGATCAAACGTACCGCCACACCGAACATACTTGGGGTTGGATCGAGTTCGGAATTCAATTTCGCGATATTCTTCGAGATCGACCCGTGATCACCATTCCCGATGATCATGACGTCGGCCAGGCCAACATTTGGGGCGAAAACGGCAAGAAGGCTTCGACCGGTGCCGGCCCCGACGGCGGTTTTTTCTATCCCGTTAAATACGTCAACATGGTGCAGCATCATCAAACCTGGCACCTTCCCGATCCCTACGATGCAACCCCCATTCGACGCGGGATCGGTGTGTATTACACCAATCTCCGTGTTGGTGGAGTCGACTTCGCCATTCTCGAAGACCGCAAATTCAAAAGTGGCCCGAAGGGAAAAATTCCGAAGATGGGTCCCCGACCCGATCATATCAATGACCCGAACTATGACCGCTCGGCGATTGACTTGCCAAAACTGAAATTGCTGGGTGATCGACAGCTTAAGTTTCTAAACGAGTGGAGTCAGGATTGGTCCGGCGCGGAAATGAAGTGCGTCCTTTCGCAAACCGCTTTTTGTGGAGCCGTTCATCTTCACGGCACGCCGAAAAATCGATTGCTGGCTGATTTGGACTCCAACGGTTGGCCCCAGACCGGACGCAATAAAGCTTTGCGCGAAGTGCGTCGGGCGCGGGCCGTTCATCTCTGCGGCGATCAGCATTTGTCGGTTGTGGTGAAGCACGGAATCGATGGGCCTGCGGATGGACCCTACGGATTCACGAGTCCGGCGATCGTCAACACGATCTACGGACGCTGGTGGCACCCCAAGGATGAAAAGCCTGGGCCAAACGCGGTTCCCGACAGTCCTCTTAAATGGACGGGCGACTACGAGGACGGCCTTGGCAACCACATCCGGATGCTTGCGTATGCCAATCCGGAAGACCGGAAAGACGAAACGAAGCGCGCCGACGGGTTTGGCATTGTTCGATTCAACAAGCAAAAACAAACCATCACAATTGAAAGCTGGCCTCGGTTTGCGGATGTTCGAGATGGTGACAAAGCACAGTTTCCGGGTTGGCCAATGACGGTTCACGCCAAAGATAATGACGGGCGCAAGTCGATCGGCGAATTGCCAGGTGTGTTGGTGCGTCGAAAAGACGGCAGCAAAGTCGAATCGTTTGTTGTTCAGGTGATGGAGAACGACACCCAGGAAATCCTGTACACGTTTCGTGCTTCGGGAAATCAGGTCCGGCTTCCCGTCTACCGAAACGTTGCTCACACCATCAAAGTCGGTTTGGATCGGCCCACGGAGCTCGTCGACAATCAAGTCAAGGTTAACGCTCCAGAAGTTGAATCGGTTCTGCTTCATGAGTTGAAGGGCGAAAAAGAATAGGCCGATGCCGCTTCCCTACTTTGTTGGATGTCCCGTCTGGACTTGTGTCGGCTGGAAAGGTTCCGTCTATCCCGTCGGCTCAAACAAATCGGACTATCTCAAACACTACGCGAGCAAGTTCAACACCGTGGAAGGCAATACGACCTTTTACGGCATTCCAACCTTGGATTCGGCCAAACGCTGGGCGGATCAGGTTTCTTCCGAATTCCGTTTCGTGCTGAAAATGCCTGGGGCAATCACCCATGAGAAACAATTGGTCAATGCAGGACCGGAGCTAAGTCTTTTTTTTCCAGTTCTTGAAGAACTTGCCAAGCAAGGCTGTCTCGGGCCCACCATGATCCAATTGGGACCTTCGTTTGGTTCCAACCATTTCTCCGACCTGGTTCGATTTTTAAGGCAGTTGCCTCGAGAGTTTCCCATGGCCGTTGAAGTCCGGCACAAAGACTTTTTTTCAGAGCCCTTTGAGTCCCGTCTGAATGAACTGCTTCAAAGTTCCAACGTGAACCGCGTCCTGTTTGATTCGCGCCCGCTTTATTCGCTACCGCCGGCCGACGAGTCGGAAAAGGCCGCTCAGAAACGCAAGCCGAAATCGCCTTTTCGTACAACGACGACAGGAAGTTTCCCGATTCTTCGTTTGATCGGGCGGAACGACATTTCAGAGGTTGCCGAAGGGATCAAGAATTGGTCAGGCCAGATTGCCGAGTGGCTCACCCAGGGCAGGACGCCCTATGCGTTCATGCACACGCCCGACGATACCTTTGCGGTCGCGATGGCCCATGAATTTCACAAGAAAGTGCAAGAGGCGTTGGTGGCGATCGACCCGAATCATCGGATCGATGCGCTACCCGATTTGGAAAACCCGCAGAAGCAAAAGTCATTATTCTGAGAACTTCCGAGGATGAAGCTTACTCATCTTCGTTCAAATCGATAATCTTGTCACCAATTTCAACGCGCATGAAATCCTCGCTTCCGAAGCCGGATTTTACGACCAGCGTTCCCGTACCTTTGGGACCATTGATCGGTGCGCGCACGTCGATTTTGCCATTGTGATTGCTGTACGAACCGCCGTTCCAAAAACTACCAACCGTCACCGGCTCCCCCAGAAGCTCTTTGACCTTCTCGTTGGTTTCTGCCTTCCGCTGGGCTTCTTGAAAACTCTCGTCGCCTTCGATGGCCGTTTTCACGCCACGATAAGTCATATAGATGCAGCCGCCACATCCGCAAACGGGAATCGCAATCAAGACGGCAATCACGACGAGGACGATCAGCAGCGTATTGGATTTCTGTGGTGTGCCACCTGGTTCTTTCCCACCCACTTCTTTGCTCATTCAAATCTCCCGAATAAAATTGGTTTGCAATCCCGGCTTATGTCTATTCGTCACCGAATGCCATTTTATGGTTCCGGAATCGCTGAATCTTTGAATTTTTTTTGACGTCGCTTGAGTATTTAGAACGTGTCTATGTCTGATTATCAAAAAGTTGCAAAAGTTAGTGAAGTTGACGATTCTACAATCCGCCTCGTTGAAACCGAAGATCGCTTGGTGATCCTGATGCGAGTGGACGGAAAATACCATTGCATCGATGACGTTTGCACGCACGATGGCGGAACTTTGAGCGATGGGGAATTGGAAGGCTGTCGGATTGCCTGCCCTCGCCACGGAGCCGAATTCGATATCCGGAACGGAAAAGCGTTGACGATGCCCGCCACCGAAGCGACCGGTTCACACGAAGTTAAAGTCGACGGCGACGACATTTACGTTAAAATAACCGAGTGATATCCAATCCAATTCGATTCCCTCCTTCTTTTGGAATAGATCATGCCATTGGCTGAAGACACCGTCAGAGAACAACTAAAAAAAGTCATCGATCCCGAGCTGTTTGTGAACATCGTCGACCTGGGTCTTGTATACGTCGTTGATGTTGTCGCGAAAGAGGACGAAGAAGATCGATTCAACGTCAATATTGAGATGACGTTGACCAGCCCCATGTGTCCCGCTGGTCCGCAGCTTGTTGCTGAATGCAAAAAGTTTGCCGGCGAGTTGGAGCAGGTCGACGAAGTCGACGTCAAGGTCGTCATGGAACCGGCTTGGACACAAGACCTGATGACCGACGATGCCCGCGATCAACTCGGCATATTTTGATGGCGGTCCCTCCCGCGCGAGGCACCTTTCACTTCCATCTGATTGATGTTGAATCGCGACTTCTCTTGACGATTTAACTCGATTGAGGATTCGCTTTCGATGAACCAAGAAAACTCTCCCGAACAAAAATGGCTGCGCGGGAGACTCCTGCTTCTTGGCTTGGTCATCGTTCTTTTAATCGGCTACGTCTTGGCGAGGCCGGCTCTCGAAAATGCACTTGGAGTCAAGTTGCCCCAGGTTGTCGACCTGGGTGGAGAGAAAGTCGATCAGCCGGACAAAGCGAATCCGGACAAAGCGAATCCGGACAAGGCGAAAGCCGACAAGGCGAGAACCAAAAGCGACAAGTCGAAGGCGTTTACTCGCGAGGAGCTTGGTGGAGGTCGATTCCGAACGCCTTCCGGGCTGATCTATAGCCAAAACCGACTTGAACATGTCATGCGGCACTCGAGGGATGATCCCAAACGTGACCAACAACACGGTGTTTTTGAAGTCGAAAGCGAAGACGATCTTTTGAGATTAATTGACCGCGCGTTCCATATTGCCGGTGCGGACAAAAATCGTGTTCGGATCAATAAACAGGACGAGCGCTACGTTTACACCGTCAACATGAAAAAGCGGGTCGGTTACGTCGGGGGAATCGTTGGAAAAAGAAAAGGTTTTCCCGAGTGCCAGTTCATTCGGATCGTGGTCGAAGATAAAAACATCATTACCGCTTACCCGCTGCGACAATAGACTGACCGACACCCGTCCGCAATTGAGGATGTCCAGCTGAGCGTTTCTCAGCTGCGGGTTTCACAGCGAGGTGTTTTTCAACGGAACACCCTATCACTTGGGCACCCTTTCACTTGGGCACCTGCCATACAAGCACGAAGCGCAAGCGAGTGGTTCCCTGCCCTGCACCATCACCAATACGAGCATGAAGCGCAAGCGAGTCGTTCCTCCCCTGCGCCTTCATCCATCATCACCGATACGAGCACGAAGCGCAAGCGAGTGGTTCCCCGCCGCCCCCCAAATGCCCTAGACCTTCGCCTTGCTAACCGCGGCGATGCATTCACAAACTCGTTCCACATTGAAATTGGAAAGACCCGCCAAATTGATCCTTCCGCTATTCAACAGGTAAATCGCGAATTCATTCCGCAATCGTTCGGCCTGATCTTTGTCGAGCCCCGTAAAGCTAAACATGCCACGCTGTTTGGTGACAAATTCGAAATCGGCGTCGGGCAAAAGCGCTGACATACCTTCACGAAACCGTGTTCGCATGGAGATGATCCGGCTTCGCATCGCTTCCAACTCGCGGACCCATTGATCGCGCAATGTTGCGTCGGCGAGGACTTCCGCAACCAACGCGGCGCCTTGATGAGGTGGATTGGAATAGTTTCCGCGAACGCACCGTTTGATTTGAGACAGCACCTTATTCGCCGAGTCCGAGTTGGCCGCACAAACGGTCAGCCCTCCGACGCGCTCGTTGTACAGGCTGAAATTTTTGGAAAACGAATTGCAAATGATCACATCAGTGCCCGCGTTACAAAACTCGCGCAAAACTTGAACATCTTTTTCCAGCGATTCGGCAAAGCCCTGGTAAGCCACATCAAAAATTGGCAACAACTCGCGTTCGAGCACCACCTTTTGAATCTCGCTCCACTGTGCGGCAGTTGGGTCGACTCCGGTTGGATTGTGGCAGCAGCCATGCAAGAGCAGCACGTCACCGCGAGGAATTTCGTTCAGGTCTTCCATCAGCCGAGAAAAATCCAACCCGGTCCGGCTTTCATCGATCCATGAATAGGTTTCGAATCGATGCCCGCTCGTCGAGAAAATATGTTTGTGATTTCCCCATGTCGGATTGCTGGCCCAAACGGTTACGGACCCGAAGATGCTTGCCAACGTGTCTGAGATCACCCGAAGTGCTGATGTACCGCCGAGTGTCTGAACGGTAACAACCCGTTGACTGGCCAATGCGGGGTGATCGACGCCCAGCAGGATCTCGCCGACGCGACGGTTGTAGGCGTTGATCCCGTCGATCGGCAGGTATTGACGGTCGGCCGGCCGGTTGGCCAGGCGAACGACGGCCTCCTGAACACAGTCCAAAGCCGGTGTATGTCCGCTTTCGTCCTGATAAACCCCGACGGCCAAGTTGATTTTGTCGGGGTTTGGATCGTCGCGAAAGAGTTTCGTCAATCCAAAAATCGGGTCCGGGGCAGCGCCTTCGATGGATTCAAACATAATATCTTCTCGCCCGTTTCAGCAAACAAGGTCCTGTTGATCGGTCAATGGACAGGGTGTCAATCTGATCGACAAGGAACAATTTTGTTGGAAACGGATGCCCGGGAATAGCCCACAGTTTCAAAAAAGATAATGGACTGGTCCATTTTATAAATTCGCGTTTGTGGTCAGAATAGAAACCTTGCGAATTCCCGCAGAGATAAAAGTTCACAAAAGCGAGACGAGTTTCGATAATGCCCAAACGTAAAGTCGGCCTTTGGATTCTAGGTGCAAAAGGCGCTGTTGCCGCAACGACCATCGTTGGTCTGCTGGCGTTTCGAAAAAAGCTTTCGGAGCCCATCGCCCTCGCCAGTGAGATGCCCGAGTTCCAACATCTCGATTTTGCCCAATGGTCGGAAATCGTGATCGGCGGGCACGAAATCCGAAAAGCGTCTTTGCTGGACGAAGTCCAGATGTTGCACCGGGAAAGCAACATGTTTGACCCGGAGATGTTGAAAAAGACTCGTTCGGATTTGCTGCGAGTCGACAAGAATATCAAAACCGGAATTTTGACGAACGTCGGATCAACGATCGAGAAACTGGCGGACGCGAATTTGCGGCAGCAAAAGTCATCGCCGCGAGAAGCCCTGGAAAAAGTCAAACGTGACCTGAAAAAATTCCGAAGCGACAACAACCTGGACCGGGTGATTGTCTTGAATTTGACTTCGACCGAACCGCCCATCGATTCGGACATGGTTCCAGGAACCTGGGCCGAGTTGGAAAAGTTGTTGGACAAGCCGCGTCGATTCCCGTTGGCAGCAAGTTCCATCTATGCGATCGCTGCGCTCCAGCTTCAAATGCCTTACGTCAACTTCACGCCCTCACTGGGTTCCAGTTGCAAAGCCATTGAAGAACTTGCGAACGAAAAACAAGTTTGCCACATGGGGCGCGACGGGAAAACAGGCGAAACCCTGATGAAAAGTGTTTTGGCGCCGATGTTTGCCCAACGAAATCTCAACGTCATGAGCTGGGTTGGCCACAACATTTTTGGAAACCGGGATGGTGCTGTCCTCGACGACCCGGTCAACAAACAAACCAAAGTTACCAGCAAGGATCAACTGCTGCATCAGATCCTCGGCTATTCGCCGCAGACGCTTGTTACGATTGAGTACATCAAAAGTCTGGGGGACTGGAAAACAGCCTGGGATCATATTCATTTTCAAGGATTCCTCGGGACCCCCATGACCTTGCAGTTCACATGGCAGGGCTGTGATTCGATCCTGGCTGCACCACTGGCAATTGACCTGTTTCGATTCACGGAACTTTCCGCGAGAAATGGCGAAACCGGTTTGCTCACACATCTTGCCAGCTTCTTCAAATCTCCGACGGGCGTCGACGAGAAT
This sequence comes from uncultured Pirellulaceae bacterium, assembly GCA_964434955.1. GTDB lineage: Bacteria > Planctomycetota > Planctomycetia > Pirellulales > Pirellulaceae > JANQLU01. The sequence continues at coordinate 70,356 of CAYSXI010000004.1, forward strand.
GGTTTCGTTGAACAATTCCAGATGCTGCAAAGCTGGGCAGAATCGCAATCATAACGCGGATCCAGGCACGGTTTGACGCTCAGGGTTTTAGCTCAGGGTTTTAGCTCGTGGTTTTGACGCTCAGGGTTTGGCGCGATAAATCCGCTTGACCAGGCCGGTTTCCACGCCGATCAGCCAAAACAAAAGACGAACGACAAGTTCGAATGGCTTGAGGGCCAAGAACGCAAAATCAGCAAGAAGTTTTGAGCGGGAAACGGCGTGGGCCAACTTGGGGCCGAGCCAGTTGTAAATGACTCTCATCGCTTGATGGGTTTTCGGAATTGACTTTTTGATCACCAACTCACCCGCCTTTAACCATCGCATCTGGTCGTTGACCCGGATGTCAAATTCGAGCGAGTTCTTTTCGATTCGACTGCCAACGAATTTCGGGTGTCCAGTTGCGGCGGCTGTCGACACGAAACAGTTGGGGTCCTCGACCGGTAGTTTCGCATACTCAATCAAGATCCAGTCGACGGCGAACTTCCAGGTGGTCAAAATTCCGGCCACGTAAGTGGTTGCCGCCAACAGCTTACCGATGGAAAACTGAAAGGACTTTGTTCTGCCAATCACGTTTGAGGCCAACAGGACAAACGCAAAAAAAGTCATGGGTGCGCCGCCAAAAATGGCCGGAAAAATGAGCGGGGCCAGGACGGATGGAAACAAGGGCCCGTCATCCTGTGTTGCGACATAGACAATTCCCGCCAACCAAACCAACAGAAACAGACCCAACAATGTTGCCACGACATAAACCGGTTTGGCGACATTGGCCAATGAACAAATCAGCCAGGCAACGCCAAAGCTAAAGGCGCCAATGATAAAAGCGATACCCATCGTCAGGGGGTCGCCCCAAAACACAAAAAGCGCCAGGAAGAACGACAAAGGGACGCCTGCGAGGATTCCCAATTGGACCCAGAATTTCTTGGCAGCCGCATTGGGATCGAAGCTCCAAGCCGCCGCCCCCGCCATACTGAATAATACAAGCGGGTAAAGACAAACTTGGATGGGCCACGTGAAGAGGAGGCCAAAGTAAACGCGAAGGCTTCCCGATTGCCAGGGCTCAAAACTGCCCCAATGAAAGTCCATTCCGGAACAAGTGAAACAAATGAGGGGAAGAATGACCGCCGAGTAGAAAACGGATATTCTTGTGCCGGGACGCTCCGAAAAGTAGATAAAACCGCGGACTTGATTTTCGGGCGAGTCGGAAGGACGGGAGTCAATGAAACTCACCCTCTCCTTCGAAAGGGTCGGCTCACTGGCGGCTCGGTCGCGCGTGGATTCGGAATCTGTTTCCATACTCGCGTTTGCAGCTCGACTAGCGATCCAGTCTCTTCTTCATTGCATCAGCAACTTTGCCGACGTACTCGATGATCGAGTCCATTTCGTCGTCAGCCGCTTGCACATTGGCATGGGCCAGAAAGATCAAATGAGTCTTTCCGTCATTGCCTTTCTCAATAACCCAGCCACCAATTTTGGTTACCGAGTTTTGCTCAAGCATTTCCATTGCCGCGTTGGCCGGTACCTTGTCGGAATAAGACATGGCCAGCGACCAAACGCGACGGGTTTTGATCTTCTGGTATTCGTCGATTTGATGGGCGACAAGGACCTTTTGTTTGCGCCCGGCTCCAACGTCGACTTGGCGACTGGTGAACCCAGAACTGGAATCGCCCTTTGCGTTCTTCGAATTCTTGTCGGCTGGTTTCTCGCTGGCGAGACTTTTGTCCGCCGAACGCACCTTGTTCAAAAACCAGGTAATTTCGGAAATATCAACACCGTGGCTAATCAGTCGTCCCTTGGTACTAAACGACTGGGAAATGCCAACCAATTCCGATTTGTTGTTCACGATCGGACCGCCACTATCTCCCGGATTAATCGGAGACTGGGTTTCCAATACCTGCATCCGGTGACGTTTGGACGTGGAAAAAATCCGGTAGTAGTTTGCTCGAACTTGTCCCGAGGTGTAGACCCAGAGCGCATCGCTATCGCTTGGATTCCCAATCGAATGGACTTCCGCACCAGGCTGTGCGGGTTTTCCAATCGCGATCGCTTCAACGTCCTTGGGAAGCCGCTCAAGTTGAACGATCGCGACATCACGTTGCTCGTCCGTCGCCAGGATTTTGCCCTTGATCCCAAGTGTCTTGATGCGATCCATGTAGTGTTTTCGCTGGGCGGCATATCGACCGTTTGCATCATGCGGAAAAAAGATCGTAACGGTTTTCTCTTCGCCGACGACATGCTCGTTAGTAACGACAAGGCGGTTCTTTTTGTCAATCAAAATCCCCGAGCCCGTTGATTTCCTCGCGACGATCCAGACCGTGGACTTGACGGTTTTTGCGTAGACTTTTTCGTCGGCACTCAGCAGGCCGGCCTGGCAAAGCATCAAGGTCGCCGTCACACACAAAATGGCCGTTGATAACCGAGGATGAAAATGAGATCGATCGTTCATGGCTTGCACAGTTTGCTTGGCAAAGTTTTGGAATCGCCTTGGAGCAGCGTTGAATTCGCGTCAACGTTGAAAGAGCCCGGTTGTTGAGACCGGGCTCTGAAACATTTCAGGTTTGATCAAGCGTCAGTTTCGAACGAACTTCAACTCGTTGTCACCAACCTTCAGGACAAAGTGGTTGGCATCAGAAAAGCTGATCTTGCCAGAAACTTTTTCGCCGGCCGCGCCGGACGTCGTCGCCTCGGTCATGGTCAGCGTGCCGTCGGCAAGCGTGTAATTGCCCTTGGTCACGTTTCCGGTTCCGCTGGTCAGAACGAACTTGCCATTCCGTGTCAGCTCCAGCTTCATGCTGTTTCCGTCTTCGCCTGCCCATTTACCAACATGCTGGGGTGCGTCCGCCCATTTGCTGGTGTCCCAGAGGTTTTGAGTACGGATCGCCAGTCCCCCGAGATAATCCAAGTGCTCCTTGATGTCCTTGTCTTCGATTGGGCCATTCAGCTGGATCGCTCCGACCAAAGTGATCGCTTTGGTGCTTGGGATGACGGAGAAAAAACTATCGCCGTAGGTGCCGTTCCACTCAAGCAACTTCAGCAGGCGATCGGGATATTCGAGTGGATCGATCTTGGGCCGTTTCAGAACCATCGTGACCCAGATATTGGTCTTGCTTTTGCTGATTTCGAGTACCGTTGGCAGCGTCCAGTCTTTGTAATCGTAGGTAAACCGATAACCAAGTTCGGTTACCTTCTTGGTGTCTTTGAATTTATTGGAAAGAACAAACTTTTCCATTTTTTCAAAGTCGTAACCGGATCGGTTAGCCGAACTTTTCTTGTTGTCGTTTTTCTTTGAGAACGCATCGGACAGCCCGCCTTTTTTCTTGTTGAAAAGATCTTGCGCGGACGACTCCGTAAGAACTGCAGTTGAAAGGCCTAAGCCGAGCACGGCGACCAAAGCCAATCGAAAGAATTGAGATTTCATTTTGGTCTCCCAACGGATGGATTATTTTGTTTGCTGCGATATCTGTTTAGCGAAAAATTCTATTCGATGTTACCGGCCGTTTTCCATCTACCTTCCCGGACCTTGAACGCGAAAAGCAGTCCGGCGAAGGCGAATCGGGGCCAGAGATGAGTGCCGTCTAATTTTGAGATTCCAGATTTTGGCTTATTCTGTCACAAATAATGACCAAAATTTGAAAAAACTCTGCCGCATCTATCCTTCGACAGATTTAAATCGAAACATCACAAGGATTTACGCCGACGCTACGTCGGGAAAAACCGGTATCGCAAGTCTTTTCGATGAACTTGATCACCTCTCTGGAACACGCTCAGCTTGCCCCCTTTCGCGAGCTCAAGAAAACGAATTTTACCCGCTGGGCACCGTACTTTATCGCGGAAGGGAGACTTGTATCGATTCGGCTGCTTGAAAGCGATTATGAAGTCGAGTCGGTTTTGGTCGCGAAATCCAAATGGGAGTCCATGAAACCCCATATCGGAAACGCTGAACCCCTGATCGTCGCGGATGATCTTGTCAATCAACTGGTCGGCTTTCAATTTCACGCGGGAGTGATGGCTTGCGGAAAACGGGTCAAGCAAAAACAGCTCGATGTGCTTTTGGCTGATTCCTCGAAGGATCGCCAATGGACCCTGCTCGCGACGCCAGAAACGTCATTGCCCGACAACTTGGGCTCGCTGATTCGAATCGCCGCTGCCTTTGGCTGTGACGGGATCATTGTCGGCAACAGGTCGGCCGATGCCTTCAGTCGCCGCGTCATCCGCGTTTCCATGGGAAATGTGTTCAACATTCCCATCATCGAACCGGACGACTTTGATGAATGCATGAATCAACTTTCGTCGCGATTCGATTGTGATATCGTTGCAGCGACACTTGATCCAAACTCGGAGTCATTACCAGCGGCGAAGCGCCGCTCACGGACTTGCTTGATGTTTGGCAATGAAGCCAAAGGATTGTCGGAACCGCAACTGCAATTGGCCAATCGCCGGGTAACCCTGGAGATGGCCGCGGGGATCGATTCCTTAAATGTGGCAAATGCAGCAACCGTTTTTCTTTATCACTTCACTCGCGTCTGCCAAACGTTTTAGAAACCTCGATTGCTAACCGAAAGTAGAAAAGGAATGGCAGCGAATGTTGAATTCATAACGTATTGGCAGCTTCGCTTGCATTTTTTGAAAAACCTGGGTTTTTTGAGCAATAATCGGCCGACAAATGAAACTTTCTTTGATTCGAGAATGAAATATAATGGTGCCGTCTGAACGGGCCCGCTGTTTTGTTAGGATTGGGCCCAACGATATCGGCCTATCGTGTTACATTGTTGTGTCTCTCGCGTGGTCAACCAAATGAGTTGGCCCATCACCCCGAAAATTGACGCCAGGAGCGTTTGGATGAGAAAACTGATTGCGTGCATGATTCCCCTCAGTCTTGTGTTTGGCCTGACCGTCCAGGTTGGTGCTTTCCAAGAACAAGAAAAATCCAACAATGCGACCGCGGCCAAGGCTGTTCCGGCGCTGAAAGTCATTCCTGCTGAGAAGTCGGAAGATGACAAGAAGAAGGAAAAGAAAAAAACTCCCAAGAACCTGAAGCCAACCCACAAGCAAACGAAAAGTTTCGTGCCTCGCCACAAAGGTGAGAAGGTCAAGTTGCACACTTTCTGCTTGAATGAAAGTGGTGAAGTCCTTGCTGTGGTCGGTGGCAAATTTGCCGAGGCGGTTTTCAAAGACGGTAAGTACGAAATGAAGACCACCCAGACCCCTGCTCTGCTCCAGGTGTACAATCACCAGCAAAAGCTGGTCAATGAAATCCCACTCGATTTCAGCGCCACCGCAATCAACATCGATAAGAGCGGTTTCATCTATCTTGCCGGCGATGGCAAAATTGCCAAGCTCAACGCAGTCGGCGAAACCATCAAGTCAATCAGCTCACCGAGCTTGAAAGACGAAAAAGAGTTGCGTGAACAAATCACGGCACAAATGGAGAAGCAATACAAAGAGTATGTCGCGACCTCCGAAAAACAAATCAAAACAATCAAAGAGAAGATCGAAGCGATTGAGGAAGTCGAAGAAGAAGAACGTACCAAGCGTCAAGTTCGACAGCTGAAGAGCTTCAAACAGCAGATCACGATGCTGGAGCAGAATCGCGACAGCCTCAAGTCGTTCTACGAGCCAACCGACGAGCGAATTGAACAGTCGCTGCAACAAGCGAAAGAAATCAAGTCGATCGCAATCAACGACAAAGACGTATTCGTTACCTGTGCCGCACCCGGCACTTACGGTTACGAAATCTGGCGAGTCAACAAGGAACTCGACGAACCCGAACGTGTCTTGGAAAACGTTTCCGGTTGCTGTGGCCAAATGGATATCCAGGCACGCGGCGAGCATCTTTACGTTGCGGAAAACACCAAATTTCAGGTGGCAATTTATGATCGTGACGGCAAGCAAATCAACAAGTTCGGAAAACGTGCCATGAAAGGCGACCAAGCTGGCTGGGGATCATGCTGCAACCCGATGAATATCCGCTGCTGCAACAACGGCGAAGTTTTGGCGGCCGAATCCAGCATTGGGAACATCAAACGTTACGACGCCGATGGCGAACTGATTTCGTTTGTTGGTCGCGCAAAAATTGGTGGTGGTTGCAAACACGTAGCCATTGGTCACGATACCAAGCACGACATCTATTACATGATGTACCAGGATGAAGGTTCTATCTGTGTTATGGAACCTGCCGCGAAAGTCGGTTTGACTTCCGCAGAAAAAGCAGCGAAAGAAGCTTCTGAAGGTCTTGGTAAGAAAATTGTCGGCGACTGGGTCTGGGAAAAAGCGGGCGAAGAAAAGCCCAAGAAGGACACCGACCTTCCCGCTGGCGCCGTTTCGATCGAAAGCTTGACCGCATTCAAATCCATGAGCTTTAACGATTCGGGCAAGTTCGCCTACAAAGCTTCTGGCCCCGCTGGCTTCGGATTCAACTTGAACTTCAAGCCCGTCAAACAGGACGGCAAGACGCTTTGGATGGATCTTGCCGACCAGGAAGACATCATCATGATGAGCGTCGTCGTGAAGTTTGTCGACGAAGACAAAATTGAAGCGGAAATCAAATACAGCTCGATGCCCGCCACCAAGCGAGTATTCGTTCGCAAAAAGGCTGATAAAAAAGAGGAAAAGGACAGTTCCAAATAGTTGCTGCTCATTTTCCCAACCTGATATCACCTGTCCCGGCTGTTTGCCGGGACTTTTTTTTTGCACTCACCGCAACCAAAATAACCGTGTTTGTGCTGCCTCCTCTCGGTCAGAAAGTGAGAAACCAAATGCGGATTGCTGCTCTCGTTTTGATTTCCTGTTGGTTCGTGTTCTTCTCGACACCTTCCTTTGGCCAGTTTGCTTACAAGGACGTAACGAAAGATCTGGGCCTCACCGGACTTTCTGGTGGCACCGCCGCTTGGGTGGACTACGACAACGACGGATGGATGGACATTCAATCCGGGAATCAACTTTGGCGAAACCGGAACGGGAAGAAGTTTGAACTGAGCCCGCATCGTTTTGCGGCGACAGCGACCTGGGGCGACTTCGACAACGATGGATTCGAAGACGCCTATGCATTCAATGGGAAGCCCCTGCTCTACCGAAACATCGAGGGCAAGAAATTCGAAGTCGTTAAAGACGCTTTCCCCAAGCTTCCGATGGCCGTCAGCCTGGGCGCCGCCTGGTTGGACATGGACAAAGATGGGGATCTCGATCTTTATGTCGGCGGCTATGAAATCTGGCAAAAGGCAAATTACCTGGATGTCATTCTTGAGAATCGTGATGGCAAGTTTGTTGAGGTTTGGCGACAGAAAACCGTTCGGACCGCCCGTGGAATCACGACTTGTGATTACGATAACGACTCGGATGTGGATATTTATGTTTCCAACTACCGATTGTTTCCCAACCTGCTATGGCAAAACAACGGTAAAGGTCAATTCAAGAATGTCGCGGCGGAGACGGGAACTGACGGCGACGGGGAGCTTGGAGCTTGGGGTCACACCATTGGGTCTGCCTGGGGCGATTTGGACAATGATGGAAACTTCGATCTGTTCGTGGGCAACTTTAGCCACCCGCCTGCCTACCAGGACCGCCCCAAGTTCCTGAGGAATCTTGGCGCGAAGCGCGGCTACAAATTCAAGGACGAAAGCGCGGATGCGGGGCTCCAATGGCAGGAAAGTTTTGCCTCGCCCACGTTGGCCGACATCAACAATGATGGGAACCTCGATCTTTTTTTCTCGACCGTTTATCCGCGAGACAAGAGCGCGCTTTACTTGAATCGGGGCAAATGGAAATTTGAAAACGTGTCCAAAGGCTCAAATGTCCAGATGGTCGGAACCTACCAATCTGCTTTTGGAGATTTCAACAACGACGGTCAAGTCGACCTTTTAAGCGGCGGGCGCCTGTTTCAAAACCCGGGAAACGATAACCATTGGATCCGGATACAGCTCGAAGGAACCGAGGCCACGGTTGCCAAAAAAATCAATCGCTCGCTGATCGGCACACAGGTCCGAATTCGCTATGGAAAAGTGGTGATGTCTCGTCAACTGACGAGTGCGGTGGGTCAAGGCAACCAGAATGACCCCACGTTCCACTTCGGACTGGGCAAACATTCGGGAAATGTCCAAGTTGAAATCCGCTGGCCGGATGGAACCACGCACACCTCCAAGGCCGGCCCGGACGAGACGATGATCATTCGACATCGATAAGCGTGCCGTCGATACAATCCCCGTCACGATTCCGTGCGCTCCAAGCCACGTGATCCGCCGGAAACGCAATGGAAAACAGCCCTATGGACCGAAACGCCGATTCCTTCCCAGGTCGAAGATTCAATCGCCTTTCAACTAGCCGCTTGCTTTGGCCAGCGTTGATTTGATCGTAAAGACTTTTTCGAGCCGAGTTACCTTGAAAAGCTTCGCGATGTCCTTCGATAGCTGGCAAAGTCGCAAGTCGATGTTGTCGCCTTCGCATCGCTTTTGGAACTTGACCAAACGTCCCAGCATGGACGACGTCATCATTTCCAGCTTGCTCATATCGACAACGACCAGACTGTGGGTCGTCAGCCCGACAACGGAATCCAGTTCTTTCCCGACCTGCTGAACGGTCGCTTCGTCCATGATGGTCGAAGTCCGGAACTCGATGACGAGTGCCCGATTCTTTTCGTAAGCGTTGATGAACGTTGCCATACAGTTTCCTCGCGATCGAACGTCGCTTACTTGTCCTCGCCACCCGCTGAATTTTGATTGCCCAGCAAGAAACTTAAGCCGACGCCCACCAGCATCAAGACAGCAATTGAAATGGTCAATCCCCACAACTTGTTGGCATGCATCCATGTCAAGCTTCGATAAACCATGAATCCACATGCGGAAATAAACAAGAGCGGCAGCAACGGAAATAACGGGGTCGAAAATCCGGCACGTTTTATTTGGTCGTATCGAAAACGGCAAACAACCAGGCCAAATACGGTCAGTGCCAGGAAGAACCAAAAGTAAATCGCGGTGCAAATGGTAATCGTTTCAAATCCAGAAGTCTGGCTGCGTCTCCCACATTCGATCATCAAAGCAATCGTCACAAAGGTCTGCAGGACCATCGCTCGCCACCAACCCGAACTCTGTGTCGGCTGCCCCGAGTCTTCCTTGTCAGCTTGAAGCAGCGCGCCTGAAAGCCACTTGAGTCTTGGATAATCAACCGCGGTCGCGGCGTATATCCTGGGACTGGTAAAGATCATCCCGTTGATTGCTCCCGCACACGAAGCACAAATGAGGGCATTCAAGAATCGCGAGCCCCAATGCCCCAGCTTGTTGTCAACCAGGATTTTCGTTGCCTGGTCACCGGCGGTCGCAAATTCCTTGAATCCCAACCCGGTCGATAACGCGAAGTTAACCAACAAGTAGATTCCAATCACGCAACCTGTTCCGAGCATCAGGCTTCGCATCAAATTGACCTGCGGTTTTTCGACTTCAGCCGCGACAAACGCGATATCGTTCCAGCCGCCGTAGGCAAACATGACAAAAACCATCGCCAGCCAGAACGAGTTCCAGGTCGTGGCGTAACTCATCGAACCCTGTTCCACGATCATGCCCGCGAACGCGCCCCCCGCCCGCAGCTCCGATGCTTGATTCGGAATCAAGAAAGCCGTTCCAACGATCAAAAGAATGCCAAGCACTTTTGCGACGGTCAGGACATTTTGAGTCGTCTTTCCGAAGCGAACGCCGATAAGGTTTGTGCCGCTCAGAAAAAGCACCGTCAGCAGGGCGTAAATCAGGATCGAGTAGTTTGTCGGCAAGTGAAACAGTTGGTCGGCATAGATCCCGAAGATCATGGCCATGGAACCAATATTTCCGGGACGGATGATCCAAAATGCGGCCCAGGAAAACGCGAATCCAACTCGGCGGTGATACGCCAGTTTCAAATAGGCGTAATCCCCTCCCGGCTCTTCATATTTGGTCGTCAATTCGGCGAAGCAGAGTGAGCCGATCATCGCGACACAGCCGCCGATAATCCAGATTCCCATCACCCACCAAACCGATCCCAGGTTTCCCGCAACCATTCCCGGCATGGCAAAAATCCCGGCACCAATAATGGTGCCGACAATAATGCACACACTGTCGAACAGTGAAAGTACCCGGCGGGGTTGGTTTTTCGAAATCGATGGTTCGGCCATGCTACGAACTACTTTTGTTCTAACGCGGGTTGCGTTATCAAGAAGGAGTCAACTGCGATGGATTTCCACCGATGACATCATTCCATTGGACATGGATTACTGGCCGAGCGAAAGCTGTTCAAAGAAAAAATTGTTGCCATGAAGAAGCCGATCGATATTTGCCCGGAATCCGAACACGACTCCATTCCGATGACACGCCCTTCGCGTCCCGGAATTTACCCATCCACCGCCTATGTCTGTGACAACCCCGAATTGGCGAACGCGATCTTGGCCGGTGAAAGCCCGGGTTACGCCTACCAGAGAGACGGCCACCCCAACTCGGACATGCTTGGAAACAAATGTGCCAAGCTACACCATCATCCATCACTCAATGAAGACGTTCTCGGTACCGTAACGTCTTCCGGCATGGCCGCGCTGACTCTGGCTTTGGTGGCCTATCTGAAATCCGGTGACCACGTTTTGTTGTCCAACCGACTTTACGGAAAAACAACATCGCTGGTTGCGGGGCAACTCTCGCGATTCGGAATCGAGAGCGGCGAAGCTGATTGTTGTGATCTGGTTGAATTTGAGGCGGCCGTTCGCGACAACACGAAAATGATCATCGTAGAGACGATCTCGAATCCGCAGATGCGTGTCGCAGACATTGAATCGATCTCAAAGATTGCCAAGGCGAACGATGCCTTGCTTTTGGTCGACAATACGTTTGCGACGCCGATCGTTTGTCAGCCGCTCAAGCATGGGGCGGACCTGGTTCTGGAAAGCTTGAGCAAATTCATGAACGGCCACGGCGATTTGATGCTTGGTTTTCTCTGCGGCCGAAAGTCAATCTGGCAGGGGTTGGATGGTCTTGGGCTGAATGCCATTAGTTCGACCTGGGGCCTCGCATCGGCTCCGTTCGATTGTTGGCTGGCTGAAAGAGGCGTTGCGACGCTGGCCGTTCGAATGCTTCATGCTTCCAGAACGGCGGAATCGGTGGCGAAATTCCTGGAGCAACATCCGGCGGTTCGTACAACGAACTACCCCGGTTCTCCAAGCCATCTCGATCGCGAGATTTCGCTCCGACAGTTTGAACTGGTTGGAGAGCGAACCTGCTTTGCCAATTTATTGTCGTTTGATTTACAGCAGATCGAATGGGCCGAAAGACTGATTCGAAACGTCGAGATCCCGTTCTGCCCGTCCCTGGGGGAAGCGGCGACGACACTCTCTCACCCAGGATCGACCAGCCATCGGACGCTGAATGAGCAACAGCTTGCGGCGCTCGCTATTTCTCACGGAACAATTCGCCTGAGTATCGGCTTGGAGTCGGCAGAAACCCTGATTTCCCAGTTAAAACTGGGCCTCGATGGTCTGGACTCCTGATTCGGTTTGCTTATAAGATGAGTTGAAAGCGAACGTCGTTATTTTCTGATAATCGACGGGTTTCCCCGATGATTATTGGTATTCGTTAGACTGAATGCGTTCCTCTGGAACTTTCCCCATTCAGTTCAGATTTCCCAATGGAGGTTTTATGCCCAAAGAAGAATCTTTTGAAGTCAATGGAACAGTGACTCAAGCTTTGGCCAATACGCGCTTCAAAGTTGAGTTGGAAACCGGCAATGAGGTGCTGGCCCATGTTGCTGGAAAAATGCGCAAGAACTTTATTCGAATTGTTCCAGGTGACAAAGTGCGCGTGGAATTGTCGCCCTACGACCTGACCAAAGGTCGAATTGTCTACCGCGAACGTTAATTCGCCTCACGCTTCAGCCTCGATAGCCGAGCCACCGCCAAAAATAAATGGCAACAAGCGGCTAATGTTGCGCGCGTCGTCAATGCCTCGATGGTGGCACCCATCGAAAGAAAGGCCAACAGAACCCAGGGCACTTTTGACGCCCTGTTTCTTTCGTCCATGGATCTTGGCAAAACTCTGCTTCAAGTTGATGTGTTCTTTGTCGAACGGATACTCGACTTGATGCCAGCGGCAATCCTGCCGAAGTTGTCGACGATCGTAGTCTCCCCAAGAACAGAATACAAAGGCCGCGCGGTTCCTTACCCAAGCACTCAGTCGCTCGATGACCTCGGGAAAGGTCGCCGCGGAATCGACCTGTCGCTGCGAGATGCTCGTCAGCTCCCGGCAATAACTGGTTAACTCCGGGTTTCGCAATGGACGGACAAAGGCCTGAAACTCATCCAACGGCTCCAGCTTGTGGTGGCAGACCATCACCGCCCCAATCTCAATAATCTCCATCTCCTCGCGGGGGATGGACCGGTCGCTGGAGCAGGTCGCTTCGAAATCAATAACGAGAAAGTTTTTCATGTTTTCAGTAGGTGCGTTGCTTTCGTTTTCCCAGAAAATCAGCTGAATTGGAATCCGGAACCACCCAATGTTCCGGGTTCGGATATTGCCGCAACGATCTAGCCCAAAAATGGGCGGCACGGGATCTCCTTCGACGCGTTCTGTGCGTTATAGCGCGCCGCTTCACTGAAAAGCGCGCTGTTTGTCACCAGTCGGTTCCAACAAGCGCGCGTCAATTCGTGTTTTCTTGGCCAAATTGTGCGCGCTTTGGACGGTAATGGATCAAATCTTCAATTGGCATTGGTTTTGCAATTTGGCACAACGTGCAAATTCGCATGGTAGGCCCAGGGTCTTTCCATTCATAAAAGGATTCCAATGTCGATTGAAGAAACCTCGCTTTCGGGAAATCAAAATCAGGATGCAAATTCGAATGCAAGTGTTCCACGAAAACCGTTTGAACTGGATCGTTTCACTTATGACGATGGAATCGTCCGAATGTTCGCGCTGGCGACGTTGGTCTGGGGCCTGGTAGGTACCATCGCCGGTGTCATTGTGGCTGTCTTGCTGGTCATGCCGCAGCTGACGTTCATGGAATACATCTCCTTTGGTCGCTTGCGACCCGTTCATACCAATGCCGCGATTTTCGCATTTGGCGGAAACGCGATCTTTGCAGCGGTTTACTATTCGACTCAGCGTCTTTGCAAAGCAAGGATGTGGAGCGATGTCTTGAGCAAGCTCCATTTTTGGGGCTGGCAACTGATTATCGTGGCTGCGGCCATTACGCTTCCGCTCGGATATACGCAAAGCAAGGAATACGCGGAGCTTGAATGGCCGATCGACCTTGCAATCGCAGTTGTTTGGGTCGGGTTCTTTGGGGTCAACTTTTTCATGACGTTACTGAATCGTCGTGAACGACATATGTATGTGGCGCTCTGGTTTTACATCGCCACCATCGTGACGGTTGCCATCTTGCATGTCTTCAACAACCTGGTTGTACCGGTTGGTTGGTTCAAAAGCGTGCCGATTTACGCGGGTGTGCAAGATGCCATGATGCAGTGGTGGTACGGCCACAATGCGGTCGCGTTTTTCTTGACCACGCCTTTTCTCGGCCTGATGTATTACTTCCTGCCGAAAGCCGCAAATCGACCGGTCTTTTCTTACAAGTTGAGCATCATCCACTTTTGGTCGCTGGTGTTCATTTACATCTGGGCGGGCCCGCACCATCTGCACTATACGTCTATCGCTGCCTGGGCGTCATCGTTGGGAATGAT
>CAYSXI010000005.1:0-60940 GCA_964434955.1 uncultured Pirellulaceae bacterium
AAGACTTGGCGTTGGGGAACGCACAATGAAAGCGGCGGTTGCAGATCAAAGACCACAGGAAATCAAGCCGATTTTGATTGCCTTGATGGGGATCAATGGCTTGGTCGTTTTCTTTCTTTACCAGCGTTTTGAGCAAACGGCTTCGATCGTCCGCCAGCTATTGCGCGGCGAAGAGATGTCAATTTTTACACGGCTTCCGATCTTCATCCCGGCGATCATTTTGATCGCGACTGGTTTTTACTTGTCAGTTTCCATTTTCCAGTATGGAAATTCTCTTCAGAAAAACGTGGCGTCCGCACTTGTGCTGGTCATGCTGATCGTTTCATTCTACGTCTGTTTTGTCGTTTTCTTGCCGGCGATCGAGTTGCAATCCTTCGACCGCAACATGATGTAGTGGTCAAAGCCAAGTAAAACACAGCGCACAGGGTAAGTTCCAAACGCGATAATTCTCGGACCTTGTTGAATACCGTGCCTCAAGGACCCAACATCAATCGCGAGCCTACAGGGAAAGAAAACATACAAGCACGAGGCGCAAGCGAGTGGTTCGTCAGCCAATCAAAGCAGGGAGAACGAAGCGGCAACGAGTTCACAAAGAAGAAGGACGTGGGGACTTCCAAAGGAACACACAAGAAACGAAGAAGCCGATGAATTCTGCGGGCCTCAATACAAACACGAGGCGCAAGCGAGTGGTTCCTCAACACCAACCCCTGCAAGCACGAAGCGCGAGCCAGTGGATTCGGAAACCGGGGAATTTACAAACCGGTTTACATCCTCAACGCGAGCGTGAGCATGTCACCGCCCGCGATGGTGTTGAATCACCTTCGTTTGCGCAACGCATTGCGTGAACGATGCATTCCGATGCCACCAACAAAAGCCTCCCCTTTGCGAACGGAAACTTCACGAAATGAAACCGCTGTGGAAATAATACAAGCACGAAGCGCAAGCGAGTGGTTCCTCAACATCAACCGATACAAGCACGAAGCGCAAGCGAGTGAATCCTAGCCGGGATAACAGAGTCACAGAGAGCTCGGAAAGCTTGCGCCAGCAAAAAGTACGAACGCCCCGTTAGCTGGCTTCAGCCAAAAACTTTTCTACCAGCAATACAGCGAAGGATCGTTGTATCTTTGCAGAGGATAGTAGTTGAGGCTCCGGTAGGGGTATCGAACCGCGCGGCCGGGGAAAGCGTTCACGTCGAACAGGAACCGGGCGGCCGAGATGGATGGTTGCCAGACACCGCGGTGGTATCCAAAACGCTCCAGGCAACGATCCTCGAAGTAGAGATGACGATGGCAGATATCCGGGACTTGCCAGACCATGGTCGAGTCGGCCCAGCTCGATCGAGGAATTTCGTTTTTGACCGGAGGAGCAACGGCTTTTGGCCGGTCGAATTCTTTGCTTTGTTTCAACTTGGTTGAACCATTGGCCGTCAATTCCTGGATGGGGCGCAAGTAGTTTTCGATCGTCTGCTTCTTGTCATCCTGGGATGTCGTTTTCGCTTGATCTTGCAGATCACTGATCAAGAACTGTTGGCCTTGATCGCTGATCACCCCTGCATTCGATTTGACCGGCACAACCGGAACAATCGGATAAACCCGATCTTGGTTCTGTGCAAATGCGTTTCCATTCATTGAGATCGCGGCGATAGCCAGCGAGAGCGTTAAAGCGAATCGTTTGTTCATGGAATCCGTCTCCGGTACTTGCTTACGATAAGTTCGTTCGGCATGAAAAAGTCAGAATTCCAAGTGTTTTTGATGTTTCGGAAATTGCCTGCGGCGCAAGAACTGGCGGATTGTCAAAGTTTGCTGAAAGTTTTGGTTTTCCAGTGCCTTTTGACTAAAATGGATCCTTATTCTCCTTGGTTTCAGCCGCTTTGGTCTTATCATGATTCCCTTCTTTCGGCGCAACAAAAAAAACTTGCCTTCTGCGCAAAAGTCGTCTTCCCATGTTGACTTTGGTTACACGCAGCTTGAAAAGCGGCAGGTGCTGAACGCAGATTTTCTGTTCGATGGGTTTTCACTTCAACTCAACAACTTTGTCGACTCCAACGCATTGGATCCCGACAACGTTACCATCACTCGCGCAGGCAATGATTACATATTCACTTTGGGTGATGGCGTTTGGTCGGGAATGGATACATCCGGCGGAATGGGCGCGAGCATTGCTGGCTTGGGGACCAATACACTGACGGTGACCGATGCGGGCGGAGATCTTGTATCGATCGTTATGACCGATGACACCGCCGACACCTTCGATGTCGAATTTGGAAGCTTTTCGTTCAATGGCAACTTCGACATTAACGCTGGAAACGGAACGTTTGGGAACTTGACTCAAACGGCCGGCATTCAGATGACGGATCTATCGTTCAACGTGGATACAGCTACGCTCAATAACGCGGCCAATGATTTCGACACGTTGGCCGGAACAAGCAACAACGATACATCGATCTCCGATGTCGACGATATTACCAACTTGAATTTGACCTCAACCAACGGGAACTTGACGGTCAATGCGGGAGGCGGCGTATCGATCACCGGAATCGACGCACAGTCAGGCAACCTGGACATCACCGCCAATGGCCTGATTACCGATGGCGGTGCAGGGTCCCTATTGGTTGCCGGAACAACGGCATTGAATGCCGGGGGCAACGACATTTCTTTAACGAGTGTTACCAACGATTTTGACACGGACAACAGCGGTGACGCGGTAACCATCACCAATGCCAACAATGTCACCATTGATGACGCCAATTCAATCATCTTTGGAAATGTTGCCGCGAATGACCTTTCGGTTGACGCGGGAGGAAACGTTGATTTCCAGGGGACGGTTAACGCGAACAGTCTTGATGTCAACACACTCGTCAACGGTGGAGCCGGCGGCAACGTGACCGACACCGGACTGGGTGAGCTCAACGTTACCAACAATGCTAACTTCGTGGTCGGCGCGGGCGATGTCAATCTTGACACCGCGGCCGTGCACAACTTTGGGACCATTAGTTTCACTTCAACGGGCAGTGTGACGATCGTTGAAGCTGACAACACGGAAGTCACCGGGAACAACACCGCGGGAACGCTGAATCTGAATTCAGCGGGTTCGATCACCGACGCAGCCAACACCAGCATCGTCGTCACCGGTCAAGCGACCTTTACGGCCGCCAATCAAATCACGTTGAACGACAATGCAGGCGACACGCTGAATGTCGCCAACCGGGTAATTTCCAGCGGGACTTCGATCACGATTGGGGGTGCCGGGACGTTTTTGGCCGGTGCTTTGAATTTCAATTCGGCCGGTGCCGTCAACATTCAGGAGGACAGCGCAACCTTTCTTGATGGAAACAACACGGCCAACTCGCTTGTCCTGAATTCGACGTCATTGATTTCGAATTTGGCCAACACTTCGCTGATTGTGACCAACGACGCGACGTTCAATGCGGGCGCTGCGATTAACTTGTTGGGCAACGCAGGAGATGTTCTGAATGTTGGCGGAAAAGCCGCCTTCAGCGGTGCTTCCATTACGGTGGGACCCGCCGGCACTTTTACGGCAGCTTCGATTAATTTCAATTCGGCCGGCGCGGTGGCAATTCAGGAAGACGACTCGACTGAAATTTGTTTGGCGAACACGGCTGGAAGTTTGGACCTCAATTCCGCCGGCACGATTACGGATCAAGCTGGCGCGACTGTCAATGTCACCAACGATGCAGCGTTTACCGCCAATGGCGCGATTACTTTGACAGAAGCCGTTGGAAACGTTCTGTCAGTCGGCGGAAAAGCCGCCTTCACCGGCACCACGATCACGATTGGCCCGGCGGGACAGTTTACGGCCGGCTCGCTGAATTTCAATTCCGCTGGTGCGGTAACGATACAAGAAGACGACGCAACGATCATTTGCGACATGAACACGTCCGGGACGTTGAACTTGACTTCGGCCGGGTCGATCACCGACGCCGCGAACACAAGCATCGTCGTTAACGGTCAAGCCAACCTCACGGCGACCAATGGCATCACGCTGAACGACAACGCTGGCGACACCTTGAACGTTGCGAATCGTGTCATTGCCAATGGGACATCGATATCGATTGGCGGCGCAGGGACTTTCTTTGCCGGCGCGTTGAACTTTAATTCCGGCGGTGCCGTTAATATCCAAGAAGACAACGACTCCTTCATCGATGGTAACAACACCGCAGGTTCACTGGCGCTTTCGTCAGCCGGCAATATTTCCAACCTGGCAAATGTTTCGGTCGTCGTCACCAACGACGCAACCTTCAACGCGACTGGAATTGTCAACTTGCTTGGGAACGCTGGCGATGTGCTGAACGTCGGCGGAAAAGCAGCATTCTCGGGGATTTCGGTTACCGTCGGTCCTGCTGGAATGTTCACGGCCGGCACGTTGAATTTCAACTCGGCGGGTGCTGTTTCGATTCAAGAAGATGATGCGACCGAGATTTGCCTGGCCAATACGGCCGGAAGTCTCGACCTCGATTCTGCTGGTGCGATTACGGATCAAGCCGGTGCGACGATAGCAGTTACGAACCTCGCGGACTTTAACGGCACCTCGATCAATTTGAATAACGCGGCTTCGCATGCGTTTGGAACGTTGACATTCAATTCGGCCGGGAATGTGACGATCATTGAAAACGATGCGATGGATATCATTGGTAACAATACCGCGAATGATCTCGCGTTGACTTCAGGCGGAAACATGTCCGATGGTGGTGCTGGCACAATCACCGTCGTTGGGACAACCTCTCTCGATGCGGGCGGCAATGACATTTCATTGACGAGCGTGACCAACGATTTCGATTCAGACAATAGTGGCGATACGGTTTCCGTTTCCAACGCAAACAATGTTTCGATCGATGATGCCAATTCCATTCGATTCGGCGCTTTTAACGCGTCGGGCAATGTCGACATTGACACCGAAGGCTTTGTTTCGTTTCAAGGCAACGCGGTGATTGGTGGCAACTTGGATGTCGATACCGATCGAAACAATGACAGCACGGGTGGAATCATCACCGATTTTGTCGGGGGTCAATTGACCGTTACCGGAACCTCGACTTTTGACGCCGGAACAGCACACAGCATCACCCTGATCAACGCCAACAACGATTTCATGGGCGCCGTTTCGGTAACCCAGGCAGATGACGTATTTATCGATGACACAAACGCACTCATCTTTGGAAACGTCAACGCGGATGTATTTTCGATCGACGCCGGTGGAAATGTTGATTTCCAGGGGACGGTGAATGCGAACACCTTGGATGTCAACACCTTGATCAACGGTGGAACCGGTGGCAACGTGACCGATACGGGAACGGACGAGCTCAATATCACCAACAATGCAAGTTTTGTCGTCGGTACCGGAGACGTCGTCCTCGACAACGCGGGCGTTCACAATTTTGGTTCGATCACCTTTACGTCGACTGGCAATGTCACGATTGTCGAAGCGGACGACATGTTGCTGGAGGGCGCGAATACCGCGAACAACGCAACGCTGACATCAGCAGGAAATATCAGCGATGGCGCGAATGCGGATCTGGTCACAACCAACAATGCAACATTCAATGCAACCGGCAACGTGAACCTGGCCGATGATGCCGGTAACACCTTGAACGTGGGTGGCAAAGCGTCATTCGCAGGTGCAACGATCACCGTGGGTCCTGCCGGCAACTTTACGGCAGGCACGCTTAATTTCAATTCGATTGGCGCCGTCAACATTCAGGAAGATGACGCGACCGTCATTTGCGACAACAATTCCGCGGGAGTTCTGGTTATCAATTCGGGCGGATCGATCACCGATCAAGCCAACACCGACATTGTCGTGAATGGAACGGCTAATCTAAATTCGCCTGGAGCGATCAATCTGAACGACAGTGCTGGTGATCTGCTGAACATCACGAACAAACTGACGATTAACGGATCGTCCATCAACATTGGTGGAACCGGAACTTTCTTTGCGGGTGAGCTGAATTTCAACTCCGCCGGCGCCGTTACGATCCAAGAAGACAACGACATGATCGTCTGCGGCAACAACACGGCGAACAGCCTGAATCTGTCATCAACCGGTGCATTAAGCGAACAGGGCAACACGAGTATTGTTGTGACGAATGACGCCACCTTTGCGGCTGGCGGAGCCGTCAACTTGTTGGACAACGCCGCGGACGTACTGAGTGTTGGTGGTAAGGCGGCGTTTGCGGGTTCGACGATTACCGTTGGTCCTGCCGGCATGTTCACTGCGGGCACATTGAATTTCAACTCCGCCGGTGCCGTTGCAATTCAGGAAGACAATGCCACGGTTATTTGCGATACAAATACGGCCGGTTCCTTGAACCTGACGACCAACGGTTCGATTACCAACCTGGCAAACACATCGGTGACCGTAGCTGGAACCGCTGACTTGATTGCGGGAACGCCCAACGGGCTGTCACCGTCTGGCAGCAACAATGAATTTGATATCATTCTTGGCAACCAGGCGAATGATGTATTTAACATCAATACGATCGAAGTCAACGCGTTCCGAGCATCAATACAGCTGGACGCTGACGTATTTGTTTCGAATACCTTTGTCGGGCAATTTGCCGGTGGGCAATTCAACAACGGTTCGCTGATCCTGTCTTCCACCGGCTTTATTCAACAAGTTAATGGAACCACGATTCGCGTTGACCAGGCCGGCTTCGTTTCGGGTGAACACATTTTCCTTGGCAATACGGTGATCGATCGCGTTGCGGCAAATGCGTTTGGATCGGTCGACGTCACCACGCTGACCGGCGTACCCAGCAACTTGCCGACCAGCATGGCAGATCCGTTTGCACCTCGATTTAACGGAATCGATGCCAACTACGGAATCGTCATCTCCAACCAGGGGGACCTGGTGGTTGGGGGCGTGACGGACGCCTTGGCCGTTCAAGGAACGATTCAGGGTTTCTTTGCAAACAATGGACATGTTTTCATCGAGACGGTCGCGGGAGGAACGCCGGGCGACCTCATATTCACCGGCCAGAATAGTGTGATTCAGGTCATGGCAAACGGAATCAATTTTGGTTTGGCGGGGAATGTCACCAACGGTCACGCCATCACGACGATTGCCGCAAATGATTTGACCATTGCCAATAACACGATGCTTTCGAGCGCGAGCGGAACCGTCACCGACATCAGCCCCTTTGTCACTCCGGAGGGAATGTTCTTCATGAACATTGTTCTGGAAGGTCCGTTCATGAATTTGTTCTTGCCAACTCCCGGCAACAACCCGACGACCCAGATTGTTGGGGCGGACAATACCCAACGGATAGGATTGGACATTGGGCGTGCTGGCGAACAGCACTTCTTGATTGAAGTTTTCTGGGCCGACGGAGTTACCGATGTATTTGACTTCAACGGCGTTCAGGGCCAGCAGTTTGTACAAGTTGCCCACGCATTCAATCCAGCTTTTTTGTTTGCCAACTTCGTTTTGCCGACCAACTTCTCGTTGTACAACGATCCGGGGATTAACCTGTTTGACCAGGCCGGCGCAAACAACATGAACATGACGGCGATCAATCTCAACACGAATTCCAACTTTGTTCTTGCATTTTCCCAGTCGATTCCCGTTGGGACGCTGGATGTTGCCGAGATCGAAATTGAGGAACTTGCCACAGTGGAGAGTTTCCCAGTCGAGGTCGATGCCGTACCGATTCCCGAATCGGAGACGTTTGAATTCGAAGAGTCGGCGGTTGTTGAGTTTGACGAGGTATCCAACGCGGAACTTTACTTTGTTGACGAAAACAACCAGGAGACTTTAGTTCGTCTGATTTCCGAAAACGAAACCGTGACCCCGGATACGATTTCCAAGTGGAGAACAAAAGTCAATTCCGGATCCGAATTCCCACCGGGCAAGTATCGTTTGAAATGGACGGATAATGGTGTTCCATTCTCAATCGAATTCACCAAGGACGTGAGTCAGGATCTGGATGAAGGCGACGGATTCTCGGCAAACGTTGATCTCGAATCAACAACCGAAATGATGTCTGCCGAAGAGTTTGCTGCCTGGCAACAGTTCCAGGAAAGCCAAATCGTGCTGCCGAACCAGGCGGAATCCTCGACCGTCACCCCGGCGGCTGATACACGTGACTCCGATGCCGAATCGGAATTGGATTCGCATTCCAAATCCGGAACGGTTAGCAAACTTGGCGTCTCGGCCGGACTCATGGCGCTTGCCATGACCAAAGTCAAAAACTCGCGTGTTGGAAAACGCGAAGCCAAAGGCTCCTCTCAGGATGATGTTCCCAGGGAAACCCAGAGCGAAATTTCGTTCTCGAAACTCGCCCGGTCCCAAAGGAAGATCAAGAAGTAACTTTTCACTCGTCTCAGTCTCGCAATTTGAGCGGTCGACACCATGTCAGAAAACAACAATCCCAACAACAATCCCAACAACGATCCTGAACAGCCAATTGATCCGGAAATCGAACGCACCCAGCCAATCGATGATGATATCGATGACGCTTCGGGTACCACGCCGATGGCCAGTGAGGAAATGACGGACGACGATTGGGCCGAGTTCGATGAAGCCCCACACATTCCCGAGGGCGACTTGGGCCAAACGGTGGTGCTGGGTGAAGACGAAGCGAAAGTCGAAGAGCTTCTGCAGAACGAGGGCGCGGACGTGCTCGCGCGGGGAACAGTGATCGCGAATGAAAGCGATAGCTGGACCGGCGATGGGGAGCGAATCACAACCGAAAAGTTCGGTTCCGCCAACCCGAGCGACGCGTTGGATACGAACACCATCGATTCGGGCTCCATGGGATCTTCGCAACTGGCCGATATTTGGCGCGACCACTTCGATTCCAAAGCGGATCCGATGATGTCGGTCGAGATGCCGACTCCGACACCCGCATCGATGAGCGACGAGTTCAGTCTCAATCCTCGGCTGATCAAATCGGGTGCTGGAAAAATCGAGTCCAAGCAAATCATCGACTACCGATTGGGTCGCTTGATTGGTGAAGGCGGGATGGGCGAGGTGTATTCCGCGAAACAGGTCGCGGTTGACCGGATGGTGGCCTTCAAGCGTATCCGGAAAACACTTCTGGAAACGGCCGATAAGGATCGGCGAAAAAAGATAGAACGCAAGTTCCTGACAGAGGCTCACATCACGGCCCAGATGGATCATCCAAATATCGTGACGATTCATGACTTGGGGATCGACCAGGACGAGAACGTCTTCTATTGCATGGAATACATCAATGGAACGGAATGGCACCGCGTTTTTGACCAACAAACCGTGGAGCAGAATCTCGATATCTTGATGAGAGTCGCGGAGGGAATGGCATACGCGCATTCCAAAGACATCATTCATCGCGACCTCAAGCCTGAAAACGTGATGATCGGTAAATATGGTCAAGTCTTGATCATGGACTGGGGTTTGGCCGTTGAGCTAAAGAAAGGAAAGCCGACAAACCTCGGAGGGACACCTGCCTACCTGGCGCCTGAGATGGCCAAAGGTCCGAAGAACACGATCAACAAAAGCAGCGACATCTATTTGCTGGGGGCCCTGCTTTACCATATCGCGACCGGGCGCCCGCCCCACCACGGTTCAACCGTTTCGGAATGCATCAAGCTTGCCGCGCGGAACGAAATCCGCGAGATCGGCCAGCTTGAGCGTGAATCGCTGCGACCCCTGACCGTCATCGCGTTGAAGGCGATGCAAACCGAGCAGGACAGCCGTTACGCGACGATCGAAGATTTTCAGAATGAGATTCGAGCATTCTTGGCAAAAGAGCAGGGCATCAGCCAGAGTTACAAACTTTCGGACAAAGCAAGTTCGGAGTTTCAGGAAGCCGAAACCGGGGGCATTTACGAGAAATACGCGTCTGCCTTGTTCGGTTTTCGTGAAGCGGAAGAGCTGTTTGACGGAAACCAGGAAGCCGTCGAAGGACAACAGCAAACCAAGATCGCCTACGCAACCTGCGCGCTGCAGCGAAGCGACTTTGAACTGGGCCTCTCTTTACTGGATGAAAAGAACGTTGAAGATCAGCCGCTGATTCGGGAGCTGCGAAAACAAAAATCGAAGGTTGAATCGCGCAAGAACTTGAATCGCTTGCTGGCGATTGGCGGGGTATTGGGTTTGGCCCTGTTTGCCGTGGTGGTCACCGTCTTTTATACCAATCAACGGCAACTGAATGCCGGCTTGCAGGTCGCGCGCGACAAAGCGAACACGGAAAAAGTCGCGGCCGACAAAGCGAGAAAAGAAGCGGTCGATGCCAAGGAAGTCGCGGACGCAGAAAAAGACAAAGCCGAAAAAACTGCCGTACAATTGTCCAAGTCGTTGAAGGCAGAAAAGAAAGCGACACAGGATGCGGTAGCTGCAACCAAGCGAGCCGTCGATTCCGAAGGCAAAGCAAAGAAGGCTGCTGCTGACCTGGCCAAATCGTTGAAAGCGGAAAAGAAAGCCACGCAGGACGCCATGGCGGCAACCAAGCGAGCCGTCGATTCCGAAGGCAAAGCAAAGAAGGCTGCTGCTGACCTGGCCAAATCGTTGAAAGCGGAAAAGAAAGCCACGCAGGACGCCATGGCGGCAACCAAGCGAGCCGTCGATTCCGAAGGCAAAGCAAAGAAGGCTGCTGCTGATCTAGCCAAATCGTTGAAAGCGGAAACAAAAGCCAAAGCGGACGCGCTTGCGGCCAAAAACAAAGCAGAGAAAGCCGAGAAGCGCGCGGTGACTTCGGAAGCCATCGCGGTTAGCCGATTATTCAATTCGAATATCAACCTGGCCGATAGCCTGATTCGCGACAACCAGATCGCGCAGGCGCTGTCGACCCTTCAAACAACCAAGGACATTGACAATAGCGACAAGTATTTGGGCTGGGAGTACCACCGACTCATCCACCTATGCCATCGCGATGTCTTGGAACAGCGTTTTGCCAACGCCGTCGGCTTTGCTCCCTTGGCAAATGGATTGATCGTCGTTGCTTATCCGGGTGGTGAAATTGACTTGTGGAGCCCTGGCAAGAAAGCTGAAAGAAAGATCGAAACGGGAATCGCCATCAAGACTTTTGACGTTTCGGCCGATGGTTCTTTGGTCGTGATCGGTTCCGGTCGAGGCAATATGCGACTTTCCGTTTGGAACATGGCGACAGGGGAATTGCAACAAGATTTGAGTTCCACCGTTTCTGGAAACCGAGTCAATCATCTTGAGTTTGCGGAAACGGGAAACCGGCTTTTGGTCGGTGATTCGGCCGGCAACGTCTATGGCTACTCACTTTCCGGATTAACCTTCGGGAACCGCCGTGTGTTTCGGCGGCTGCATTCCGAACCGGCTGCCGACTTTGCGTTTTCCAGTGATCAGAAACAATTCGCCTCCATTTCGCCTGACGGGCTGTGCCTGATTTGGGACTGGGAAAAAGACACGCCGCGAACGGCCTACCAACACGATGAAGCACTGCGTTCCGTCGCTATTCAACCGACCGCCAACGGTAAAACCGTCGTCTGCTCGAGCCGAGCGGGCGAAGTCGTAATCCTGGACGCATCCATCGACAATGACTTTTTGCAATGGATGAAGATTCGTGATGAAGCCAAACTTGCTGAAGTAAAAAAGGCAATCTTCAAGGAAAGCATTTCCGCTCACGAATCCTCGATCAACTCGCTGAGTTTCAGTGCGGACGGGGCGACGCTTTTGACCGGCGGCGACGACCGAGTCATTCGGATTTGGGATTTCAAACATCGAGTCGAGATCAAACCGCTCCGAGGACACGACGAATCGGTTGCATCTGTCTCAGTCCTTTCCGGTGGGAAAACGGTCGCTTCGATTTCCAATACGGGCCAGCTGCGAGTTTGGAATATCGACCGCTACGAAGACCAAAGAGTCTTTCGTGGAACCGATGTCGCTGCGTCGCAATTCGCCAACTTCAGTTCAGACGGAAAACGGATTGTCAGTGGCAATGCGAATGGAAAGATCTTTGTTTGGAACAAAGACAACCCGAACCAACCGATCACACTCGCGTTCAATGACAATCTTGGGAAGAACGCCGCGTTCATGCCCCAATCCGGAAAGATTGTAACGTCGGGAACCAGCAAAGTTAGTGTCTGGAAAGACGGTCGATCGACCTTTGAAACATCGGAAGTCGGACGCGACAGCCACTTTGCCGTCTCGAACAACGAACGTTGGCTCGTCACCGGAGGCGATGGTGGAGCCAATGCAAAACCAACGTTGCTATGGGACCTTCAAAGTGGCGAGAAAGTCGGTGAAATCCTTCCTGCCGGTGATCGCTACCGTGTCACCGCGCTGGCGATCTCAAAAGACGATCGGTTCATCGCGATTGCGACCGGTTCAACGGAAGGAATTATTTTCCTGTTTAATCTCGAGACGCGAAAACAGCTGGACGAAGTCGAGTCGCATCGCGGATGGATTTCGGACCTGGTATTTTCCGGGAACAACCAATTGGTCTCTGCGGATTCGCTCGAAGGTTACGTCAACGTCTGGCGAATCGGAGCCAATCGAAAGCTTGAACTTCGCAAGAAACTGGAACAGGTCCTGGGTAGCTATGTTCAACTTTCATTTTCGCCGGATCAAAATCGTTTTGTCACTTCGAGCAATGAAGACTATAAGACAACGCTCAAGGTTTGGGATGGCGATTCGTTCGAACTGATTTCGACAAACCAGTTTGAATCCAATATCCGTTACGTTGAATTTCGAAAAGAAAATCAGA
The DNA here is from genome assembly GCA_964434955.1 of uncultured Pirellulaceae bacterium. Lineage (GTDB taxonomy): Bacteria > Planctomycetota > Planctomycetia > Pirellulales > Pirellulaceae > JANQLU01. Next base: position 12,671 of record CAYSXI010000005.1, read on the forward strand.
TTGCCTTCCTTCAGTCGGATGGTCGGCACGGGATCTGGGATTTGGAAAAATCCGACTCTCCAGAAGCCAAGCCGTTTCGATATGCCAACCTTCGCGGCCGGCTCGTCAACGGCTGGAGTGAACTGCTCGACAAGCAAACGATTACGTTTGGAGCTGGCTTCACTTACTTGACGGATAATCAACGAGTTGTGAACAGCTACGGCAATGTCAGTGCATGCGTCGACGCTCATTTTGTAAACGACGATCTATCGATCGTCGCGATGTATGCCGATGGATTGATTCGCATTTGGGACGTGGATTCGAAAACCATCACCAAAGTCATCGCGTCGAAAACGAACGATCCATTCCGGTCCCTTTCGATTCGGCCGGATCGCAAAGAGTTTGCGGTTGCAAACCGGACTTCGATTCAGGTCTTTGCTTCCAAGACCGGTGACTCGATCAAGGAAGCCAGTTTTGACGGACTGGAGATTGGTTGCCTGCATTGGGCGATACCCGGCACGGTGCATTTGGGAACGAATCAGGGAAGCGTGCTCGCTTTTGATCTCGGCAAAGAAACGCGAACGACAACAAAAGTGGCAGAAAGCGGGATCGTTTCCGGGATCGCCATTTCCCAGGATGGAAATGTCATTTCTACCGTCGTGAAGGGTATATCTTCGGACGAAACCGGGAACCTGATTGTCGCCAGAAAAAATGAAGAATCGTGGACCATCCTGGAACCCAGGGATTCGCGCGTTGCCAAAGTTTCACTCTTTGCCGACGGGAATCGGCTCGTAACCGGAAACCAGGCGGGCTCCGTTACCGTCTGGCAGATCCCGACGGTCAGTTCTGGACAAGCCATCCGACAGCTGATCACCATGGCTCAGAATGATAATCCGGTAACGGGAATTTCAATCTCGCCTGACAATCGGTTAATATTGAGTTCTGCTTCCGACGGCAGCACGGTCCTCTGGCTGACTAGCGGTTGGGAAGAGTAACTCCAAGGATCAATCGGAAAGGTTGCTTGGATTCATCGTGGTCGCGACACAAGTTTTCGACATGGGTTGTCGCCGCATGAATTGAAGTCTGCCTGTCAGCATTGGAATGAACAGCGAAAATCGCGAAAAAAACTCGTCGCAAGGTCGTCAGAATTGGCCGGAAACCCAATGGTCGATTGTGATCAACGCCAAAGAAGGTGTTGACGAAAAGCGACATCAGGCGATTGAGAAATTGGTTCAATCGTATATGCCGGCGCTTCGCGCCCACTTGGTTTTGCGCAAACGGATGAATCCCGAACAGGCCGATGACTTTTTGCAGGATTTTTTCCTTAAGAAGATCATTGAGCAAAACATCGTCCAACATGCCGACTACTCCAAAGGCAAGTTTCGCTCGTTCATATTAAAGTCCCTTGAAAATTTTCTTCGTGATTACTTTCGTTCGCGGAAGTACAAACAGCGGGACGTTGAAATCCCCGAGGACTATCCGCCCGAAGAAGAGGCCAAGGAATCTGCCGACATTTTTGACAAGGCCTGGGCGTTTCGCGTTTTCCACCAAGCCGTCCAGCACTTTCAGCTGGCTTGCGAGCATAACCAAAGCCAGGTTGAGTGGATTGTTTATCGTGAAAGGATGCTGAGACCCGTGTTCTATCGCGAGATGCCTTGCAGCTATGAGGAGCTCGCCGAGAAACTCGATGGAACGACGGCCGACCAGGCTCGAAATCTTTTAACCAAAGCGAAACGCAATTTTGCAAAATCACTTCGGTTTGTCATTCGCGAATACGTGGAAGACGAAGCTCAAGTCGAAGGCGAAATTGATCAACTGCTCAATGTTCTGAAGAATGCAGACAAACTGGATGACGCGCTGGCTCCGTTTCTGGCCGACCAAAACGTTTTTGAAGACGAGGGATCGCAACTTCGCTCGCAATATGCTTCCATCGTGTTCGAGGATCATGAGAACAACGACGAAGAACCATTTTCCGACGAGGACCTCTCCAGGGCATGGCAGGAAATATTGAGATCCAAACTGTTTGAACTTGTTCCCGAGAATCAGATCGCAGACGCGAGCATTGATCCGGATTCAACCGTCGGCACCCTGCTTTTCGGAATGTCACCGTCGATTTACACGATCGACCGCCTGAGACGTTTCGCAAAAACCAAACACGGAGAAACCCGGGAACATAGCTCCTTCCCGTGCTATTTTGCGCTCTACCTGCTCTGCATCGCTGTCGGCGTTTACAAATGTGACAAATTGCTGACGCAGTTGAAGCCGGAAAAGCTGGAACGCAATTTTGACATTGCGATTGCCTATCCCTGGCTGGATGGCCGCACGTCAGAAATCCTGAAGATCGCTCGCAAGCTGATCTAGTCTCGAGCAGCAACCCGCTGTGGATCTAAAGCTCGAATCGAAACGTCTCAACCAGGAATCGTTTTACGATTTGCCCAACCGTTTCATTGGCAATCAAGATGTCCGCCTTGCCGCGAACACCATGAAACGAAAAGGGTAGGGGCTCTCGCAGTTTGACGATGGCCCGAACCTGGTTTTTGCCTTGCCATTTCGATGCAGCCTCAAGGTCACGACTTGCGTCGCCTTGCGCCCCCCTGGTGATCACTTCGTCTCTTGAAAACTGTTCGATCTCGCCGACAAGGACTTTTCCCGGTTGAGTCGGAAGCAGAATGCGAACTTGGTCACCCAGATTGACAAGATCCATTTTTCTCTCGTCGATCAGCAATTGAACGCGAAACCGCCCGGACTTCCCGATCAGGCATAGTGTGGTTCCGCTTTCGACAAAACAACCCTGGTTTTTAGGATCGAGGAGTGAACCCTCCCAGCCCTGCATGGGGCTTTGAGTTGCGCGCGGATCTTCAGCGTTCCAATCAATCATCTCGCCATCGGTCGAAGCGATAATCTTCAATCGATTCTTCTGCACGTTCAGTTTTGCAATCTGCCGATCAAGATCCACTTGTCGCGCTCTGAGTTCGGGCAACTCGTACTCTGCTTTTTCATCCACGCTGATCAGCGTTTCAATATTGTCAATTCGCAGTCCAATCAGACGCTTCTCGTGCTCAAGTTTTTTGAGTTGCTGATCCAACTCATCGCTCTGTAACGTCGCAATGGTGTCACCCGCATTGACTTTGGACTTCGCAGGCGCCGTCCATGTCAATGTCCCCCCAACCTGGACACTGACGTACTGGTATTCGGCCAACTCAATCATCGCATCAGCATGAACGTCGCGCTGAACGCGATACTGCGTCCCCAGGTAACCGCAGCCCACGATGATGCCGAGCACGAACAGGATTCCGGGCCAGCGTTTTTTCTCACGTTTGTTCTTTTGCATCAGAAATCCAGAAAAAGCGAAACAGAATGCCAGCCCGATCATCGCCCCGTAGACCGTAGCAACGCCAATTGCGAAGGTCGTTAACCCCCAGGATTTGAGACTGCTATAGGCCAGCCAAAAAATGGCGATCAGGATGAACCAACGATAGGCCACCGACATCAAGTAGTAGACGACTAGAAAAGCACGAGTCGATGGCTGAAAGGGATCATTTTCTTTGGTGCGGATATGGAACAGAACGTTTGCCAGCAGCTCCCATGAAACCTTTCGAGCTTTGTCAGACAAGTTAGGGATATCGACCAGATCGGAAAGGATGAAGTACCCGTCGTATCGCATCAACGGATTTCCGTTGACGAGTAGCGTGCTCACCGAACAGACGATCACCAGGTTCAGAAAAAACATTCTTAGCAGGGGAAGTTCGCAAAAGTGCCAACCCAGAATCGCAAGGCTGGCGATAATCAACTCGACGTAAATCCCTGCGGAAACAACCGCAATTCGCTTCCAGCGCTTTGACAGAATCCATGAATCCGTGACGTTGCAATAGAGGCAGGGCGAAAACACGAGAAACATGATCCCAAGCTCATTGCATTCGGCTCCCAGCCGACGACAACAGATCGCGTGCCCAAGTTCGTGCAGTATCTTGACCATCGACATTGCGATCAGAAACGAAACGACATCGACCGCGCGAATCTGCCCCAAGAAGGGAAGTTCATTGACCAACGCCGCCGCGTTCTGAACTCCAACGATTCCGGCAAAGCAGAAAAGAACCAACGTCAGCACGATCGCAAAGGGCGAAAACAGACCCGCTCCAAAAAACTCGGCAAGATCAAAAAACCATCGCGCGTTCATCGATGGGAGCCGAATCGAAAGCAAACTCATGGGAATCTTCATCCAACGCCCACGGTTTCTTGCGTCACGACGTTTCTGAATCGTGCTTCCGTCGACCGTTTCATTCAGCAAACTGTCTCGACTCATCTGCATGCAGAAGGCGAGCACATCCTCGGCCGACGATCGAATCGGTGAGTAATAGCGGTTGAAGGCGTCGGCAATCGCGGCGATCGAGTTGCGTCCATTGAGCCTGCAAAAAAGCCAGTATTGAAACTCGTCCAGAATGAAGTAATTCAGCTGTACCGGATCTTTAATGACCCAGTGGTTTCGCGCAGCAGAATCCCGCTTGACGACAATCAAGTCCTTACGTCGGCTCGGTCGAATCTGATCAAGCTGCATGATCGGCCCGCGGTTGGATCAATATCAAAAGCCAAATTGGGCTTTGTTTACGAGTCGTGAGCCGACGTATCCGTATCGTCTTTGCCCGGGACGGCTGATTCATTTGCGGGAATGATGATTGTCCCTTGGAGTCCCGGCCAAAGTGCGCTATCCGAGTTGTCGAATTCGACCCAAACAGGAACCGTCCGGCTTACCGGATTCGCTTCTGGCGAAACAAAGACGACCTTGCCGGTTCGGGTGATTGATTTCTTGTTTGGAAGCTCGACTTGAATTTTCACTTCTCGATTCTTCAAACCAACGGCAAGGTCAACGCGAATTTTGCCTTCGATCCGCAACCGGTTGATCCGCACCATCCGAAAAGCTCTCTCGCCCGGGTCTGCCCATTCGCCTTTGGCTTTGTCGACTTTCACCACCAGCCCATCGATTGGACTTTTGATTTGGTGTTTCGCGATTTCGTTCTGATTGTCTTCAATCTCGACGCTTTGCAATTTTTCCGTCAGCTGAGCCACATCGAAATCAATCTGCGCTTTCTCGATTTCCAGCTTGGATTTTGCGACCACCAAGGCAAGCCGATCCATCTCGGTATCGGATACGGCCAGCTCGACGGATTGGTTGGCATTCTTGGCTCGCTTTAATTCGGCCTGAGAAACTTCGGCCGTTTTCTTCGCGAATTCAACCAAGGTTGAATCTTTGGTTCTTCGTTGGGCAATTTCCAACTCCACCTTGGCCTTTGCCAAGCGAATCTGATAGGTGGCATCATCAATCTGCCCGACAACTTGACCCTTTTTTATGATCTGACCTTCGCGAACATTGAGCTCGGTCACGACCCCCGCACGTTCCACGGGAACGTCAACGCTTTCGACGATTTTGATCATCGCTTTGGTGATCTTGATATCCTGCTGCGGTTCTGATTGACGACTGCTTTTTTCCTGGGCGTGAATCGTTCCTGCACCAATAAAAAGTACGGTTGCCAACAAGGGCACGGGCACCAAGGTTTTATGGAGTGATTTCATTTTGCTACTTTGACTAGAAGAATCGGAAGTGAATGGCGCGAGCAACTCGATGGAAAAGAAAATAGGCGAGACTTACTTTGCCGCAACGGATATTGGAAACGACGGTCGTTCCCGGCCGCAGTTGATTGAGTTTTTGTGTGTCGCCGTCCAAGGTGACCTGGATCCTGACCTGGGAAAACTGATCCGCTTCGGCTGGCTCCGCCAACCGGGAGACCTCGGTGATGGTTCCCGTCCATTCCTGATCGGGCGCCGAGGCAATCGTTAAGACGACCTGAACGTCTTCACGAATTGCAAAGTCCTCACCCAGCAAATGGGAAATTTCATCACTCGGCACCAGCAGGTTGGCGATCCAGACGCGGTCTGCTGGAACAATCTGGGCCAGCCGGTCTCCGCGACGAATCGGACGATCCTTGGCAAGCATATGCTGCAAGTCCCAGGTGGTTATTTCGCCGGCGAGGGGACTCTTGATAATCAGCTGGCCGCGTTTCGCCTTGAGAATCTTGAGTTCGTTGTCCAGGTAGCTGATCTGTTCTTTGGTTTCGATAATCTCTCCGGCCAGTCGAATCAGGTTCGCTTGCTGATCCGTTGAATCATCTTGTTCATAGGCAGCTTGAGCGGTCTCTTGTGAATCCAGTTTTTTCTTCGCGATTTCAAGCTTCCCTTCGGCCGTTGCAATATCGAGGTCCAAACTATCCGATCGCAAGGTTATCAGGGTATCGTCTTTTGAAATTGATTTGCCATGAGCGATAAACACTTCACTCACGTACCCATCGATCGGAGCAAATACGGCTTGCTCATTGTCGATCTGGATTTCACCACGCGTGTGAACTTTCAACTCGGTCTTGCACAACACAAGCACCGAGACCATCGCGGAAATCATCCCAATCAAGATGAGCGAGTACAGCGTCTTGCGTGTCGAACCAAATATGGCGAGCGCTCTCTGAAGTAAGACCATGCACCCAAGAAAAGGAAGCGACTCATATTTTTGTGCGTTGTTGAGCGCGGCGCGGGCCTGCGGCTCAATCGTGTTCAAGCGTTGTAGCGTTGCAGAGAGGTCGCCGATCGGATCCTTAAACTCGACGACTATCACGTAGGCGGCTTGAGCCGTTCGATTCCCCCGGACTGGAATCAACATGATTGTTTCCAGCTCGTTCTGTTGGGCGTAAACCGCCAACGCCATTGCGTTGGGCGACTCATTCGAGTCCGACTTGTGGTAGACAACCGGTTTTTCATTGCGATGCATGAGCCGCGAAACCACCGCCTCGAGTGCGCGACTGGTCTCAGACCGCCGGTTCACCTGCTGGGCACCGGAACTGGCGACCAGCGCGCAGCGTGATCCCTGCCTTTTCAAAAGCCCAACTCGGTCGGCGTCGAGGAAATCTCGTGAATGGTTGACGAGCGTGATTGCCGTCGAACGAAACTTCAAATCCTGGTTGATGACAACGGAAAATGCCGCCAACTTCTTGTAATCGCGGTCAATTTGCTCGCTATGGCGAATAATGGCGGAAGCAAAGAAGTCATCGGCCAACTCTGCCATGGCTTCCACGACTTTTGTGTAAACCGGCTCGTCCGTCGCCTTCGGCTTGGCGCTAAACCCAACGACCAGAGCAGCCGCCGGCTTGAAGTTTCTCAATGGCCATACGATCGCGAACGTTTCCTTCTTTCGATCGGCCCGAAAGAAGCGACCATGATTTCCGGAATGGATTCGCTCTCGAATCTCGGCTTGCAGTTCGGGGTGAACCGCGTCAATGAATTGAAGCGAAGATGCTTCATCGGTGACCTGGGCCTTGAGTGGCAACAAGCTATCATCGGGGCCAATATGCCAAATCACGGAAGCTTGTGAAGTTAGCAGCAGGTTGGTGCGCGATAGCAACTGCTCGAAGAATTGGCTCGCATCGGATGTCTTGCGCGATACGTCCGCAAGCTCTTCCAGAATACGATCAACCTGACCTACAAATTCGTTGAGTATGGAATCACTCGTCATGGTTGAACAATTCAAGCTTGCCGTGGTTGCCTATTTATCCATTCTAACCCTGCGATTTTCCGATTTCAAAAAACTGCTTCCGTTTTTTGTTTAGGACTCAATTTCATATTCCGAAAGAAATAAGGATTGTATGGATTATGCGCAATGACCTTATTATTCCGAGTGGATAGACAATGCTTAAAAAACTGACTCTATGTGTCATTGCAAGCACTTTGTTTGCAGCCGGTTGTCAGCATCGTCTTTCCAAGCCGGAAGCCATGGACGCGCTCGCTCCGGTCGGAAGCACATCGCCGTCGGAGGTCGAATCCCCAAGCACAAATCCGGAATTGAGTTTGCCCGATGGCCCGCTGACCAAAGCACCAGATATTAAAGGGCCGGAGATTTCATCGGATGATCGTCCCGACCTTTTTCCTGCCCCTCATTTTGACGGCCAAGATCAGCCACTGAAACCAACGAAAGAAGAAACTCCCAACGCTTCGTCAACCGTCGAAAAAATTCGCGCCGCATTTTCAAAACTCCCTTCGGTCGAGGGCCCCGAAAAGGCATTGACGCCCAAAAAGTCGGATAAGTTCTCCGAAATTGCTCTGACTCAGTTTCAGCAACCATTGCCAGACCAGGCGTTTGCTTCCGAAGTTCCGATTCGCTCGGGATCCAGTGGGAATGCAATTCCTGCCTCCGTCCGCGACATGAAGATTCCGGAACCGGCCAATACACGAGACGAGAACTACGTCGATCTTTCGATCGAAGACGCCGTCCGAATGGGCCTGCAGAATTCGAAAGTGATTCGGGATCTCGGTGGAACAACCTTGAGGAATCCAGAAGCCTTATCGAGTGCTTTTGATCCATCCATCGTTTATTCGGATCCAATCTTTGGTGAGGATGCCGCGCTGAGCGCGTTTGACGCGCAAGTTTCCTCGCAGATCTTTTTCGAAAAGAACGATCGCGAGTTAAACAACCAGTTTCTAGGAACCAATGGCCTGATCAAGCAAGACCTTGGAACCATGAACTTTGACGTATCGAAACGTACGGCATCGGGAACCCTTTTGGCCGTTCGCTCGATCAGTGACTACGACTTCAACAACTCAGTCGGAAACCGATTTGGAAATCCGAGTGCCTCTTGGCAAACAATGGTCGAAGGTGAATTGCGACAACCTCTGCTTCGTGGCGGCCGCGTCTTGGCCAACCGGATTGCCGGTCCCAATGCATTGACGGGTGAGTTCAACGGAATCCTGCTGGCTCGGACCCGAACGAACATTAGCGTTTCCGACTTCAAAATCTCTGTCCGAAACCTGGTTAGCGATATTGAAAACGCGTACTGGGATCTTTACTTTGCTTATCGCGATCTCGAAGCCAAAAAGATGGCCCGCGACAACGCGCTTCAAAGTTGGCGCCGAATCAAGGCATTGGGCAACCAAGGCAAAATTGGCGGTGAAGCTGACAAAGAAGGCCAGGCAAGAGAACAATACTTCCGATTTGAAGCTGCCGTTCAGGACGCCATCTATGGCCGACCCGGTGACGGAAGCCGAACCAACAACGGCAGCACTCCAGGCACATTCCGTCCGGTGACCGGTGTTCGAGTCGCCGAACGTCGGCTTCGATTCCTCATCGGCTTGCCCATTGAAGATGGTAAAACCATTCGACCGGGCGACGAGCCGATTGTCGCGCCACTCGCTTATGACCGAATGGCCAGTTTGGATGAAGCTTTGCAGAATCGAAGTGAACTCAAACGGCAAACCCAACGCATCCGGCAGGTGAAGTTGCAGATGATCGCGGCGCAGAACATGCTACTTCCGCAACTCGACATTATTGGGCGTTATCGATTTCGAGGCTTCGGAAATAACCTCGTCGGCAATTCGGGCATTCCTAACGATAGCGCATTCGATGACATGATGGATGCGGAACACCAGGAATGGCAAGCTGGGATGGAGCTGAACATTCCAATCGGGTTCCGAAAAGAATACGCGGCGACGCGCAACATCCGCCATCGCTTGATGCGTGAACAGCAAATCTTCCAGGAACAAAAGCGACAGGTTGCAACCGATCTGGGCAATGCGATTGATAATGTTTCACGCGCTTATCAGTTTCACGCGCTTCAGTACAACCGACTGATCGGTGCCATTGACCAACTGAACGCGGTGATCGTTACCAACGAACAAAAGAAAGCCCCGTTGAACCTCGTCCTGGAAGCGCAACGGAGAGTCCTCGACGCACAAACACAGCTTTATCGAGCTCAAGTCGAATTCGTTTTGGCTCGCCGAAATGTCGAGTTTGAAAAAGGCACGCTGCTGGAAAGCATGAACGTCAATTTCGCGACCGACACCAACCTGCGATCAGAATCCTCTGAGTTTTTTAGCTTTGGCCAGTAGATTGAATTCTGCCGTTGATTTTTGGCAGACGATTCGCAAAGCGACTTGCTCACTTTTCGATCTTGGGTAATTCTGCCGTGCATTGAGGGCAGCGCACCGCTTTGATCGGGATGTCAACGCAACAAAACGGACATTCCTTGGTCGTCGGAGCCTTCTCTTCTTCTTTCTGCTTCATCGCCTCGGAAGCGCGGTTCACCAGTTTCACCAGGAGAAAAACGGCGATTGCAACAATCAAGAAGTCGAACACCGTTTGCAAGAAAACACCGTAATTAACGAAGATGTCTTTCGCGACTTCTACGGTTTCACCATCCTTTTCGATTTTCTCAATCGTCGTCCCTACGGAGAACTTCAATTCACTGAAGTTGACGCCGCCAATGAGTTTGCCGATGGGTGGCATCACCACATCCTTGACCAAGGAGGATACGATCTTGCCGAATGCCGCCCCGATAATGATTCCCACGGCCATGTCGACGACGTTTCCGCGCATGGCAAAATCTTTGAATTCTTTGATCAGACCCATCCTGGCAACCTCGAAAGAACGTGCGACTTGCAAATAACAATTGCAAGCGTACAAGACCCTTTGAGAATCACAAATAGAGATTGCCGGCTCAGATCATGCTGAGTCGAGCGATCGCAGCTCTTTTTGCAGGCGCTGATAGCATTCGTCCAAGGATTTTGATGCGGTATCGACCAAGATGGCTTCGTCCTGTTTCGATGGTACGAAGTGCCGATTCAGGACTTCGTCCCAGGTTGGTAAAAGCTCGGGCGAATTGGACATGGCTCGACGGCTTTCAACTCGATACCGATGTTCGTCGAGATTGCTACAACGGACTTCGATATTGATCGCTGCCGCGGAAACGCTGACTGCCACCTGCTTCCATTCACGACGGGTCAACGGAATCGGATTGCAACAGTCAGCAACCACCGACGTACCCAATTCAAGATTGTCGCTCGCAATTCGATAAGCGGTACGATAGCCTTCTCCTTCAACTTCGAAATCGCAGAGTTCTCGAATTGCCTGTTCGAGAGTGTCGATGCGCAAGTAGACCGCCATGGTTTCCTGGGCCAGTCGTTTTGCGAGTGTCGATTTTCCGACGCCGGGAAGCCCGGAAAAGATATAAAGCGTTGCCATGGGATCCCGCTTTTACACCGATCGAGTGATTCCGCCGTCGACTCGAATATTTTGCCCGGTCATGTAGGCCGCGGAATCTGACAAAAGGAAATGCACCGTTTCGGCAATCTCGTCGGTCGTGCCATAACGTTCCATCGGAATCCGCGAGCGAAACTCTTCCTTTTCAGGCAAGCTATCGATAAACCCGGGTAGCAGGTTATTCATTCGAATGTTCTTCGACGCGTAGCGGTCGGAATAAAGTTTTGTGAACGCTGCCAAACCTGCTCGCATTGCAGCCGAAGTCGGAAAAGCCGGATCGGGCTCGAACGTCGCGAAGGTAGAAATGTTGACGATTGCCCCGCCTCCGACATTCTCGAAATGGGGCGTCACGATTCGCGCCATGCGAACCACGTTCAAAAAATAAACGTCGAGTGCCGTGTGCCATTCGTCGTCAGTAATATCAAGCACCTGGCCCTTGGGACCATGCCCAGCGCTATTGACGACGGCATCAATCCGGCCAAACTTCTCGACGGTTTCGCGGACAAGTCGCTCCAGATCTTCCGGGTTCTGGTTGGAGCCGGTTACGCCGACTCCGCCGATTTCGTTGGCGAGAACCTCGGCCTTTCCCGACGAGGACAAAACGCCGACGCCGTACCCTGACTCGGAGAGCCGCCTGGCGATCGCGGCGCCCATTCCACTTCCGGCAGCTGCGACAAGCGCAACCTTTAACTCCATGATCCTTTTCCTTACTTGGGACTCGTGTTGAGACAAATTTACTCGCTATTCGCCTGAACAGCAAAACTTCGATAAGATGACGAGTGCCAGTGCCGCCTAAGGAGTAACCATGCTAAATAAATCGCTGATTCTTTCGTGTCTGTTTTTCCTCGTTTCGCTCAACACCTATGTTCAGGCGAATAACAATCGATTCCTGCCAGGCGATTGTTTCTTTCCGACGGCACTGGATCAATCATCGATCAAAACACTGGTGGCTTCCGACGTGAAAGATGCCAGGTTCACGTACTCGAGAATCGGAGGTTATACGCCAGCGTTTTGTGGTAATTTTGGCTATCATCACGCGAAATTTGAAAACCTGGATCAGAAGTTCATTGAGAACTTGAACGAAGCATATTCGCGCTATCGAAAACAGTGCCCGATTGAATGGAAGAAACAACTCTCGGCGGATGGTACGAAGGAAGTCAAAGTCGAGGGTAATCCCATGCGTGTCCTTTTTTATCAGGATAGTTTTGAGTTCCCCAAACACTCGCTGTTCCTTCGCTACAACGAGAATTGGGTGGATGACCTTGCGGCGTTCGGCCACGGCAAAGATTTTCCTTCCAGGCTTTGCTGCCTGATCGAAAAGCCTGAAGCCATCGTCGAGAGCTGGCGGCTTTCCAAATCGATCCCGGCTTTGAAAAGTAAGCTGCCGGAATTGAATCCGGAAAACCGAAGAAAGCCCCAGGGCCCGGCTTTGATTCAGGGCAAGATCAAGGCATACATCTTGCTCGAGGGCTCGCTCGTCGACTATTACCGGCCCTACAAATCCAAAACCGAGGGGCTGAAGCTTCTCGTCGTTGATTCTGCGGGAATCAAAGAATTGACCTTCCACCGAAAAGGGGGCTGGAAGGAAGAAAAACCCGAGAAATAGCTCGGGAACTTGAAGGCCGGCTCGTGTCCGGAAGGCCGCATAAAAAAAATGTCCGGTTGATCCCTCAAATTGGAATCAAGGGTTGAGGGCGCTCAATGCGCTCGGAAACACCCCATGATTTCCAAGGATCAGCCATGAAATCTTCGACTTGTCTCGGTATCGTAATCGGCATGTTTTGCGCCCTGGCACTGGTTGTCGCAGGTGGCGTTGCGACCTTTCTTTTTTTGAAGCCGGTCCCGCAAAACCAGGCGTCCAATGAGGATTCCAGCTCCGTTGCGCAAGTGCCAAATCGAGCAGACGCCAATCAGCAGAACCAGCCAAACAACGCTGGCAACGACTCGGGCAAACAGAAGGTCAAAAAGAGAACCACCCTAGCTCCGCCAAAGGTCAAGCCATTGGATCCCTCCAAAATTGAGAAGGATCCGAAAATGGGGATCGACCTGGTCAAGGACGAACTGCTTGTGACCCTGCACCCGGGCAAAAGCAAAACGGACCTGGCACGCATTCTAAAACTGCTCGAACCCAATGCCAAAATGGTTGGAGAAATCCCGGCGATCAACATGTTCCAAATCCAGCTGTCCGCAGATGCCAAACATCGCGTTCGGCAAAAGCTGGAAAACCATCCCTTTGTCGCAACCGCCACTTTCAACATGATCTCTTATGCGGCAAGAAACTTTGACGACCCGACGCTTATCAATAGCGAAACACTCGATGATTGGGGCATCCAGAAAATCAATTCGGCGAAGGCTTGGGATAAAGCAACAGGAAAAGGCACCACGATCGCTATCGTCGACTCGGGAACGCTAACCACACACGAAGAAATGAGCGGGAAACTTGTTGACCCCTACAGTTTCGCCAACCCGTCCGGCCAGATGGTTTACTTTGAATTCATCGATGCCAATTCGGGAAGGATCGATCGTTTGGCGGGGCATGGGACTCACGTCGCTATTACGGCCGCGGGTACCGGCAACAACAAGAAAGGTACCGTCGGTATCGCGCCCGACGCCAAAGTCATGCCCATCCAGGTCATGCGGTTCATCCCCGATGGAAGCCAGGCCAATGGGCCTCGAGGATTCGTTTCCGGTTCCTATGCCGAGATTATCGCCGGCATCACTCGCGCTATCTCGGCAGAAGTTGACGTGATCAATCTAAGCCTCGGACGCGGATGGAGCAAAGACGACGTAAATGAATACCTGAACGCGAGCCCAGAAAAGAAAAAACAACTCGAGCGAGACAAGTTCATTCCCGCACGCAATCAGGACCTCAAAGCTTACGGCCCGGTCATCGATTTGGCCAACAAGATGAACGTGATCCTTGTCAATGCGGCCGGGAACGATGACTTGCCTGCCCGACTCGGCGCATTCAATTACAGCAATCGAATGATTAGTGTTGCGGCGATCGACAAGGATGAGAAACGAGCCAGTTTTTCGAATCACGGTAAGCGAACCGACGTTTCGGCGCCTGGCGTTGAAATCTTCAGCGGATTTTCAAGTGGCAACGATGCATATACCTACATGCCCGGTACTTCGATGGCATGTCCTCACGTGGCTGGACTCGTCGCTTTGATGCGGGAGAAAGATCCGGACATTACATTTAGCCAGGCTCGAAAGATATTGATTGAAACCGGCAAGAAGCTAAATACCGACAAGCCGATTGGACCGCTTGTTAACGCTTATGCAGCGATAGAAAAAACGATCGCCGCGAAAGATCAAGACAAGGATGGCGACGAGGAAACCAAGCCGGTTCCACCTGTAACACCTCAACCAACACCGGAACCAAAACCAGAACCCCCGGTTGAGTCTCCCGCTCCGACTCCCCCAACTCCGGAAGAGATCGTGAATGGACCGGCTCCTTGGACCAACCCGGAAGTTCAAAGGCTCATCGATTTGTGGCTAAGCATCGCGACTCCGCCGCTTGAGCCGGTCGATGGCCGACCTTGGTTCTACGATAAATGGGGACGCCACCTGAACAACTACAACGTTTGGGCCAACTACGAACCGGATCACGGCTCGATGACTCGCCATCAATGGGTTTGGCAATTCGCGAAGAAGCTCGAATCAACGCGTCACGGAACACTCTATGAATTCGTGCTTGGAATGCTCCGGGATGGCAAATTCGATCCCGCACCAAACGAAATTCCCAAGAAACCGAAACCAGCGCCAGGCAAAAACAAGAAACCCGCACCTGGGAACTCAAATGACAACTCGGGGAAACGACCACCCAACGAAAACGGAAAGCCTTCTCCGTCACCTGCCGATCAAACGAATTCCCTGACGCTGGTCCAGCTGACAGGGCAATGGTCAGGAGCAAATGAACTTGGAAACAAAATCGATTTGGTCATCTTTCAAGACCAAAAAGCCTGGCTCACGCGAAACGGGCAAACGCTGCCTTACACGGCACGTCTTGATCATTCCAAGTCTCCCTCCGCATTGATCCTCTCACAGCAACAAAAGGATCGAGTCGTGGTGGCATTGGAACAAATCTCGGCGGACGAACTCAAGGGCTGCACGTATTTTTCTACGGGCCGACCACGTTTCCGAGATGGCGACAAAAAATACACTTATCGTTTGAAGCGAAACGACAAAGACCCTGGCGATGCCAATTTGATGCGGCACGGATTCACCAGCGCAAAACTGGCGCTCCGAAGCACGGAAACCATGGTGGTCGGCTCCGAGGAACCTCGTCAGTTCGCGGGTACCAGCTTGACCATGAAAACCGGTTACCAAATCGTTTCAAAAGATCTCAGCCGGGACGGATCGCGGGCCTGGATTGTGATTGACAATGTCTATCCGGACAAAGGGGCCGAGCGGGAAAAACAGGTTTGGTCGGTTCCAACCTCCGGTGGCGCCGCAAAGCGCATCAGTATGAAATTCCCCGGCCACGGAAAGGCCGTCATCAAAAGTTCTCACGATGGTAATCACGCTTGGATCCTGGTCGACTACAGCAAACCGGCAGCGGTCCAAGCGATCCGTGAATTCAAAATCTACCGGGCAACGTCAACGGGTACGTCGACCCTGGTAGCCGACACGGGCAAGGAAGAGAAGATCGCAAAACTGGGCTTGGCCCAGGACTATCAGCCAAACGTTGCGCCAGACGGATCACTTTGGTTTTCCGACTGGAAAACGATTTGGCGTGTCGCCGGCAACGGCTTTGAGAAAATGGCGGATCGCGATACCGCCAAACAGGTTGGTATGGATTACCCTTGGAATGCTTCGTTTGGCAAACTCCAGCTTTCGGGTAACGGACAATACTGGATCGCATTGCTGCCAATGAAACGTGGCGACAAAGGGGTGAACGCCGTTCTCCGAGGATCGGCGTCCGGAAAAATCCAACTCGTAGGAGAAGGGAAAAACCTGAACCACTTGAGTATCTCCAACGATGGGCATTTGATTAGCTACCATGACTACGAAAAGGGAGCCACGCTGGTTGGCAAACCCGGAAATCTTAAGCCACTTAAGAAAGTCGGAAACTGGGCAACGTTCGGAACGCGATTCGTTGGATCGGGAGAGAGGTTCTACGCCGTTGTCGGTTCGTTGCACACAAGTAACCAGGCGGTTGGATTCCTGGAAAACACAAACGGAGGCCAGCGGTACATCACGCATTCGGACAACCTCATTGGCCCACAGCCCACGGGTATGACGGTTTCGGGGGATGGCAGCCGAATGATCGGGAAACGAACCCACAAAGGACTGGCTTTGATTAACCTCAAGCACGTCAGTGGCGAGGGCCCCAAGATCAAGGAAGCGTTGTATCGGGCGGATGAAGGCCGTTTGACGCTTCGCCTCAAGGTCGATAAGCCGGATGAGGTTCAGTCAATCAAAGTCGTGACGCTTCACGAGCAGTACATTCCGATGAAGCACGTCTACTCATTTAGCAAAAGCCCATTCCCGGTTTGGCAAGGCTACTCATCGATGCGACCCAATCGATTTGAGAAGAGTTACTTCGAAGCCGTTGGCTATTGCAAAAAGGATTTTTCATCCGAAATGAAGAAAGCGACGTACTTTGTCACGGTTCACTCCAAAGATCGGAAGCATGTATCAAACTACATCGTCAAGTTTGAATAGTTTGACCTAGCCATCGAGTTTCATTCCCGAGCGGATTCGTTGCCATCAGCGAATCCGCCTTTGTTTTTGCGCATTCGAACCGAACGGGAACGGCTTCGATGCACCATACGGTTGCCATGATGTCGTTTTCAGCGGGGTTGGAACTCCTTGACCGAAGCGCCAAAGCGGTTGCCGAACGCCTGGCACAGGGAATCGAATCCTAAACGCTGTTTTTCAACGAGCTGAGCCCCTGAAACAGAAAGCAGCTGGATTCCGTGATCATCCAGAGAAAGAAGATGATCGCAAAACTAATTGCCGAGTCACGATTCAGGAAGCCCGATAGTTTTCGTCTCATAGAATCGCTCCGTTTCCAAAGTTCAAACAGTTCTCAATCTCTTTCTTGCCGGTAATGATGTCGGCGACGTGATCACCCGAAAGCTGAAAAGGACAGACCACCGATTCAACACCTATTTTCATCATCCGGCTAGCAACCCGCGGATCATTGGATCGGCAGATCACGATCTTGTCGGGGTCAAATTCTTTGACGGACATCGCGATCAAGAGGTTGTCGAAGTCATCTTCCAGGGCCGCAATTACGTACTTGGCCGAAAAGACATTCGCGTCACTCAATGAGAGTTCGCTTTTGGGATCGCAAACCAGCGTCAATGCCTGCGGATAACGATCCTGGATTTCGGACATTTCTTCTTGCTTGTTGTCAACAACGACACAGGCGCAATCGGATTTTTCCAATCGATCGATGATCGTTGTGGCCATCGTGCCCGAACCGAATACGATGGCGTGCTCATTCAATGAGTCAATCACTTTCTTGGTCCTACGTTTGGAGGAACTTCCGCTGAGTTCTCCGCTAACAAAGTTGGTGGTGATTTGGGCAGTCCAACAAGTCATTCCCACAATCGACATGAAAATCAAAATGGCCGTGAAAACACGACCCACTGTGGTCAAGTCATTGGTTTCACCGTATCCGACGGTGGACAGTGTGATAATGGTCATGTACAAGCCGTCCATTACGGTCCATCCTTCGATCAGCGCGTAGCCAATCGCCCCCAAAACGATGATGGCAACAATCCATTCGAGGTTTCCGAAAAACGTCGGAAAAAGAGACTTGTTGCTGCGTTTTCGTTTGGATGGAGCGGACGACGTCGAATTGCTTCGTGAAGGAATCACTAGGCAAAAAATTCCTGTTCAATGGAAAAGGCATGTACCGGTTCCGTAATCGATCAAAATCCAGACACCGTGCCCTTTTCTCGGCAGGACTCAAAGTTTTCCTTGCTTTTCCTGTCGCTAGGGAAGTCAAAACCGTTAACTTCGTTAAGACCAAAAAAAAGCCGCATCCGAAACCGATGCGGCTTTGAAATCGTTTCTCAGAAACCTACCGAACGATGTTCGTCAACTCTTCGAGAACTTCGTCCGCTACCGAGATCGTTCTCGCGTTCGCAGAAAAACCTCGCTGGGCGACGATCAGTTGAGTGAATTCAAAGGCGACATCCACGTTGGATGACTCGAGTTGCCCGCCCCGAATCGCGCCGCGACCACCGGTCGTTGCCGCTCCTATTTGTGGAAGACCACTATTGAGCGAACTGAGGAAATAGTTGTTTCCGATGGCGGTCAAACCCTGGGTGTTGGCGAACTTGGCGACCGCAAGCCGGGCCACGGGAAGCAGCTGGCCGTTGGTCGTGACTCCCTGGAGCACGCCATCCGAGTTTGCCCGAACAGAAACGAGTTCGCTGGGTGCAAACCCGTCCTGGCTCGGCAAAATCTCAAAGTCGGTTGCGATCTGTGTCAGGTCTTCAATCGAGATATCGATCTGTTGGGAAGAGCTAATTCCATTGATCTGAGCCGTGATGAACGCATTCGTCGGGAAGCTGGACAGATCCAAGCTACCGTCATCGTTGAATGTGATGCCGTTGAAGGTGCCTCCGGTGATGGTCCCTTCGGTGGAACTCATGGTGAAATCGAGATCCCAGGTGTTATCCCCTGTTTTTCGGAACTCGAACGACAGGCTATGGGATGCACCTTGCAAATCAAAGAAGTCAAAAACACCATTGAATGTTTCACCGAGTGATCCTGTTTGGGTCTGGAGCAAACGGTGACTGTCAAAATCGGTCGCACCGGTGTTGCCCGAAGCGTCTTGAATACTCAACGAAAGATCGCTCGGCCCATTGGCATCCGCGGTTATCACAAGATTGCCGGTAGCGTCGATCGAAGCCGTGGCTCCCGTGATTGTTCCGTTGATGGCGGAAACGACATCGCCCAGGGTGGTCGTTCCGTCAACGGCCAGTGAAGTCGAAAATGACGTGCCGTCTGCGTTGGTACCGGTAAGGTCGAGTGAGTCTCCGGAAACATAGTCGACCGTGTTGGTGTCGAGACTGTTTAGAAGACTCGCGGTGGTCGCAGGCGATCCTGAAACGGAAAACACCGAGGCCGTGGAAAGAATTTGCGGCAGGGGTCCGGCCGCGGTTGAACTCAGGTTTCCGTCCAATTGCAAAGCCGTTGTTGCCTGGCCGGGAATATTGGTCCCGATGGGAACCCGGATTCGTTGATCGCCCGGAATCTGAAAACCTGGATCCGATGCGCTCCCTTCACCGAGCGTACCGAATCGTGTGACATGGAAACCCGAGGAAGGATCGACCAGGTAGCCATCCGAATCCAACGAAAATGCTCCGGCCCGTGTAAAGAACGAGTTCGTCCCGTTGGCTACGACAAAAAACCCGTCGCCATCAAGTGCGAAGTCAAAGGGTTGTCCCGTCGTTTCCAGGTTACCCTGAGTAAACTGTTTGGTGATCTGCGCGACCTTTACGCCGGTACCAATCTGATTGGGATTCGTCCCGCCGATGTTTACGTCATTTCCGCTCGTTGCAGGTGAAATGGTTTCATAGAACAAATCAGCGAATACGCCGCGGTGTGTTTTGTAGGCGGTCGTGTTCAAATTCGCCAGGTTGTTGGCAACGATGTCCAAACGACGTTGATGGGCGAGCAGACCAGAAACACCAGTAAAAAGTGAGTTGGGCATGGGGATTCCTTTCCTAAAGTAAATGGATGATTAGCCGAGGATGCTGATGATGTTTGAAATGGGAACATTGTTTCCGTCGATCGTGGCAAAAAGGTTTCCGCTGATTACGGAGACTTCGTCGACCAAACCGGTGTGCGTCTGTCCTTGATCGACGTAACGTACGTTCTTGCCGGCCAAGTCAAAGCCTTGTCCCAGTTGTTGCACTTGCAAAAGTTCGTCAAATCGCACGTTCAGATTCTCAACGGCCTCGAGCGTCGAGAACGACGTCAACTGATTGATAAACTCTTCCTGCTTGACCGGTTCGATCGGATCCTGGTTTTGCAGTTGCGCCACCAGCAACTGAAGAAACTCAAAATTTCCGTTTTGAGTTGATAGCCCGATTGAAGTCATGATCGTTTCCTTTGCTTAAGCCAGAAAATCAATTACTTGTATTTTTCCAATCCGCGGAACTGGTTGATTCGCGGACCCTTGATGCGTTCCCGTTGTGTTCGCTTCGTGAAACTCTCCGCGCTCGGACCAATCATCTTGTTGATCGCCCTTGCCACTTTCGTTCCGGAAACCGAATTGAACGTCATCCAACTCGACGCCCAGGTTTTCCAAACTCGATTGAAGCGATTGAAGGTTTTGTTGAAGTTGTTGTTGTGCCGCTTCGTTGGCCACGGTAATGGAAGCCGTCGATTGGCCATCCGAGTGCACCAATCGAATCAAGATCGGGCCCAGTTCGGGCGGATCCATTTCGATTTTGATCTCGGTCTTGGCTTTCCCGCGCGCGTCTTGAATTCGCTCAAGCACGGCCCGTTCAATAAATGTCTCTGCATCTTTGAAACTTGCCGGTTCCTCCAACTGCGCGGAGATTTTTCCGGGCCGCAGGGCTGACTCAAATTCGCCCGCACCGGAATTCACAGGAACCGGATTCAGGTCTGAGGTCGTTGGAGGCGGATTATCGGTCGCATCCGAAGCCATTTCGAACTGCGGCAGTTCCGGCGATTGCTTTGGATCGATTCCGTTCGTGCTCGAGTCCGAATTCGCGCTCGTGTTCGCGTTTTGATGGTAAACCGCCGTCTCGCTGTTAAATTCAAATTTGTTTTCCAACGAACCCATTGGCGATCGCAGATCCTTCGATTCGACAGGCCCAAGCTCGTTCGTTTCGGCTGATTGATGGGATCCGGCGTTCAGAGAATCTTCACTGGCCGGGCTTTGGACTCGTTTGCCCGACGGCACATTGGAAACGATGGAACTGGTTGCAGCCTGACTGGTTACCCCTGCCAACGCTTGAAAACTCGACGGTCGATTCAAGCGAATCGGTTCCGCAGTCGACTCCTGACCCAAACTTTCGATCGTTCCCGGTTTGGTGACCGAATCGTGCTTGGCTGATTCTGTACCGTCGACGTTTCCAACCGCCAAACTCGTTTCTTCTTTTGACCGGCTTTCCGACTTCTTGCCGGTCGAATTGATTGTTCCCGGCACCGCGATGGTGTTTTGACTCGTTTGCGGTTGTGCAAGATCTGTCGGAAGTGAAGTACCAGACACCTTGCCGCGTCCGGGCTCAATCGATCCCTGACTTCCAGTTCGATCGTAGATTTTCTGTTCCGCTTGCTTGGTCTTGCCAAAAGGAATGGTTGAATGTGAAACTCGATTCACAGCGGCCAAGCCAGCATCTGTGAGACCCGCCGACCGGTCGGGACGAGCAGGCAATGCGCTTTCTGCCGGCCGTCGATCCGTGGATGCCTGCTGGGAGTCCAAAGCTTCCACGTTGACTGGTTCGTTGACCGCGCTTCGGATATTTTCCAGCGAAAGAACTGGCGTTGTCGGTTGCGGACTCGTTTGAATCGTTGGCCTTGCCAACTTGAATTCCGGATTCTGGATTGTGCCACCCAAGGGTTGGTTGGGAAACTCTGGTGCTCGTGGTTCAAGGGCATCTGAAAGGTTGGCCGATCGTGGCGAATTCACCTGGCTTGCTGTCAGTCCCAAATTCGTTTGATTTGCTTCAAGCCGAATCGCTGGGGGCTCAAGTGACCCTGACTCAGATTGGCCGCGACGGTTGATTGCACTGCCTTCCAGTGGCAATTTGTTGATCGGTGCTAGGTATTCAATACCGTTGCCAATTGTTTCTTTTGCCGGTGGCAACGATGTTCGGAGGTCGGTCGATCCTCGACTCGGTCCCTCCCCGACTTCGAGCCTTGTCGGTGCGGGGGCCCTTGTATCGTGCGATGGAGCGTGACCAAGGTTGGGAGATTTGGACAACTCGGTCGAGGGAGCGTTGCTTAATTTTGATTCCGGATTCAAAACCTCGCTTGATTGACTGGTCGCCCCTCCAGTCAGAGAAGTGTGCTGAACTGTTTCCGTCTTGGAACCGGAAACGAGATTGGTCGGTGAAGCGACGGTCAAAGTGTGATTGACTGGATTTAGCTCGGGATTTGCCAAAGGCAGTCCCGCGACAAACGGTTGGCCATGGCTTACCGCGGCTTGCGGACTCAACCGACTCGCAACTGAGTTTGTCTGGGCGAGAATTGAATCAAAAGAAACGGAACCCTCATTGAGCGGACGATGAACTTCCGAGACACTCGCGTTTGGGCGAATAGATTTCTCAATTGTTTCTGCAGTCAGAATCGGAAGATCTTGACTCATAAAAGAGACCAAATCGCCAAAACTTTTTTCGGTTTGCCCTTCCGTACTGACAAGTTGCTCAGCATTTGATTCGATTACAAAACCCGACGAGGGATTGGCGGCAGACGAGTTGGCGACTCGCTCCACTGGAATCAATCCAGATGCAATCTGATTCGTTAAAGGCGTCATGCCTGAGACATTAAACAATTCCGCGTCCTTGCAACTCGCGCAACCTGGGCACTGTCAAAATAGAAGTGCCGCCATAAATGCAACCAGCATGCCAATGCTGTCACCAAACGCGGTGAGAATCATCTCACGCGGAATTTTGCAGGGAAAAGTCGCAGGATTGCGAACAAAAAAGAAGCTTCAATTTTCTTGCTTCAACACTCTTAGACAAGCGTCCCATTCTGGTCGCCGAAAATAGTTCTCAGCCGACCTGCAAGCATTGATGCTAGCACTTTGAGCAAACAACGTGGCTCAGAGCGGACCAACGCGACGACTAGCGCACCGATCGAGGATGACTCGATTTGTCGGACGAGCTTCTGGCGGCTAGGTTGAAGTTGATGGGCTCGCATTGGAATAAGCGCGGAACATCTTGCGGGCGACGACGCCCTGGTGAATCTTTGGCGCCAAATTATCTTTTTGTTCTTTGATTCGTTTTTCGATTTCACCCGTCTGTTGGATCAGAAGTTCGATCTGTTTCTGCAGTTCGGATTTCAGCTCGGATTTCGACGGAATATCGGAATGCGAATTCCAATTGGAGATTGCGCTGGCTTGAAGCCGCGCGGCAGTAGTCATCTGCTCATTAATTTCCTGCAAAACCGATTCTGGGAAATGCCCTGCTTGCAGGCTTTCAATCGCGCTTCGCGCCAACTCATTGAGACCAACGTACTGCGAAATCGCGATCTCCATCGTTGCATCGGGTTCCTTCGATTCACTCATTGTCTTTTGCCTCAACCGTTACGTCCTGGTCGTCCTGCTTGAAGCCCTTGAGAAGGCTATCGATGTCCTGAAGTTCGGATCGAATTTTCTTTCTCCGGTTCATCTGGTCCAACCACCATTTCGACATCGACGTCGAGACCGTCTCTGATTTCAGGTTGGCAACCTCTCGCAAGTTTTTTTCCGACTCGGTAAATAGGCCGGTTTTCAGGTAGCAAAGACCAAGCTGGTACTTAACCCAACTCTGATCAGCCAAACTCAGGTCGGAAGCCGAAAGTCGCTTGTAGATTTTGGCGGCCATATCGTAGTTTTCCGAGGCAAACAGATTATTTGCCAGCCCCAGTTCATCAACCGGTGACTCGATCAATGATTTCATATCCGGCAGCGTTGATTTGTTGTCGCTCCCCGTTGGAACTTGATTGGTTTTCCCCGGCGTTTGGTTGTTGGTCGACAGGTTCTTGGAATCTGTGGAGGATCCGACTTTGCCGGAGTTCTCGGCCTTTGACTTTTTGTCCGCCAGAGATTCAATCTCTTTTAACAGGGAGTCGATCTCTCCGGACAACACCTCGAGCCGCTTCTTGCTTTCGTCTTGTTTCTTTTTGATGCTTTGGACCAGATCGGCGACATTGTTCTGGTTTTCTCTGGGGAACGTTGAATCCTGACCGACTTGGTGGATTGTGTTCAGCTGGCCCCGAAGTGACTGTCGCGCTTTTTCCGCCGCATTGGTTACGCCCTGGTCCTTCGCTTGATCCTGGGCATGAATCGAGTGGCAGACGCTCAACAAGATGAACATCATTGCCGCCAATCTTCCGGGTATCTTTGAGGCCTTTGTCATTTGCTGATCTCTTCAGAGTAAAGCGGTAATCCGGCAAAACAGAGTGCCGCACTGTGATGTTTGCCCTCGCGTTCCATGATTTGCCCAAGGTAGTGGAGCGCCTTTCGGGTCATCTGCGGGCTGGAATCTTGCTGAAGGAGTTGAAAACAAATGGACTTGCAGGTTTTCAGGTCACCTTCAAGAAATTTTGTTTTCAGTCGACGAGACAATTCCAGTTGTTCAGCTGAAATACTGGAACCCTGAAACTGACCGAACAGCTTCGAGTTGAGTTCGATTTGGGGATTCGCTGAATACAGCTGACCGGCCTGTTCGAGCGCGTAATTTCGAAGCCCCCGGTCCACGTCCGAGACGACCAACTCGAGGAGCGTTTCGATCGCGCGATTGACAAATCCAAACTCGCGATACGCTCGGCTCACGAGAAGCTTGGCTTCCGGAAAGCGGTTCAGCATTTCATCCCGGGTGTTTCCCAACGCGCGGATCAACTCACCCGGCGAAGGATCTTGCCCGGCATCCTTGTTGGCTTCGTATCGAGCAAGCGAGTTCAAAAAAGAAGCAAAGTCGTATGATTCCTCTTTGATCGATTGCCGGTTGGCGGCCAGAGCCTGGTTGGCGGAGTAATATTTCCCCTCCAACAAATAGCCCATCGCCAGACGCAGTGCGGCTTCGGATTTCAGATCTTTGTCGAGTGCCGCACCGACGGCCCGGGAACTGACTCGCACAGACGTTGAAAAATCCTGTTCATTGACCGCGATTTTGGATACCAGAATCAGCGCGATCGCCGAAGCGTCACCGACCGCAAGGTCGTCTGCCGTCCAGTAGAGAGCCCGCTTTGCCTGAATGGCTTGGTCAAGCTGATAGTAACATTTTCCCAAGTTGATCGATGCGGCGTGCCGGATCGAACGTGTGGTCGCAATGTCTTGTACGATTTCGCGATAGATGCCGACGCAATCCAGAAAGCGTGAACCGCTCATAAGCAGATTGGCATACGCCAGTCGGGATTCGCCTGCCAGGTAGATTTCCGAATGTCGAAAAAGCGAGTTCTGCAAGAACAAAGCTGCCTGCTCGCGCAAGAACACGTCTCGCTCCGTCTCGGGCATCTCTTCCAAAGAAATTATCTCCAGGCTGGATTCTGTCTGTCGCCACGAAAGTTGAAGTGGCGCCGTTAGCCAATGCATCAACAACGGAAATGAAATTCGCTCGACAGATATTTTTCGACCATTGGACTCCAACGAAGCTTTTGCAAGCCGCGAAACGCTCACTTTGATTTCGCAAAGGTTGGCGACTTGAACCAGGACATCTTTGGATGATGCGCTCGATGATCGAACTCGAAACAATCGGTTGGAAACATCAGGCGTTACATTCAACGCCTGAATATCAAATTCATTTCGAAGGTTTCGAACAGGATTGACTTCCTGCGGATTCTCTACGCCTGCGCCGTTTTGTTTTGAATGCTGTAACATTCCATTGATCAGCGCGAGCGTGCCAACCAGATGGTGCGAAGATTCCGTTCTCGTCGGGGAAAACATGTCAGCGACTAACGCCTGGTCAGGCAGAAGCGAGTTTGCATATTGAATGGCCAGGAGGTGAGTGCAAAGTGCAACGGACGGATCGTTTTGCCCCTGGTCCATTGCCAGGTGCCAAAGCAGTCCTCGACTTTGGGCCCGTTTCCCCAGCGCATCGTCTGATTGCGCCAAGAGAAACATCGCCAGGCGCTGGAGTTTGGGACTGACGGATAACTCGCTGGCTCTCTGGTAGAGCTGGCTCGACTTCGACCAGTCGTTTGCCAACTGGTTGGCCAAACCGAGTTTTATGATCGCTTCAAAATCATTGGGTTGATCGCGAACGGCTTTCTGTAGAAACAGCTTCGCCTGGCTTATTTGGCCGTGACGCATCGACTGTTCGCCGCGTTGAATCCAGTTGACTTGGACTCCTGCGTTCTCTGTCGTGAACTTACTTAGAAATGCCTGGTTTTCAACATGCGCAGAATCATCGGTTCGCGTCGATTGACCAGAGATTAGCCAAGACACACCCATCCCGATGGCGATTCCGTTGAGATACATCGTCAACGAAAAGCCGACTATTTTCAAAATGGCCCACATGGTGAACTCAACCAATCTGCCCTTCGGCGGTTCACGGCTCCGCTGCTAGCGGCGCGATACTTCCTCGATGATCAGGATATTCCTCCTAATCGGAACATTTTATCGACACGATTGGCTCTAAAACTTGAGAGTTGCGCCGAAAAAGCAAGTCGCCGAGAAATGGACCGATTACCTTCCTGACCACTTGGTTTCATTTGGAGTTTGTCATGAATATTCAAAACATCAACTCCGGTGGCGGCCCGTCTAACCGACGAGACCTCGCCCGCGTTGATAAAGGACATTTGGACCAAACTGTACCCAATGCACCCCATTCAGCTAGCAAAGGGTCGGCGAATGTCGATCCGTCGCTACCGACCAACTTGAAAGAGTTGTCAAAGCAGTTTGAGAAAATTGCTGACGTACGAATTGAAGTTGTCGAAGGAGCAACGCAGAAGTTGGAGAACGGTGGATATAACCAGCGTCAAGTGGCAGTGGACACCGCAAAAGCGCTACTCGGCCTCTAAACGATAGAGGTTGGGCTCAGGTTTTTCGGGCTAATTTCGATGTTTCTCGATCTAGGATGGATCAGACCGCGGACGGAATCGCAAGCATTTACAAACTTGGGAGAAGAATAGATGAGTTTGAAGCTTGCTAACAATGTCAGCGCTCTTTCAGCGCAACACAACTTGGGGCGGTCATCGGCCGCACTCAGCAAATCATTGGAACGACTTTCCTCTGGTTTGAAAATCAATCGAGGTGCTGACGGACCTGCGGGCTTGGTCATCTCGGAAAAGCAACGGGCACAAATCGCCGGTTTGCGACAAGCGATCGACAACACGGAAAAAGGCGTTTCAGTCGTCCAAACGGCGGAAGGTGCTTTGACCGAAATCAACAACCTGTTGGTGAAGATTCGAGGCCTGGCACTGGATTCGGCGAACTCCGGCGTGAATGACGACGATGCACTCGCGGCCAACCAAGCGGAAATCACCAACGCATTGGATACCATCAATCGTGTTGCCAACAACACTCAATTCGGTACCAAGAAATTGCTTGACGGTTCGGCTGGTACCAACGGTACAACGACGAACGCTAACGTGACTTACCTGACTTCCAGCGACGCTACGGCAGCTGGTAGTTACGCCATCAACGTTACCACTGCAGCCACGCGTGGTGAAGTGATCGCGACAACCGCACAAGCGGCGACGCTTTTGGCTCAAGACGAAACGATCACCGTCAATGGCGTCAACATCACGTTGACGGCCGGCCTGGATCGTGCGGGTGTTCAATCTCGAATCAACGAGTTCACCGGCCAAACCGGTGTTGTTGCCGAGGATGACAACGCAACCGCAACGGCAACTCGACTTCGAACCGTCGACTTCGGATCGGACGCTTCCGTCGAAGTGGTATCGAACCAATCAGGTGCGGGCAGTGCAGGTTTCACGACAAGTTCACAAACCGGAACGGGTGGAAACATTGCAGGAACCATCGGTGGTTCGGCAGCGTCTGGCAACGGTAACATCCTGACGGGAACGGCAGGTAGCTCGATCGGCGTATCGATTCAGATCGCAGAAGCTGCTGACGCTCAAACATCGGCATCAGGTGCTCTGGGCTCCGTCACCATCACCGACAACTCGCTGACTTTCCAAATCGGTGCCAACCAAAACCAAACGGTTGACATCTCGATTGACAAAGTGAACCCAACCTCTTTGGGTGTTGGATTGACAAACAATCAGTTCAACAGCTTGGCCGACATCGATGTCACGTCATCGGCAAAAGCTCAAGACACATTGGCAATCGTCGACGAAGCGATCGATGAAATCACGAACATTCGTGGTAACCTTGGTGCGTTCCAGCAAAACACGCTGGAATCGACTGCGAACAACCTGCGGTCAACGCTGGAAAATACCGTGAACGCTGAGTCAACGATTCGTGACACGGATTTCGCTGAAGAAATCAGTAACTTCACGCGACAACAAGTACTGGTACAAGCAGGTACTTCTGTACTTTCGAATGCCAACTCGACTTCCCAGTTGGTGTTGTCACTGCTTGGCTAGTCAAAGCGTAGCAAAATCCAAAAGGCGATCGATCTCGGTCGCCTTTTATTTTGCATTTGCCTAAGAAGGGATCAAGGTTATGACGCTTTCTATTGACGGACTCGTATCAGGAATCGACACTGCAACGCTCGTAGAGGGCCTGGTATCGATTCAACAATCCCAGGTCTCGCGACTCACGTCTCAGAAAGACGAGATCGTCGCTCAGCAAACCGCCTTCAAAGGCATTGAAGCCCAGCTCCTTTCTCTGCGAGGCAAGCTCTCTGCCCTCGGTCGAAGCCAGAACAACATCTTTGATGCCAAACTGGCAACCGTCAGCGACGAATCGTTGGTCCAGGTTTCCGCGTCCGGAAGCGCGATCAACGGCAGCTACAACATCACGGTCAACTCACTCGCCACAGCGCATCAAGTCGCGTCTCAAACTTTCTCCGAACCCGAATCACAAATCACGCAAGGAACTTTGACGATCCAGGTTGGAAACGGTTCGTCCGTCGACGTAACGATCGACAGTTCCAACAACACCGTTCAGGGACTGGTCGACGCGATCAACTTCAATAGCGACGACGTATTC
Organism: uncultured Pirellulaceae bacterium; assembly: GCA_964434955.1. Classification (GTDB taxonomy): domain Bacteria; phylum Planctomycetota; class Planctomycetia; order Pirellulales; family Pirellulaceae; genus JANQLU01. The sequence continues at coordinate 41,479 of CAYSXI010000005.1, forward strand.
GCTTCTTTGATTACCGACTCCAGCGGCACGCGAATCTTGCTAACCGGGCAGGACTCAGGCGCTGCCAACACGATCACCATCACGAATAATCTCGGGGCCTCGTCCGGCGAAGCCATTCAGCCTGATTTCTCCGGTGATCCGGTTCAACAAGCGGCAGACGCTTCGATCACCGTTGGTTCAGGAACCGGTGCCTTAACCATTACAAACTCAACAAACCAGTTTGACAATGTTTTCGAAGGCGTCGCGATCAACGTGATCGGCGCCGATCCTGGCAAGGAAATTTCGATCTCCATCAACAACGACAACCAGGCGATTGAGGAAGCCGTCCAAGGATTCGTCGAATCTTTCAATTCGTTGATGTCCTACATCGACACGCAAACCGATTACAACGTCGACAATGAATCGGGGGGGCCACTGATTGGTAACCGTTCGACGTTGTCGATTCAGAATGACCTTCGAAACCGGCTTGTATTTTCAATTCCCGGGCTCGACTCCACGATGAATCAACTTTCGGCTGTCGGAATTCAATTCAACGATAGCGGCCAGCTGTTCCTCAACTCGGCGGAACTTCAGCAAGCGATCAATGGTGACGTCGAGGGCGTTACTTCCCAGGACGTCAAACGACTGTTCTCACTTGACGGGCAAACAGAAACAACCGGCATTGAGTTTTTGCTTGGAAGTTCTCGCACCCAGGCCTCTGCGACCCCTTACGAAGTCGATATCACGCAAGCCGCTGAGCGAGCCGAAGTCGAAAGCAAGTCGGTTGCCGCAAGTGTCGTAATCGATTCGTCCAACGATACGTTTTCACTGGCGATCGACGGAAAATCCACCGGCCAGCTGACCCTGACCCATGGCACCTACACCCGCGAAGAGATCGCAGAACACCTGGAACAACAGATCAACAACTCCTCCGAACTCAGCGGACAATCCGTTGAAGTTTACGCGGTCAATGATCAACTCAAGATTCGTTCCAATACTTACGGCTCGCAATCGGAAATCAACTCACTAACGGGAACCGCACTTTCCGTTCTTGCGCTTGACGATGCTCCCTCGGACACCGGCCAGGATGTTGTCGGGCGATTCATCGTTGATGGGCAGATTGAAGAGGCCACGGGAAGCGGGCGGCTTCTGACGGGTTCCCCCGACAATGCCAATACCGCCGACATTCAACTTCGCGTCACCCTCAATGCTTCACAGGTCGTCAATGGTTCCGAAACCAACCTCACGGTCACACGGGGATTCGCATCACAACTGGACCAACTGATCTCGGACTTCCTGGATCCGGCCGACGGAAAAATCAAGACGACTGACGACAGTTTTCAGGAGCAAATTGAATCGGTCGAGGCTTCCATCAAATCGACGGAAGAACTAATGCAAAGCAAAACCGACTCGCTGCTTGCAGAGTTTGCAGCAATGGAACGTGCTTTGAGCCAGTTGCAGAATCAAGCCAGCTTCCTCGCCTCTCAGTTTGGCGCCGCTAGCGCATTGCCGACGAGCTAACCTATCGGTTGTCCGACCGAACTTAGTTCGGCTGTCCGTTTCCGGGATTCAGCAGTCCGTGAGTTGTATCGCGAGCCACAAACCCCGCAAAAATTCTCGGGCTATCCTGAGCCCAGGTCTGGGCATCCATGTCGAGACTCAAGTTCTGAATGTAGCACTGAAACCGTGCTTGATCCGAAGGACGTTTCAAGTCCCACGTTCCCGATACAGAATTGGCGACCACCGATTCATGTGTATGGATCAGGTAGCACGAAAGATCCGCCGATTGGGGCGCGTAAGCTCGCCGAACCTCGAGGTTGGAAAACAGAACGGCGTCCGCGCGATACTCGCGATGCATTCTGGCCAGGAACCGTTCGTCCAATGAACCCCGCGTAACGAGATTCTGCTGACACCAGACCAAATCATTTTGTGAGAGCTCGATGATTTCGATTCCGCTGAACGCGGAAAGCTGTTGTGACACTTCTTGTCGCAGCTGATTGGCAAACTCCCAGTGGTTTCTTCGGCTTTGAATCGGCAGCACGACGATTCGGCGAATCGAAGGCTGAACGGCCCGCTGATAAACCCGAAGATTGGGCGTCTTGTTGAAAACTTGCGGGGCATCATTCACTTGACATCCGAGGAATTGACATCCCAGGAAAGCGGCCATCAGACAAAGTCCCACGAGGCCGAGCCGTTTACGTCGGATAGCATCACTCATGGTTGGTTCCCCCGATTGGGATTCGGCAACGTTTCCATGCCTGATGCTCCAACTTGATCGCCGGAAATTGCCTGCTTGAGCCTTTTTAACATCTCGTTGGCTCGATCGGTTGATTCGTAGTCGCGCATGTTGATTTTCTTGAGCTCGTCTCGGAGCATTTGATTCTCTTTTCGAGTCACGTCGAGTTGCTTCTTCAGATAATCGATCGCTTCGGTGGCTTCATTGAGTGAATTGACCGTAAGCTGGAACTCTTGCCGCAACATCTGGTTTCTTTGATCGGCCGCGCGTAGCTCGAATTCCAGTTGCCGGATTTTCTCGAGATACTGGAGAGCCCTTTCGGTTGCCGTTTGTTTGGGACTATCCAGAAACTGGCGATGCATGGAGGGCTCATCGGAAAGGCGATAGCCGCCATGCTGCAAAGGCGGAAAGCTTTCCTTTTCCTGAACGGGACCTGGCAGAATGGACTCGCCGGGTCGAATCACTCGAACGGATTCGTCTTGAGCCCGAGCCTGGCGAACCTGTCTTCTTGTTCGGGGCGTTTGGGCGCCTGATTGGTGCTGTGCGGCAGCTGTTGGCGTGGCCGGTTGACCGTTCGGTTGAAAGCGGTCAGCCAATTGATCCGCATTCAACCTTTCCGGAATTCCGCCCGTGGAATCTTGCACCGCAGTCTTGCTCCGCGACGAACTTGGTTTGGGCGTCATGTTGGCCATGTTGGCCGATTGCTGGTTAGCCATGCCAAGGAGATCAAGCCCCTCGGCCTTTTGATTCTGGATTGGACCGGGATCCTGGTAACCGGTTCTCTCAACTTCGGAAAGTCGACTGGACGCGTTTCGATTGCTTTTGCGTTTTGCGGGTGCCTTGCCGGCCTCGACCATTTCGATACGAAACAGCGGTGAAGTCGTAACTCGACAACCGGTACAGGTCGCGATCAAACTGATTGCGATCGAGCAAAAGAGCACGCGCTTAAAGTATTGAATCATCGTCATGCTTTCGGGGGTTTAGTATTCGCAACGAATTTTCGTCGTGTGACCGCAGGGACAGCGAACGATGATGAACTGCACATCGTCCCCGTCGCGCACCAGCTCGACTTGTGGAGGCTCAACGGTCGCGGCTGGCCCAATCGAGACGGGGTTTTCGGCATCGACAATGACTTCGCTACGACTAAATAGTTTTTGATCACTCATGATCGCTTTCACCTTTTTCTTTTTCACTGTCTTCTTGTTTCGCCATCATGATTTGCCGAAGGTTATACTCGGCGCGAGCCAAGAGCCTTGAAGTTCTTGACTCGGAAATGCCCAATGCCTTGCCAATTTCTTTCAACAGCATCTGCTCAACGTGATACATCGCCAGAATGGCTCGCTCGCGTTCAGGGAGTTGTTCGATACCGTCAGCCAGTTCTTCAACCAGTTCTTCACGCTCAAGTCGCTTGGATGGACTGTTGTCTTCCATCGAAAGGGCAACATTCGCGAACCCCCCGACTTCATCCCAACTCTGGGGAGAACACACGCGCATTGCCGCCAGGCTCTCCTCAACCACTTCGATCGACAGGGACGTCGCGTCGCTGATCATCTCGGCGGTAACCGGCGGCTCGAGGTGCTCGATGGCAGCTCGAATCTCGCTGATTTGCTTCAACATTTTTTGTGGAAGGGGAGAGTTGCGTCGAAGTTCATCCACCACGGCGCCACGAATCCGCAGATAGGCGAAGGACTTGAACTTGACGCCTCGCGTTAGATCAAAATTTTGTGCGGCTTCGGTGAGACCCAATAGACCGGCAGCCGTCAGATTCTCAAAATCAACTCCGGGAGGCAGGTGCGGCAACATCGTATGCAGTACTTGATGCACGAACTCGATGTGGTCCAGGATTAGTTTTTCCCGGATCGCATCGTCCTGCCGCGACCGATAAATATCGGATGCTGTTTTTTTGGATTTCGTGACCGCCATGTCCGTTCTCGTCCGTGAGATTTACCGACTAATCCAATTGCTGTTTGAAGAAATTAGAAAACCAAAAGTTGATCAGTGTCGCTCCAAAACCGGTTACCAAGGCTGCCAGGAACATACGCTGACAAATGACCCAGGGATCCAACCGGGTTAGCAGACCGACGACGGCGACCAGGCAGACAGACGCAAGGACCACATACTGGAACATGGGAAATTTCTGGTTTCGATTTGCCAATTTGGTCATCCTAGGCCACCTGGGTTGCTATCTCGGGTTGATTGGTATTCATGCTCGGTAGACCGTCAAGATTCGGCATTCCGCCAATCGACTGCGGGTCCATGTCAAAGATCTCCTCCAGCTTCAAGTAAGCGACGGGTGAGATTGCCATGTCTTTGGGAATCTCCGTAAACGAAATGACCGAGAGATCCGGCAGTGCTCGAAAGATTGCATTCCTCAACGGCCGTCGCATCTGGAAATCGGTCAGAACAGCGACGTTCTGATCTTGGACTGCAAACTTTTCCCATTCATCCTGCAATCGCCGAAGCAACGTTTCCAATGGTCGTGGCGCCAGTGCCATATTGCCTTCGTGCATGGCTTCGCGCAATTTGGCTTCCAGCTTCGGGTCAATCATGACCACTTGGAGTTCCCGCTGCGGATTCAAAAATCGTTCGCAAATAATGTGGCCCAAATCGGACCGTACCTGATCGCAAAGCTGTTCCGGATCCTTGAAATGGACCCCGTGGTGGGCGACCGATTCCAGGATCACATCGAGCGAACCAATGGGAATTTTTTCTGAAACAAGATTGGCAAGAACCCGCCTCAGGGTTCCTGTTTTGACGACTTCCGGTTTCAGTTCTTTGATGACCGCCGGCGAGTGCTCCTCGACCTGCTTGAGAATTTCATGCAGTTCCTCCGCTCCCAACAGTTCGTGGGCATGTTTCCGCAGGAGTTCACCCAGGTGGGTGATCAGCACCGTGGGAGCATCGACGATGGTATAGCCACCGATCTCAGCCCGCTGCTTGGTGTTTCGCGTGATCCATTTTGCCTTGAGGCCAAATGCGGGTTCCTTGGTTTCGTCTCCGTCGATTTCCAGACTCGCGGTTCCGGGATCAATCGCCAGGAATTCGTTTGGCCGAAGTTCGGAGGAACCCACGAATCGTCCGTTGATCTTGATTTCGTAGGCGTCGGTCGTGATTCCGAGGTTGCTTCGAATCCGGATCTTGGGGACCCAGAATCCATGGCTCTTTGCCAGGTCTTTCCGCAAACTGGCGATTCGTTCTTCCAGGCCGATTCCATTTTCGGGTGTCACAATTTCCGCCAGTCCCAGGCCAACTTCCACGTTGACCCGATCGGAAGAAACGAATTCCGCAAGCGCCGCGTTTTCTGAAGAGGCTTGCTCACCGCCGGGATCGGGCTGTTCTTCGGTTTCCTGCTCCGACGTTTGCTCGGCTTTGTCGGGAATGCGCCGTGACAAAATAAAGCATCCAGCGGCGAGAGCAATGAATGGGATCTTCGGCAAACCGGGAACCAATCCAATGACAAGCAGGATGATCGATCCGATAACCAGTGGCTGGCGGTTATGAAAAAGCTGACTGCCGACTTCGTGTCCAAGACTTTGGTCCGATGATGCCTTGGTCACAAGAATGCCTGCCGTCGTCGCGATGATCAACGCGGGAATCTGTGAAACCAGACCGTCACCAATCGTCAACAGGCTGTATAGCTGTATCGCCTCGGCAATGGTGTTGCCTTGCGTTAATCCGATCACCACGCCACCAACAATATTGACGCCGGTGATGATCAGTCCCGCGATCGCATCCCCGCGAACATATTTACTGGCACCATCCATCGCCCCGTAGAACTCGGCTTCCTGAGTCAACGTTTTCCGGCGACTGCGGGCTTCTTCTTTTCCGATCGCACCGGCACCTAGCTCCGAGTCGATCGCCATCTGTTTTCCAGGCAATGCGTCGAGTACAAACCGCGCGTTAACCTCCGAGATCCGGGTTGCACCCTTGGTGATAACCACAAACTGAATCGTGATCAGGATCAGGAAGATGACGACACCAACGACCATCGAATTGCCGACGATCAAGCCGCCGAAGGTCGATACGATGTTGCCAGCATCGCCTTCGGAAAGAATCAGTCGTGTCGTGGCGACATTGATTGCCAATCGATACAACGTCAGCAAAAGCAACAAAGATGGAAATACGGACAACTGAAGCGGTTGCTTGGTGCTGATCGTGACCAGGAGCAGCATGATCGACATGCCGAGATTCAAGGCCAGCATCATGTCCAGCACAAATGTTGGCAACGGGACGATCAAGACAAGAATGACCGACAGCATTCCGATAATCAACAACAGTTCGCTACGTTGAGCGAACGATTTGTTGGTGTCAGATTGTGGAAGCGTATCAGCCATGAACTTAGTGGAAGCTTTCACTCAGTGAATAAATAACCAGGTGCCACCCGTCCACAAGGACGAACAACATTAACTTGCAGGGAGTTGAAACAATCACCGGCGGCATCATCATCATTCCAAGCGACATCAGGATCGTGGAAACGACGATGTCGATCAGAAGGAACGGGATGTAAATGCAAAACCCCATGATGAAAGCCGTTTTCAGTTCGCTGACGATGAATGCGGGGATCAGAACTTTTGTTGGAACATCGGCCGTGGTTTTGACCGTTCCCATGTCGGACATCTGAATAAACAGCGCCAGATCCTGTTCATTCGTTTGCCGGAACATAAAGCCACGCATCTCGGCGACGCTGACTTCCCAGGCTTGGGTGCCCGTAATTTCTTTGTCCATGTATTTGGAGATGGCGTTCTGATAGATCTTGTCAAAGGTCGGGCCCATGACAAAAAGAGTCAAGAACAATGAAAGACCAATGATCACCTGGTTGGGCGGAATTTCCTGAGTGGAAAGAGCGCGACGAACAAAAGAAAGAACGATGACGATACGCGTAAATGCGGTAACGCTCACAAGTGCCCCGGAAAGCAGAACCATCGCCCCAAGCATCATCGCGATCTGCAACGGCGGAGCCAGCCCTTCGAATCCCTGGCTGTTCGCCAGTTGCTCGACGGCACCCGCAGCTTCGTTCACGGCATCACCCTCCAAAGGGTTGCCGGCCGCTTCCGAAAATTCGGAGGGTTGGGATGGGATTCCAGTTGGATTCAAGTCTTGCACGACTTTACTTCCTTGTAATGTATTTCGAAGATTAACGATCGCGATGACTGCTTCGAGCTAGTTCATCTTCGAAAGTCGGAGGAAGATGGGTCACGGACTTGATGCCGGTCGCATCGCGAGCCACGACGACTTTATGCTTGTCGATCTTGACGACTTGAATTTGGCAACGGCTTCCCAGCGAGATTGTTTCCTGAATCGCGCTTTCGTTTCGATTTTCTGACTGGAATGACTGTCCGGTTACACCGAACTTTTTCATCCCGACGAGAAAAACGACACAGGCTGCGAGGACGCCAAGCGTTGACAGGCCGATTTTTTGAATCGTGTGTCCAAGGTCAATTTTCTTTCCAGAACCGGGCTTCGAGAGCTCATTGAGGTGTGACAAGTCAACTTCTTCCAGGCCTCGGAGATCGTTGGGTTCGCCGACTGGATTCGTTTGATTCGAGATTGGGTTTGACGAGTTGGAAAGCTCCCCGGATTGCCGCAATGGACTCGCCGGACTCTCATAATTTACCGGGTTGACTTGCCGATCCTGAATCAGGTAATCCGGTTGATTGGTGGATGCTTGAGCGGGTGCATAATTCCCGGCTTGCCTTCTCGAAGAACCTTGCGGAATCGATTGCTGGCCCTGCGGACTCGCCTGCTGGCGTTGAGGTATTGCCTGCTGGCGTTGAGGCATTGCCTGCTGGCTTTGCCGGATCGGCTGACTTGAAACGCGCGGCGGCAAGGACGTATTGCCTTGGCCGGTTGCGTGAATGATTTGCCCTTGGTTCCCAGGTTCCGATTGGTCCAGGGGAATCATCTCGGGACGTTGCTGCGTTTGCTGGCCAAACACGATCGACGGGAGGAGGATCGATAGGACACCGACGCATGCGCATGCAATCAGGTTTTGTTTTGGAAACATGAATTCTGCCCAATTCACGAAGTGATGTTACTCTTCGAGGTTCCCTTCGATTTCATTGACTCGTACAGCGAAACAATCGTCGATTACGACGACTTCGCCGGTCGCGAATCGCACGCCTTGCGCAACCAATTCAATGGGTTCTCCCAAGGATCGATTGAGCTCGAGTACGGAACCTTCTGTCAGCTTTAAAAGATCTCCGATAGGAACATCAATGTTTCCAAGTTGGGCCGAAACATTGACTTTGACGTCCAGGAAACGTTGAATCGAACCGTTGCCGTTGGCTTCACTTTGCACCAGGTTTTCGAATCGAGGTGTTTTCGCACCGGTGGCGCTAGCGCCATTGGACTCGCTACTGGCGTTGGCCTGAGCATCGGCGGCTTGTCCGGATTCGGTATCGTGTCCGGATTCTGGAATGGTCGTTGCCACTTCAGGTTCGGTTGTCGGGTTTTCGTTTTCTGGATTCATCGAATTGCGTTCTATTTTGGGTTACACGTGTTTTGCAATCTTCACCGCCTGCTGATCACCGTGCCGTCCAGGCCAGGCCAGAAACTTGGTTTGGTTTTGTACATTCACGGAGACTGGGTCCGAGATTTTCTGATCAAGTTTGACGACGTCGCCTTTTGAAATCTTGGCCAGATCAGAAAGCCTCAAGATCGAATTTCCCAAGGTCACCGAAATCCGAACTTTCGCATCGCGGATTCGGTTCTCAATGGTCGCCATGCTTCGAATCTGTTCGTGCGTCGAATCAATGAAACTTTGGCCGAACATCTCTTCGATGGTGCTTTGCTTGGAAAGCCAGCGAATCGGAAAGGTGTGCTCGCCAAACGTGAGTTCCAACTGAATCTCAAGCATCAGTTGCTTGGGCGCGTATAACTTGGATCGATGGGGTTGCGATTCCCAACCAACCGATTTGAGTTGAATGGGGTCAACGTTTTGCCAAGCGTCGGCCAATGACATGACCAATTCCTGGAAAAACAACTCGGCCATTCCCAACTCAATTCCCGTCAGAATGGTCTCGGGGCCATCTTCTTCTTCCTCGACTCCGATGACGCTACCAACCAGTTTCTTGAGTGCCTTACTTTCTGCGACCAGCAGACAAGGATTGTTGGAATCCGCAATTTCAAACTGGTGGGCCAACATGTACTTGTTGAGGCGAGTCTTGGCAGACTTGAAGGATACCGCCATGTCGGTTTTGAACTCGCAAGTCACTTCGAGTCCGGAAACGGTCAACCACCGCTCCCGAAACAGGGGCGTGAACTGATCCAGCCATTCTCCCAGTTGGTCAGCATTCCCGCCGGCAATGGGACTTGGCGAAGCAAAATCAAATTTGATGATTTCAGGTTCGGTCATTGCACATTGAATTCCAGGAACAACACACCATGAATCCGTTCGTAGCCGTCCGGAAACAAAACACTGTTGAATTGATCTTTGATCTCTCTTCGCATTCGGTTCTGGCCAGCCTGTCCGCGAATTGCGTCCATCTTTTGGTCCGCCAGGTATCCATTGAGCCAGTCCTTGAGAAGACGCGAGTTCTTTTCAATCGCTTTCGCGATCGGATCCTTGTCTTCTTTACTGACCTGAAGAGAGATATTCAGGCGTAGATACCGAGTCAGTCGAGGCTCGTCAATGTTGACAACGACCTCGCCGAATTCAACGAACTCGAATTCTTCAAGTTGGTCCTCCGCCTGTTCCTTGGGCTTCTCTTCGGCGGAAGATAGATACTTGATACCGAACGGGGTGCCAATACCGGCGCCGATCGCCACCACAGAAACGATCAAAAGCAGCATTAGCGGGCTGCCTTTTTTCTCGTTGCCTTCTTGATTCTGTTCGTCTACTTGTTCTTGTTCAGCCATCGCAATCAACTGCATCACCACGTTGACCAAAGCCAACTGGCTAGCACTGCCCCATTGTTGAAATAAAACGATTACGAAGAATTTATCGGCCGCTCCGACTTTTCGCTTAAGTGCAATTTGATGATTACAAAACATGTCAAAGAATTGACGCGGTTGGCCGGGGAACTTTGGCGAACTGCTATCAGAAATTTATTTCCATCCCATTGAGAAATGCTTTCATAGCAAACGAGACCATCACGGTTGTCCAGAACGCAAAAACCGCAGATTCGATAGGGTTTACGAATTTCGAATATTTGGCACGGCGATTGCAAAGTAGAAAAGTTCGCAAATGACTTGCGCTGAATTTGAGTCTGCGCTGACCCCAAGTCGGTGCTGCATTCAAACTCTCATCGTTTTGCGTTCAAGGAAGAACCGATGCTCAATGGACTGTACAGTGCCGCATCCGCACTGAATACCAACTTTCAAACCCAGGACATCGTCGCGCACAATCTCGCGCACGTGAATGTGCCCGGGTTCAAGCGCGTGCTTGCCTCCGTCGGCATTCCAACCGACAACCAGCCCGAGAATCAGATTCCCGTTCAGAGCAATGCGGGAGTGTCGGCAAAGAACATTAATGGCGTTCGAATCCACTCGCAAACCTTTGACTTCACCCAGGGCCAGGTGATCGAAACGGGTATTCCTCTCAATGTTGCAATCGATGGCGACGGATTTTTTGAAGTCGAATCGGACGGGCGAACCTTTTACTCACGAAACGGCGAATTCACACTGAGTCTCGATGGCAACCTCTCACTCTCGTCCGGTCAGATTGTCCAGGGCGAAGGCGGTCCCATCAATATTCCAACCAACGTACCTGCCAACGCGATCGAAATCACTTCCGATGGAACGGTTTACGGCGGCGGACAACAACTGGGAAAAATAAAACTGGTCGATTTCGACGACCGTAGGGTGCTAAACCAGGTTGGCACCACGCTTTTCGAAGCTTCGCCCGACGCGGAACCTCAGCAAGCCACGGCAAGAATCCAGCAATACCATCTTGAGTCTTCCAATGCTCAAGCCGTCACGGAATTGATCCAAATGATTTCGGGGATGCGGCATTTCGAAGCCGCCCAAAAAGCGCTGACGTCCATTTCCGAAACACTTCAGCGCCACGCCAATCTGAATCAATCTTAGACCAACCCGACAAGGAAACTGAAGATGCTCAAAGCATTTTTCTCCAGTGCGACAGGCATGCGTGCCCAGGAAGTTCTGATTGACGTCACGGCCAACAATTTGGCCAACGTGAATACCAACGGCTACAAACGCCACCATGTCAACTTTGCCGATCTGCTCTACACGAATGGTCGTTCCGCCGGAAGCCAGGTAACCGATACGCAAACGACCCCGGTACCACTTCAACTGGGAAGCGGGGTTCGCGTTCTTGGAACCACCAAAAGTTTTCAGGCGGGGATCCTGGAAGAAACAGGCGTCAGGACGGATATGGCGATCGAAGGAGAAGGGTTCTTCCGAATCCAGATGCCGGATGGAACATTCGCCTACACCCGTGACGGCGCGTTTCGAATGCAGGGCGACGGAACGCTCGTAAACGGTGACGGGTTTCTTCTTGCGGACAATATCCAGATTCCAGAAAACGCCCTCGAGTCATTGTCCATTGGCGAAGACGGTACCGTGTCCGCTGTGATCAACGGGCAGACACAAAACATCGGCCAAATCTCCCTCGTCCAGTTCCGGAATCCTGCCGGCTTGAAAAACGAAGGCGGAAATCTCTTCAGTGAGACACCCGCTTCCGGCGCCCCGCAGGAGGGAATCGCTCGAACGACACCCGGTTTTGGTCGGATTCGACAACAGTTCCTTGAACGTTCCAACGTGGAGATCGTCCGCGAACTGGTTTCTTTGATTGCCGCCCAGCGGGCCTACGAAATCAACTCGCGTTCGATTCGAGCTGGCGACGAAATGCTCTCCAATACGGCTCAGATTATTCGGTAGCTAACCCCATGAAAAACTTCATTCCGTCGACGCTGATCTTGGCGATATTCACAGCATCGTTGTTTTGCTGCCAGACGCGCCTACCCGGTCAGGTTCGAAAACCAATGGCTGCGATCTACTTGAAGCCAACCGCTGCCTGTGAACAACCCACCATCTCCATTCGCGACATTGCCAAGGTCGAATGCCTGGACGCGGAACTGAAAAAGAATGTTGAATCCATCGACCTGGACAAATGGGACCCGCAAGGGAAGCCAGTCGAAATCAAAAAGCGTCAGATTGAAATTCGTTTGGCTCTGGCTGGACTTGGTGAACGAACTCGGGTTTTGGGTTCCGACTCCGTTCGGGTCGCGCCCTCGCCCGAAGCGGTCAAGAAGATTGAAAAAGAAAAGCTTCGCTCGAGGCAGGAAACCTTGTCGAGACTTTTGCTCGACAAGCTAAAACCCGGATTGGCCCAGACCTTTGGGGTTGAGGAATCCGATGTGAACGTCGAAGTATTGAGTCGCGTCCCCAGCCTCGGTCCAGAAAACGAGGTTGTCGCAATTTCGATTCTGACGGAATTCAAATACCTGATCGGACGCAAAAGCGTTCAATTCGCCGTCAAGACGGCGGAAGGCAAGAACTACCACCGGCACGTTCTGATCAATTGCAGCATTGGTCGAACGGTCCTGGTCACCAAACGAAGAATTGAATCGGGAGAAACTTTGGGTCAGGACAATGTTCGGGCCGAAAAGAAATTCTTCTCCAATAGCTCGATTCTCCAACACGCATCCCTGGAAGATGTTGGCAAGGCAAGCGGCCGACCGCTACTGGCCGGGACCGCGATCCGAATGAATGACTTGAAACGAACGGCAGCCGGGGGAGCAATCATCATCAAAAGGAACGACATCGTTCGCGTCGTGGCTCAAAAAGGAAACGTCAGGGTTTCGTTGGCCGGTGGGATTGCATTGGATGCCGGAAAACGAGATGACGTGATTCGAATTCGAAATCCCAAAAGCAAGAAGATCATTACCGCGAAAATCATTTCCGCAACTGAAGTTCGCGCGCTTTACTAACTCGTAATTGGATAAGGATATCCATGTTAACGACCCAGAAACTGACCTTGGCATTTTTGTCATTAGGTTTGCTTGCGTTGAGTTTCGCAGAAACTGCGCAGGCTCAATCCTTGTGGCAACAACGAAAACAATCGCGCGTGCATGTGTTTCGCGACGTGAAAGCCCGGAACACCGGCGATTTGCTCACGGTCGTCGTGAAGGTTGCTACCGACGTCAACAATCAAAACCGACGAAGCATGCAAAAAACCACCGACGCCGAAGCGAATGGCCAAGCCGGTTTTAGTGGCGCTGCTGGCGCCGGCACTCTGCAGGCAGACTACACAACCGACTCAAGTCGCAACTTCCAGGGTAATTCGTCGCTCAACGTTGCCAACAATTTCTCGGATCGATTCTCCGTGACCGTTCTCGACGTTCAAGCCAATGGCAACCTCGTGATCGGCGGCAAACGCCGTGTCAATGTGGAAGGCGACGTTCGAACCATTGTTCTGACGGGAATCATTCGAGCGATTGACATTCAACATGATAATTCGATCGACTCCAAGTATGTGGCCAACCTCCGAGTTCAATACGAATCCAAGGGCAACACCAAGGAATTCACACGTCAAGGTTGGTTGATGAAACGACTTAACAAAGTTTGGCCGTTCTAAAATGAAAAACCTGTTTCAAACAATCCTGATTGTCGTGGCAACTGGGCTGATCGGCCCGGTTCCCTTGATGGAATCGACTTACGGACAAGGTTCGCTACCGACGCCGCGTCGAGATAACCTCGTTGAATCCTTGCCTCGTGTTCAGCCGACACGCCGACCTCTTCGCGTGCGAATCAAAGACATCACGGATATCGAAGGAATCCGAGTCAACAAAATTACCGGTTTTGGACTTGTCGTGGGACTGAACGGAACGGGAGGAGACACCCCGGATACACGACAGTTCGCTTTGAATGTTCTAGAGAACTATGCCATGCGAACCGGCCCGGATATTCGCGAAGCCATTCGTAACAACACGCAGTTCAGAACGGACAACGTTTCGGTGGTGGTTGTTTCAGCCGAACTTCCGGCCTTTCCCTATCCCGGACAGAAAATCGATGTTTCGGTGTCGATCTTTGACAACGGGACAAGTCTTCAGGATGGCAAACTGATGACGACCGCGCTAACCGGATACGATGGAAAAGTCTACGCCGTCGCGGATGGAGCAATCTCTCTGGGCGCGGGCTTTGGCGCAAGCGGAAACGCGGCCTCGGTGCAGAAGAATGCCCTGACGACAGGCCGAATCCCCGGCGGCGCAATCGTCGAAGAAAAACTCTGCGAACAGAAACTTGGTGTAAATGGTTTCGTCAACCTCTTCCTGCGCAACGCCGACCTCGAAACGGCCATTCGCGTCGCCAAAGTTGTCAACGAGAAGTTTCCGGAAGCGGCAAAAGTTCAGAACCAGCGGACGATTCAGATTCGCGTTCCGAACAAGCTCAACCAGAACCAGATCCATGAATACCTTGCCAAGATTCGGTCCCTGTCGGTAACGCCCGATTCGTCGGCCAAAGTGGTTATCAACGAGAGAAATGGAACCATCATCGTTGGTGAAAATGTTCGCCTGTCTCGGATCGGAATCAAGTTCGGAAACATCACGGTTACCACGGCCGAGTCGCCTCAGGTCTCACAACCAGCGCCTTTCTCTCGCGGGCAAACACAAGTCGTTCCAAGGACCAACCTGCAAGTCTTCGAAGATCGAAACGCGCTCAACGTGATCGATGCATCGCAGACGCTTGTCGACCTGGCCGAGTCACTTAACGCGCTCGGCGTGACCGCCAAGGAGATGAGCGCCATCCTTCAGGAAATCAAGAGTGCTGGCCAGCTTCACGGCGAGCTGATTTTTGACTGATCGTAAAGGAATACAAAATGGTCGACATTTCGGCAAATTCCGTTTCACCTGTATTGCCACCGAATTTGAATAACGGATCGCCCGCGCTGGCCAAACCGGAAGACATTCAAGAGACTTCAACCGAGTTCGAATCGATGTTCCTTTCCATGTTGGTGAAGGAGCTACGTGAAAGCGTCGAAGGAGGCTTTTTTGGGGACGAGAAATCGGATTCTCTGGGTGCCATTTTTGACATGTACATGGGTCGCCACCTCGCCGAGTCTCAACCACTCGGAATTGGCGATGCCGTTTCTACTTATATGAAAAGGAGTTCAGGATGAGTGAAGAAATGAAAAAGAATGCCCAAGCTCTCGGGAACGAGTGCATCGAGCATTTGAAACTGGAATCAGAAGTACTTTCCGAGTTCATTACGATTTCAGATGCGATTCGAAATACCATTGGCGCGCAAGCCGAATCGGCCGTCGAAAGTCTGACCGCACAACATCAAGCGATGGAGCCACGACTCCAAGCATTGAATCAGCGTCGACTGGAACTCAAACAGAAGATCGGACAGCTTCTTCAAGTCGATCAGCCAAGCATTCGCAAGCTGGAGCGCCATCTTGAACCCGAACAACAATCGCAAATCTCCAGCATGCGTTCCCAAGTTGAACAGTTGGCGGAACAGATTCGCGATCTAACGTTGTCCAATGCCTCGCTGCTTCAGCAAAGCATTGACATTTACGAACGCTTGATCGTTGCGGCCATCGGTGAGTCGAATAAACCGCAAACCTACCTGCCGTCTGGCCACCTAAGTGGAAACACGACCCGAGTCGATACGCAGCACTTAAACCCTGGATCGTAACGATGCTATCTTTTTCGACGAGCCTGACGGCACTTCAAGCCAACCAGGTTGCGATTAACACGATTGCCAACAACATCGCGAATGCGAATACGCCGGGCTACCACCGGCAACAGGTGCATTTATCCGATCGTATTGGCACTCGCTATCAAAACATGTTGATCGGCAGCGGTGTTCAGGTTTCGGAAATCGCACGATCATTCAATGCGATTGTCGAGTTGTCGATAAGTCAAAATCAATCTCGGTTCAGTGACGTCAACGAATCCCTGGTGGTTCTCAGGCAGATTGAAACCGTCCTTGGCCCAGGCGAGGGCTCCATTCACTCTCGCCTGGAGTCCTTTTTCAATGATCTTCAGCAACTGTCCCTGGACCCGGACAATCTCAATCTTCGTTCGATTGGTATTCAGAAGCTGAATGGACTGACCAATGAATTTCAGTTGGTGAACTCCCGCCTCGATACAATCACCAATACAATTCACGCTCAGATCGAACACGATGTTGATTCCGTTAATGAAAGCCTGACCTCTTTGTTTGATTTGAATCGACGGATCAAGATTGAACAAAATTCAGGAAGGTCACCCAATGATTTGCTGGATCAGTTTCAACAGAAAGTCAATGACCTGGCCCAGCTGATTGATATTGAAACCTCACCGGCGTCCAACGGTGGTTTTTCTTTTCAGATTGCCGGCGGTTCATTTCATTTCGAGTCATCCTCGTTTCAGATCGAGTCCCGAAAGGACGATGCCGGCAATGTGTCTTACTGGATTCAAGGCACTGACACATCGATCGATTTGAGTGCGGGGCGACTTGCCGGGTTGCAACGAGTGATTGGGACTTCATTGAAGTCGGTAAAAAACCGGCTGGATCAAGTTGCCAACGAGTTCGTCTTCCGTCTGGATCATGTGCATTCGACGGGACTCCCGATCGATGGGCCCTTTGACCAGTTGAACGGTGTCCGCCAGATCCCCGATCCAAGCAACCCGCTGAGTTCGCAAACACCCTTTGGACAACTGGCGGCTGGAGAGCTGTTTGTCTCCGTAACCAACAAGTCGACCGAAATCCGACAAACTCATTCCATTGATTTCGACCCTTCGACGGATAGCCTCAATGACTTGATCACGCGACTGAACTCGATCGGTGGGATCAATGCCAGCGTGACCAATGGATTCTTGACCGTTGCTTCGGACAGCGGGTACGCGTTTGATTTTGCAGGTCGTCTGGAGAACCAACCCGACCTCAGCCTGGTAACCGGCTCATCCGTTCCGACACTTTCCGGTAGCTACACGGGCGACCAAAATGACGATTACACGTTTGAGATTGTCGGAAGTGGAACCGTGGGCGTCGACAGCCCGCTGCAGGTTCGCGTCACGGATTCTTCGGGTACCGAGCTTGGCGTTTTTGATATTGGAACCAAATACGAACCGGGGTCACCGATCGAAGTGGCCAACGGGGTCAAGATTGAGTTCAGCAGCGGAAGCTTCAACAACGGCGATCAGTTCACCACGCCCGTTTTGGCGGAATCCGACGAAACCGGAGTCTTGGTTGCCGTGGGGCTCAACACTCTGTTCACCGGATCCACTGCCAATGACATCGGGGTAAGCGACGCCGTGCTCGACGACCCGAAGCGCTTCGCGCTCTCCCGAAATGGCCAAACGGCAGACAACTCCAACTTGCAGCGATTGGTTTCACTCCGCGAAAACATCTCCATCAACGGAAACAACTTTGAAGAGTTCGTTGAAAAGATCAACCTCGACATTGGCCAGGAGACGAGCCTCTTGATCACCGAGCAAACCAACCTCGAGCTGATTGGTCAACAACTGGCACAGCAAGTCGACTCGGTTTCGGGGGTCGATCCGAATGAAGAAATGGTCTACTTGTTGGACCACCAAAGATCCTACGAGGCCTCGGTTCGAGTGATCTCCACGATTGACCAGATGATGTCCGAACTTTTCAACATCATCCGATAGGGACAACGCCATGACATTTCGTGTGACGCCCAGCTTCCTTTCGAACCAGCTAATCTATTTCAATCGATCGCATTCGTCGAAGCTTGGAAACCTCCAGTACCAAGCATCAACCGGCCTGCGGATCTCAAGAACGTCCGATGACCCGGCCGCGGTGCAAAAGCTTTTCGCATTGAAACGCACGATTGCCTCCATCGAAACGGATGAACTGAACATTTCATCGGCCCAACACACTTTGAACACCAGTGTGTCCCAGCTTCGAGACGCGCACGAGCTGTTGCGAAAGGCCCAGCGAATCGCCGTCGACGCCCGACAAGCCGATCCCTCTTCTTTGAACGGACTGGCTGCCGAAGTCGATCGCATCGCTGAACGACTTTTGCAAATCGCAAATTCAACCGACAACGATCGGTACATTTACGGGGGCCAGGATGATCGAAGTGCGCCCTATGTAGAAAATACGAATCGCGGTTTTCCCACCCATGTTTATTCAGGAAGCTCGATCTCGCTCACGATCAATGTCAGCACCAACATCCAGGTCGATACCCTTTACGATGGCCAATCGATCTTCGGATCCAGCAACCGGCAAACCTCAGTTTTCTTTGGTGCAACGGGGGCCCAACCGGGTACCGGAACCGACAATGCGACCAGTCGTGGTCAACTCCATGTGACTCATTTAGCGACAACTTTCGCGGCGGGCTCCGGCGTTCAAACGGGTGCAAGCGGCCCCACGGATGACACCATCATTGGTCCAGCCGGAGCTCATTCATTGCGAATCGTTGACACCAGCGGTACCGGAACTTCCGGCTACGTCCAACTGAATGACGGCAAAGAATTTGCATGGACGTCGGCGGACGCGGATCTCCAGGTCGAAGGACCGCTTGGAGAACTCGTCCACCTTGATTTCACGGCAATCACCGCGGGCTTCAATGGCAACGTTGACGTCACATCGACCGGCCAACTTTCGGTGGATGGTGGAATCACCCAGCTGGCGATTGATCATTCGGCAAACCAAGTGATCGTTGATTCCCGTGATGGCACCGTGACCAATGTCGACTCGTCTCAAATTCGTTCTACGGGTGTGGAAGAAATCGACTACCGTGGTACCAGTGACGTCTTTGCGGCGCTGGCCGAGCTGGCTTCCGATTTGCGAAATGAACGCGGGCTCACGGTCGAAGAGTTCAAGCAATCCATTGTTCGCCGCGACGAGGATCTTGAACGCCACGCCGAACAGGTTTTGTCTGTCATTGGCGAGCAATCGGTTTCCCTGGAAGCGCTCGTCTCGCTGTCGGAACGCAACCAGACCTATCAACTTGAATTGCAATCCGCCGCCGAGGATCTCGAAGCGGCTGACTTGACCGAAGTCATTGTACGGCTGCAGCAGGAACAAAACCTTCTTCAATACAGCTACGCGGCTTCGTCCACGGTTCTCGCTCAAAACATTCTTGACTTTCTTCGATAAACAGATTCGAAAATGAGTTTGACACCTTCTGAGCAACGACTTCTTGATTCACTTGACCGTGGCGAGGCCCCGGTCAATCAATTGGTGCAATTGGTCGAATCAAAAAACCTCAAGGAAGAACTTCTTCGAGCCGTCAACTCGGCCGAACATTCGTTTTCAAGAAGAGTGGAGCAGGTTCGGCATGCGATCGCGCTGCTTGGCCAGAAACGCGTGCACCAGTTTTTG
>CAYSXI010000005.1:60950-78829 GCA_964434955.1 uncultured Pirellulaceae bacterium
CAGAACATTTTATCCGAATCGATTCCGAGTCAACGGGGCCGGTTCCGAAACCGAAGTTCACCGAAACCGAAACGGCAGATCAATCAAAGGCCAGCGATGCACGGTTGTCGTGATCATGAATCATGGCAATTCGGAATGGCAGGTTACTTGAGTTTCTTGACGATGATCGAAAACCGGGGTCTTTTCTCGTCACTGTAGAACCATGGCTTTCCGGTTGCGTCCACCTGGTAAACCTGGTCGGCCGGTAATCCGGTTCGCAAGATCAAATCTGCTTTGACCGCTGCTGCCTCGTGAACCGCCTTGCTCCATGCTCGTTTCCCCGGGTTGGAAGCCCAAACGACAATCTCGATTCGCGTATTTTGGTCCAGTTGCATTGCGGCTTGGCGAAACAACCGCGTCGCTTCCCTGGAGACGACCGGGGATTGCTTCTCAATTTTTTCAAATAGGTCAAACACCACTTCTTTTCGAACATCGCGAAGATTGGATACGCTTCCCAATTGGCCAATCTCAACCAGAAATCGTTGCAGCATTTCTTTTTCGCGGTCAACGACTCGTAGCCCGTTGTCGACATCATCCGGACCGGTACCATTCCCCCGGTCCTGGTCCTCATCGTCACCGACGATGTAAAGCGGACCTGGTTGCTCGCGCTGAAAAGTGTTCTCCGAAGCCTTGACCTTGATGTTGCCTGGGAGTCCCATCGAGTTCATGGCGTTCACAAATGAGCCTGTTCCCGAATAGAGGTTTGCGCCTGTTTGTTCTTTGGCCAATGAGTTGATCACGATAAAGAACGCCAAAAGTGCCGTCATCGTATCGCCGAATGAAATCAGATAGGCGTTACTCGGCTTGCTTGGCGATGCCTTCTTTTTCTTTGCCATTTTGCAAACCCCGGGCTAACGTGACGTTTTTAACAAGTGGTGTTGGACGACGATTCGCACCATTCGGGCGTTGGCATTTCCGACCTTTCTGACACCCATCTGTCCCGGCTTGATTCCGTGTGTGTCAAAAATGAAATTGGTCAATGCGACACAGCGTTGAACCGCGTCGTCGCCGGACGCCTCGAATGTGATATGAAGTGGAAGTTTGTAGAGTTGTTGGGCAAACATCTTGGCGAAGACCTCGCCCATCGAATAGACGTCTCCGTCTTTGCCGACAAACTTTACGATATCAATTTGAATGGCATACTGTTTCGAAAGGTCGACGGCCTCGTCGTCGTCCAATCCCGAAAGGGCCCCTTCCGCTGTCGTAAGCGATGGATCGGAATTGATCGGTGGCATTTCGGAACCCTGCAAACACATTCGCGCCGACGGGGGGCGCGTTCGCTGGACGAAACTGTCTTTTTCGATTCCTTCCGGCTGTTCGCCGGCAATTCCGGTCGACCCGGATCCACCGAACATCGCGACCTGAATTTTCTCGAACCGCTCGGGTTCCGTCGTCGCGAATGTCAGTAGGAGAATGAAGAACGTCATGAGCAAAGTGATCACATCACTGTAAGTCATGAACCACGCGGGGATATCATCGCCACCAACTGGTTCTTCTTGTTCTTTGGCCATGCTACACCGTCACTTCCATGGAGGCTGCAAAAGGCGAGGTAATTCCTAGGCGGCTTCGCTAGCCGCATCCAGGTTTCGACTCTTGGGCGAAACAAATCCGACCAACCGTTCCTCAAGTGTTCGAGGCGTCTGGCCATCCACCAGTCCAATCAGGCCGGCGATGATTAGTTCCCGGACCAAGGACTCTTCTGCGTTGCGTGTTTCCAGCTTTCCAGCGAGGGGAAGGCAGATCATGTTCGCGATCAGGGCGCCGTAAAGCGTCGTCAAAAGAGCCGTCGCCATACCGCCACCAATCTGACTCGGATCGTCCAGCGAACGAAGCATTTGCACGAGACCGATCAGTGTGCCGATCATCCCGAACGCGGGCGCGGCGGCCGCTACGGCGTCAACGATTTGCTTACCCGTCTTATGGCGCTGTTCGATATAAGCGAGTTCATTCTCCAGAACGACCTGGATCTCTTCACGCGGCGTTCCGGCAATGACCATCTCCATGCCACGACGTTTGAAATCGTCGGTGATTTCTTCGAGCTTCTGCTCGAGCGCGAGAATCCCGTCTTTGCGAACCAGATTTGCGTAGTCCTTGAACGACTCAATCTCTTCAGCCGGTTCAGGCAACTTGTGAAGGAAACACTTTTTGATAACGCCAAAGGCGCCAAGGCACTTTCCGAGCGGAAAGTTAATCAAGATCGCGGAGATCGATCCCCCGACGGTAATCATCAACGAGGGGATATTGATAAAGGGGCCAAGTCCACCCCCGCCCAAGAAGATCGAGCCAACGACCAGGCTGATCCCCAGTAAAAGACCGACTACGGTTGCGATGTCCATATCTTCTGCCCTTGCGCCCCATCCAAATTGAGGCGAATGTTCCTTGTGCTGCCCGTTGCACCGAATTCCCCGCTAGCGGTATGACGCTTGAGAGCTTGCCATCAATGGAAGCGCATCAGCTACCGCCGGAAACGAGACCGGTGACAGCATCGTTATCGTTATAAATCTGGGCAAGTTGCGTTCTTGTTTGTTTTATCCAGTATGTTGTTTCGTCTTTGTCGGACCCCAGGCCAAAAAATTGCTCTTAAGTTGTCAAGTTTTCCAACCGATCAAATTGATATGATCGGAAAAGTTTCACAAATCGAACAACTGGGTGAACTGCTGCGCCGCGCCCACCTGCGGCAAGAGGCGATCAGTTCCAACATTGCGAACGTCAACACACCGAACTACAAAACGATCGATGTCGAGTTTTCCAAAGTCTTGATGTCGACCATGTCCAACCAGGCAGGAAATTCGACTCCCAATATCATCGAGGTCGGTGGCTTGTTGGAGCGCCAGGATGGCAACAATGTCGACATGGATCGGGAGTTGGCCAAGCTTACCAAGAATTCCTTGCAGTTTCAGACGCTCAACCAGGTCGTCGCCAGCAAACTTGGACTTTATCGATCAGCAATTACGGGGCGTAGCTAAAGCCGCACCTTTTCCCAGGTAGAAATCGCGGTCTAGCCAAACTTAACAACTTACTGCAGACGTCATTAGGGGCAGCTGATGGCAGGCGGAATCAATTACTCATCTCTGGATGTCAGTGCATCAGCACTGTCGGCTGAGCGGGCACGAATGGAAATCGTTGCCGCCAACATCGCCAACGCGCGAACCACGGTAACGGAAAACGGTGAACCGTATCGTCGTAAAGAAGCCGTCTTCAGCACGGTGCTCAACGATATCAAAAACGGTCATCTTTCCGGCGTACGCCTTTCCGAGGTTCGCGAAGACCAATCTGAGTTTCCAAAGGTCTACATTCCAGGCCACCCGCACGCTGACGATGACGGGATGGTCGCAATGCCCAACGTCAAGCTGCCCAACGAGATGGTTGACTTGATCAGCGCCAGCCGAGCCTATGAAGCCAACCTGAAGGCGATGCAGACTTATCGGCAGATGGCGGAGCAAACGCTGGCAATCTTGCGAGGAGCTGGATAGTGAGCATCCAACCCGTTACTGGAACCGCCGCCAGCCAAATCACTCAGCGGTTGGCGAGTCCCCCGGCACCCACCGCCAAGCAGGGTGAGTTCACCAACGTACTCAAGGACTTTGTTCAAAATGCAAACCAACAACACATGCAGGCCGACAAGGCCATCCAAAACTTCGCTGATGGAAATTCCAACGACATACAATCGGTGGCCTTGTCGATGGCAAAAGCCGATCTTTCGTTTCGACTGGTCCTCGAGATTCGAAACAAGTTGATGGATGCCTACCAGGAAATTATGCGGATGCAGGTTTAGGTTTAATCCCGTAGAAATCGATGGAATACTTCAAGTCACAATTTCAACAGTTCAAGGCATTCTGGGAACAGACGACGCCACAGGCCCGGTTCGGAATGATTGGAACGCTTGTCGTTTCGATCGGCATGATCGTGGCCGTCGGTATCTGGTCCTCGCAGCCCCACTATGTCGCCCTGGCCGAAAACCTTCCGCCAGAAAAGGCGGCTGAAATCATCGATGCTTTGGAAAAAGAAAGCATCTCGTGCAAACTGAATTTCTCTGGCTCGGCCGTCCTCGTCGACAAGTCGAAATGGAATCGCGCCAAGGCACTCGCGAACGGGATCGTCCCGAACGAAAACATTGCTTCGCAAGAGAAGCTTGGTTTCGGCGCGGGCGCGGCGGAACGAAGGCAGCATATCAATCGGCAACTTGAATCTCGCCTCTCACAGTCGATCAAGCGAATCCAATCCGTCGAGGATGCGACCGTCCATATTTTTGTGGCCAAGCAAATGGCCATCGA
This sequence comes from uncultured Pirellulaceae bacterium, assembly GCA_964434955.1. Lineage (GTDB taxonomy): Bacteria > Planctomycetota > Planctomycetia > Pirellulales > Pirellulaceae > JANQLU01. The sequence goes on from CAYSXI010000005.1 coordinate 65,264, forward strand.
AAGCTTGCAGAAAGACTCAACCGCCAGCGTGGTAGTAAAGATGCGGAGCGGTCATCGCCTTTCGCAAACGCACGCTCGTTCAATCGCGCTTCTCTTGGCCAACGCAGTCGAAGGGCTTGAAGAAAAGAACGTCTCGATCATGGATGATCAGGGAAGGAACTACACTACGGAAGACCAGATGATCGGCGGCGGAATGACCCACGTCAGCTTGCGTCTGGAAACCGAAAAATACCTCCAACAGAAAGCCGAATCAATCCTGACCGACATGCTTGGCGCCGGAAAGGCAAGCGTGATCGTTTCAGCCCAGGTCGACATTAAAACGATTGACTCAAAAAGCCATAAGTACGCACCAGACAGTAAGGTCGTCAAACGAGAATACCGCGTCACGGAAAAATCCGACGGGGGTGACACTTCGGGAGGCGCCGCGGGAACCAGCTCCAACCTTGGTAACAGCGCATCGACCAATGCTTCGGGTTCGTCGCGCGATATGGAAACAAGTGAAAGCGAGTTCGGCCATGATTGGGTCGTAGAAAATCGCACCGAACTACCAGACTGGGTCAAAAAACTATCCGTTGCGGCGGTCATCGATATGACTCCCGATGAATCGGAAGAGGGCGGCGTGGCGCGCGACCTTTCGCCCGAGGCAATCGAAAGCCTGATCAAGTCCGCGGTCGGTTTCGATCAGGCGCGCGGTGACCAGATTAGTGTTGTTCAAACCAAGATGGCAGCAAACCCGCTACTGGCTTTCGACGAAGCACCTCCAGCCGACTACACCTTGATCCTCGAAATCATTCGAAACTCATCGCTCGGCCTCGGCGCACTTTTTGCCTTGGTGATCGGATTCCTGATGCTGCGAAAAATGAAGCCGGTCGAACTCACCAAAGAAGAACCGCAGATGACTCCCGAGCGAACGCGTCACCTGGCTGACCTGACGCAGTTGGCGAGTCAGAACCCTGAAATGCTTACCAAGATCATTTCGGCGTGGATCAATGAAACACCTGATACATCGACCGCGTCCGACGCGACAGCTGGCTCCCAGTCGAAACGGAAGGTCGCGTAGCCATGGTCATTGATCACGATACGAAAGTTGCGGTCCTCCTCCAGATGCTGGGCGCGGAGGCAACGACAAGCATTCTCGACAATATCGAGATCAATCGAGCCAACAAGATCATGGGTCGAATGAAAGAGCTCGAGGCCAACCCGGCCGAGACCGAAACCGTTGAGACAGTTCTCGAAGACTTTGAAACGTTTTTTCGCTTTGCGATTGAGACCGCGAACGTTGATTCTTATTGGTCCGAACTGGTTGAGGAATCCGATGAAGAGGAGGAAGAGTCGCCGGCGACCGTTCCCTTCTCGACCACGGGCAGTGATGCTTCGTCAGATGATGAACCGATCATGGAGTTCGGCCAATTCGAACCCACCGATCAACCCTTTGCCGACCTGAACCGCCTTCATCCGGTACAAATCGCGACCGCAATCAAGCACGAGAAGCCACGGACCATTTCCATTGTTTTGAGCGCTTTGAAAGAGTCCCGAGTCGCAGCCTGCGTTTCCGAACTTCCCGATTCGTTGCGCGGCGATGTGATGTCGATCATGATGTCCGATGCCGAGTATCCGGACTTCATCAAAAAGAAAATGGTATCGACCGCGGTTTTGCGAGCACTCGAAGTTCGACGTCCTGAGCCGCCCAAGCCCAAACCCGACGAAACCGTTGCATCGGTCCTTCGTGAACTTCCAAGGGATGTGCGATCGCAGATTGTGGACCACCTCAAGGAAAGCAACGCCGAGGAAATTGAAAACCTTCAGAAGATGCTTTACCTGTTTGAAGACATCATCAACTACCACGACCGTTCGATTCAAAAGATCCTTGCCGAAGTCGAGAAAGCCGACCTGGTCATTGCTCTGCAAGATTGCCCCGAAGATATCTCTTCTCGGGTTTTGACGAACTTGTCCAAACGGGCCCGGCAAGCCCTGGTCGAAGAACTCGAGTTTGCCCAGAAAGAGTCGGAGGAAGTCGTTGCCAACGCGCGAAGCAATATCGCGGCCATCATCGCCGAGATGGACCAAACCGATCAATTGATGATGGCCTAAACATGAACGCATCCCAAACCAGCATACGACTGTCTCGACCCTTGTCCCGGGTTTCCTTGTTCACGGGTGCGGTTCCCAGTCAGGATGAATTGAGTGGTTCCAACCCGACCGCGAGCATGGTCCAAAACCTCACGCAAGCCATTCAATCACTGAACGCCCGCGTGGTCGAACTCGAATCTCGCCGACAGAATTCAATCGACGAATTTCGCATGTTGGCGGCCGAACTCGGAGTCGCCATCGGGTCGAAACTTGCCATGCGTGAAATTGAAGAGGGTGAAGCGATTGCCGCCTCACTTCTGAATCAATGGCTCGCCGACGTGGACCCTTCGCAGGTCTGCACACTCCGCTTGAATCCGAAAGATCACCAACAAGTCACCTCGATGATCGATCAGGACTTGGACCAGTCTCGCCTGGTGTTGATTGAAGACCCAACACTTTCGCGCGGGGATTTTCTGATCGAAACCGACGAACATCAATTCGCTTCGCTGATCGCTGTGAAGCTTGCCGAAATACGACACCTTGTCCTAAAAGAACTGAGTCATGCTACAGTTGAACGCCGAAGAGCTGAAAACTCGAATTCAGGAATTCGACGATTTCCAGATCGCCGGTCAGGTTTTTAGTTACCACGGTTTGCTGAGAGCCAACCTGGCAGCGAGCGTCGGTGATCTGTGCAAGATTGCCGAGCCCGGTCGCCCTACGGTTCTGGCCGAGGTGATTGGTTTCGAGGAAGGCGCAACTCTGTTGCTACCCATGCATCGAATTGAATCGCTTTCACCTGGTGCCAACATCATCGGCCTCAAACGGTCGATGCATGTGCCGGTTGGTCACAAGCTCAAAGGCCGTGTTCTTAACGGACTTTGCCAGCCGATTGATTCGCGAGGCCCGCTGGTTGCGAGTCAATGGATCGGCAACGAGCCTTGGACTCCCGATCCCATGGATCGACCACCGATCAACGAAGTTTTCGAAACCGGGCAACGCGCCATCGACGGAATGCTGACAATCGGGAAGGGTCAACGAGTCGGATTGTTTGCCGGAAGTGGAATTGGGAAAAGCACGCTTTTGGGCGAAATATCCAAGCGATCTTCTTCCGACATCAATGTGATCGCATTGATTGGCGAACGCGGGCGTGAAGTTCAACCCTTCATTGAAGAATGTTTGGGCGAAGACGGGTTGGCCCGAAGTGTCGTGATCGTCGCGACAGCAGACGAAACTCCCTTGATGCGCTTGCATGCCGCGAAGTCGGCGATTGCGATCGCCAACTGGTTTCGCCAACAGCGTCACGATGTCCTGTTCATCATTGACAGCCTGACGCGGCTTGCTTTTGCTCAGCGTGAATTGGGTTTATTGCTTGGAGAGCCTCCCACCTCAAGGGGCTATCCGCCGAGTTCGCTTCAGCTGATGGCGGATCTGATGGAGCCGCTGGGCCGCACGCAGGAGGGTTCGATCACCGGGATCTTGAGCGTTCTGGTCGACGGCGACGACATGAACGAACCGGTCGCGGATACGGTGCGAAGTGTGATCGACGGACACATTGTGCTCACGCGAAAGCTGGCTGAACAGAATCACTATCCAGCCATTGATATCGGCCATAGTATCAGTCGCCTCGCCGACTCAATTGTCTCTGACCCTCATCGCCGCGCGACGCAAAAAATACGATCCGTCCTAAGCACTTACCAGGAAGTCGAAGACCTGATTCGAATCGGCATGTACCAGGCAGGTACGTCAGAAAAAATCGATACGGCCATCATGCTTCGAGAACATATCAATCAGTTCCTTCGACAACTGAACGGAGAGCACGCGCGGTTCGCCGATTCGGTTTCACGGATGACTCAAATGATGGACACATGGAGTTACTGATGGCAACCGACTTACGCAAGATCATCCGTGTGGAAAACCAACTCAAGAGAATGGTCGAACTGAGGCTGGTCGAACTAGAAGCGGAACTGGCCCGCAAACAAGCGCAGTGGACCGGAATTCAGTCCATGCAAAACGATTGTGGTTATCAGAACGCGCAGGGTGGGGAGTACTTGGAGTCATTGCGAAATCGCTTTCAACTGCTTGAGCATGCCGGAGACCAATTGCGACAGGAGATCGCAGAGGTTCATCAACGACTGATCGAAGAACAGAAACGATTTCAGATGCACACGACACGACTGGAAGGTCTCGAAAAGCTCCAATCGAAATTCGAATCTGAGAGCGAGGTTCGAAAAATGCACTCCTTCAGAACAGAACAAATGGACCAACTGGTTCGCAGAACCGTAGGCACGGAGGCTGAAAAATGAAAAAGTTGATCGTGGTTGGCGTTGTTGGCGCCATTGTTTTCGCGGCTTCATTTATTGGCTCATCGTTCTTGCTTCAACAGAATGAAGCCAAGAATGCGGATACCGAACAGGACGAAACTTCGGAAACGGACATGAAAATGGCCAAAGCCGATAGCAAGAAGAAGTCCGGCAAACAGGATCCGATGAGTTCGAAGGATCTCCCCGCGCCCTTCAAGCCCAAATCACTTTCCGAAGATTCTCTCCTGAAAATGGTGGAGTCCATTCAGAAACGCGAAGCGGCGGTGCTGCGAAAGGAAAAAGAAATCCTGGATCGCGAATCGCGGCATCGATTCATCCTCAACGACATTCAGCGCGAGAAACGAGAATACGAAGCCGTTTCGGCCGAAGTTCAGGCGAAGATCGATCAGGCGAAACGGATCCTTCAAACGGTCGAACAAAAGAAAAAAGAAATCCTGCTCGAAAGTCAAAAAATAAAAGAGATGCAGGGCGAGATTGAAAAGAATGCGACACCGCGCTCCATCGCCGAACAAAACAACATCAAGAAAATTGCCGAATGGATTCAAAGCATGCCGGCGGACGACGCAGCCAAAACCTTCAAACGCTACGCGGACGACGGCAAGATGGTCATGGCCGCCAAGATCCTGCGTCAGATTGAAGAACGGACGGCGGCGAAGATCCTCTCGGCCATGAATGATCCCGTTCTCGTGACCCAGATTCTGGATGAATTCAAGAACACCATTCCGACCAAGAAACGATAGTGAGGACCGATCATGGATGAATCAGAAGTCACCAATATCGTCAACGAACTTTTGCTTACCGGTTTGTATCTGGTTGGTCCGGCCGTTCTGACGAGTCTTCTTGTCGGATTGTTGATCAGCATTTTCCAAACCGTCCCGGGCATCCAGGAGCAGACGCTTTCGTTCGCGCCACGAATCCTGGCAGTCGGCATTGCCTTGGCGCTGACTATGTCGTGGACCCTTCAAGTTGCGATGGACTTCACGACGAAGTTAATGACTTACACGCTGGAGATGTCGCATTGATTCACGACTGGGTGCTGACCTACGTTCTCATCGTGGTTCGGGTGGTCACTTTCCTTTCGATCTTGCCATTGTTTGGTCGGCGGACGCTGCCAAAAACGGTCGTCATCGGGTTGGGCCTTGGCCTGTCCACGCTCTGGTTCTGCAACTATGAAACACCGCCGATAACCCTCTCGGAATCCAATCAGTATGTTGGTTGGCTCCAGCTTTGGGTTTGGACATTCCGAGAAATGATGATCGGTGGCCTGCTGGGGCTTGCCTTTGGAATTTTCATCTATCCCTTGCAAATCGCGGGATCCTACCTGGCTCAAGAGATGGGTCTTTCCATTGCGAGCCTGTCGGATCCGTCAACCAACAACAACTCCGATGTCATTTCGAGTTTGTTTCAGACGATCGGGCTACTGATCTTTTTCGTCGGCAATTTTCACCACTTTATTTTCGCCACGCTGCACCAGTCTTTCGCACGTATTCCGCTGGCGCAGGGATTTCTGTTTCAATCCCTTGAAAACGGATTTGAAGGCTTTGCCTCTGTGGACCAGTCCGGCTTGTCATTGATTGCTCCGATCGTGATTTGTTTATTTGTCATCCTGGTCATCCTTCTGTTTTTGACCAAAGCGGCCCCGACGATGAACTTGTTTTCCGTAGGTTTGTCGGTTCGAATTTTTGCCGGCTTGTGTTTCCTGGTGATTTTTGCCCCCAATCTTTTGAACGGTATCCATACCTACTTTGAGTCGGGGCAGCACTGGATCGAAGGGTTTATGGAGTCGCTCTAGGCGGGCGAAGGCATGGCTGAGAATCAAGGTCAAGATCGTACCGAACAACCTACAACCAGGCGGATGGAGAAAGCCGCCGAGGAGGGGCAGGTTGCGTCAAGCACGGAATTCACGACCGGCATGCTCCTGCTGGGAAGCGTCCTGTTTCTGATGCTCTTTGGCCCATGGATCGGGCAGCGCTTGCTTTCCATTCTTAGTAACAACCTTTCTTCGCTAGGCGGCCAGTCGGTCGACGCAGCCTCCGCTTCCCGAATGGTTCAGCTCGCGTTGGCCGATGGATTTCAGATAGTCTGGTCATTGCTGGCCGTGGCCAGCGTTCTTGCGGTCGGTTCGGCGATGATGGTTTCGGGGATCCGCCTGACCTTCAAGCCGCTTTCCCCAAACCCTGAGAAACTCAGTCCGGCCAAGGGAATCAAAAAAATCTTCTCGATGAAAGCGGTCGTTCGCGGCTTGATGGCGGTCGCAAAAACAGTCGCCCTGACGGCCATCGCCTACTGGGTCATTCAGAATTCGTTTCCGGAGGTCGGTTCGACCCTGGGAATGGGCGCCAATCAGTGGGTTGCGGTTGGCTGGAGCCTGTGCGTCAAAATCGGACTTTCCATTTCAGCGGCACTTTTGGTGATCGGCGTTATCGACCTGCTTTTCCAGAAATGGAAGCACCATCAAGAATTGATGATGACGAAACAGGAGGTTCGAGAAGAACAAAAAGACAGTGAAGGGGATCCGCACCTGAAAGCCCGCATCAAACAACTCCAACGGGAAGTCGCCAGCCGTCAGATGATTCAAGACGTCGCAACGGCCTCCGTCGTGGTCACGAACCCGACCCACCTGTCCATTGCGTTGCGCTATGAGCCCTCTCGCGACAACGCACCTGTGGTGGTTGCCAAGGGAGCTGATGAAGTTGCCTTCATCATCCGGAAGGTTGCCAAAGAAAACAAAATTCCGATCCTGGAAAAGAAGCCCCTTGCGCGAGCCCTTTATGCGACGGCGAACGTAGGCCAGGAGATCCCGCTCGAATTCTATCAGGCGGTCGCCGAAATCCTGGCCTACATCACGGAGCGAAAAACAATTCTCGACTAGTTGAATCTTGACGGTCGTCGACGATTTGAACCATGCCGACTACTTGATCGTTGCCGTTGCGTCTCCGCAGACTTGGTTGCGGCCGTTTTCTTTTGCTCGATACAACTCCGTGTCCGCTCGTTCGAACAGCGCGTCGATCGTTTCCACGGCTTCGGAGTACCATTCGGCCGCACCGATGCTGACGGTAACAGAAAGCGTTTGCCCTTCCACGTTGACGGAGGAATTATCGATGCATTCACGCAGCCGTTCTGCCACGTTGACCGCGAGTTCAATATCACACTGCGGCAGCAAAACGACGAACTCCTCGCCACCGATCCGGAAGGCCTGATCGTACTTTCGCAGATTGTTGTCGATGGTATGAGCGACGTGACAAAGAACTTTGTCGCCGACCGCATGCCCGTGCGTATCATTGAATTTCTTGAAGTGGTCAATGTCGAGGACGAGGATGGAAAACTTGGACCCGTTTCGATAGGCCCGGTCTTTTTCAGCAGCGCTCTTGCATTCCCACGACCGACGGTTTTCCAGGCCGGTAAGCTGGTCCACGTTGACCTGCTCTTTGAGCATTTCGTTCTGCTCCGACATGACGGCGACTTCCTGCTGCATCGACATGGTCATCGACGTCATCTGTTTTTTGGCATCTTTCTCAATTTCCGCCAACGACTTGGTGGAAGAGTCAAACTGAAGCAGCGTGGCATACTCTCGCCATTCCTCGACGATACTTTCATAGATGCTCTCAAACACTTCGTGCGAGATCTGGAACGTTTCTTTTGCGTATCTTTTAACGTTCTCAATCTGTTCCATTTGGCAGTTGTCGTTTCCAACCACTTGCCCAATTCCCGTGGCCAGAATCATCGCTTCCTGGAGTGGCGTTTTCTCTTCCTCGGAACATAGCGTGTTGATGCCACCGATAATCTCGCTCGGGAACATCCAGTTTTGCAGCATCAGCCCGCCCAGACGATACTTGTCCAGGTCGCATTCATCCTGCAGCTCGAACCGATTGACAACCTTGTATTCGGGATGAGCTTCCAGAATTTCCGATTTGGATTGGTTGGAGAATGCAACGGCAAGCTCACCGATCTCCATCATCAAGCCGGAGAGAAAGCCCAGGTCAGCGTCTTGCGCGGCGAAACTACAAAGGTGTTTTGCCGAGACCGCGCGAACAAGGGACCGGTTCCAAAAATCATCGAGGTCAAACCCTTCGACGGATTTGTCTTTCCCGGATTCGATAATCGAGAACGACAACGCGATGGTTTTCACCATTCGCATTCCCAATACGACCACCGCTTGTTTCAAATGAACCACCTCGCGTCGGACCGAGATCGTCGGAGAATTCGCATAGGCGATAATTCTTGCCGAAAGAATCGGATCCGCGCTCAATGTCTTGACGAGATCCATGACTTTCAGTGATGGATCGGAAAAAATTTCCAGTAGCTTGGCAGCAACGGACGGCGGGCTTGGAAGATCATCCAAGTCGACGATTTTCGATAGTTCTTGGTTTGCAGACATGGCGTTCCGGTTGAATCAATTGGGCAAAATTGGTTGTTATCTTTCGTGATCGTTGATGTAACTTGCAACTTGCCATTTCATTGCGGAAAAGCGCAATGTAACTGGACAAGTTGAACGTATATGAGGATTAGTTGGGCTAGTTCAATTCGAATGGCCACAAAAAAAAAGCGCGAAGGATAACGATCCAGCGCGCTCATAGGCAGGAGTCGTCCCAATTGTGGACAGGGGTCGACTCAGTGCCGTAATCGAACCGGACTGAAATCACTTGCTATGTCGGTTGTTTGTTAATTTGCCCGGGGACTACCGAATTTCGACGAGCCGGGACATTTGTACTCTTTCAAAAACGGACCGAACTTCGACGCTGACATTCTGGATGACAATCTCACCGCCCAAGTTTCGGATTTGCTTGATCGTTGCGACGATCGCCCCCAGGCCAGCGCTGTCCATGAACTTGACGTTGATCAAATCCAGGCAAAACCCCTGACCAATCTGGGCCGGAGTCTCGTTCACGAGGTCTCTGAACTGGTTCTTGTTGTGAGCGTCGAGTACTTCGAATGGAATTTCGAGTACACGTTCGTTTTCATTGGTTGTAGTTGATCCGTGCATGGGTTCTCTCAATGCGAATTCAACGGCATCCCGAAAATGCTGCGATACCTGTTTCTTCCATCTCGTTCAGGAAGATCTCGGTTTCGATGGGATTGATGGCGTTTGAATCATACTGGCTGTTTAAACATTCGAAGGAATCGAATTGTGTCTCGGTCCAGGTTGCTGCGAGGTGTATCGGAATCAGCGACTGGAGATTTTCCGGGTTGGCTTTGCTTGGCTGGTGGTGGAAAACGACCGATTCGACAATTTCGAACGGGAATCCCCATAGACACAACAAGTAGCCTCCGATGTCGCCGTGGGTCGTTCCAAAACTGGTTTGCTCAGCCAACCAGGACGGGATCTGTTCTGAGGCGGCCAACTGGTGGGTTGTCTGGTGGAACTCTGAAAATTTGCTGGCGAGCAACAGATGACCGACGTCATGCAACAGGCCTGAAAGCATTGCCTGGTCGGCCAGTTCTTTGTCGCGGGTTTCCTTTTCGACAATTGCATAGGCGACGGAACCCGTGATCATGCTGCGTTCGGTAAACGAGTGTAAGTCGAAGCCTTCCGACAGCCCTTTCGACATTTCATTGAAGACACTGGCGGAAAGAACGATCGGTTTGAGTCTTGATTTTCCGAGAATGGAAGCTGCATGCTGGACAGAAACAATCTCCCGATTGAACCCAAAAAACGATGAGTTAACGATTTGGAGCACTTTGACGGCCAGGGCCACATCGGATTCGATGATCTGTCCAATTTCTTGCACGGAAGAATCAGGATCCCCAAGCTTGGCGATCAGATTCCCAACATTTGACGGAAGAGCGGGAAGTTTATCGAACTTGCTGACCATCGCGCGAATTGCGTCGTTGCCGATCCTCTGCCGGACCGCCACACATCGCTTCAAAAATCCAGCGAGGATCTCCGGCTCGCATGGTTTCGAGATCGATTGATGAGCGGGCCCGAAGGTTTTCGACATCAATTGGGAGCCTTCAGCTCCCGTCAAAACGATCCGAATGATTTCGGGGAACTCGCGTCGCACGAACTCCAAGAGTTCAAATCCATCCATTTCCGGCATTTGAACTTCGCTGCAGACGACATCGAACTTCTTGGATTTCAGCATCTCGATCGCGGCAAACCCGGAATCGGCAAACTCCAACTCCCATGTCGGGTCGTGAGACTCGATCACGCAGCGAAGTCCATCCAGGACAAACTCGTCTTCATCGACAAACAGAATTCTTATTGACATGGGTATTTGCATTTCCACCGAAATCGTTCGAAGGCAAAACAGTCGTTTGCTCCATAAATTGATAGGTCATGTTTTGTGAAATTCGTTCAATTGGGGATCGAATTTGGCCGCCGCAGGCAATTCAAAAAAAACTTCAATCCCGGATAGACGCCCGATCACCGAGGATCGATTCGCGCGTCGAAACTTTTCACGGCGACTTGCGGCCCTTTCGATTTTTTTTTTGCCGACCGAAAAAATATTTTTTTCGTTCCTTGTATTTGGCAAGTCTTATGTTTCCGTGATGCGAGATGCGCTTCGGCGCAACCGGACCGTAGTTAATGGGGCAGTAATGAAGCGTTTGACAAAGGAAAGATCAGGACAAGCGGCCGTTCAATTCGTGTTGATGGCGACCGTGACCACCGCGGTGATCCTTGCTGGCTTCGCGATATTTTCCGAAAGCATTCAAGGGCTATTTGGCCAGGTCTCGACCGAGCTGGCCGACAGTCGTGCCACCATCAACGACGGAGAGTCCCTTCCCTCAAACGCCACCACGGGTACGAGTCGCGGTTCAACCGACAACCCGTTTCTCCTTTTTGTTTTGTTCTGCGTGTGCGCAATCTTTATAGCGAAGATTTTGAATCTGAATCTTGTTCGTTCGCACGCTCGGTCGGCCACAAAACCCGAGTGTGAAATCACTTCCTTTGTGGAGCAATCCAAATCACTTTCGAACGTGTTGCGAAAACGAAACACGATCCAGAACCTGTTGCGGGATGATTGGCTGCAACTATTTGAAGGAAATGTCACGGTCGAAACGTATATGACGACCCAACTAAAGACGGTTCATCCTTCAGCGACGATCGAAGAAGTTCACACTTTGATCCACGATCATGGAATGCGCCACGTCCCGGTAACCCAAAACAAGAAGCTGGTCGGCGTCATCAGTTCAAAAGACCTCGCGCGTACCAATGCGAGCTTGGCCGGCGAAGTCATGACCTCCGAACCGGTCACAGTGAAGGACACTTCCAATCTCTCGCTGGCGATCACGATCCTGCTCCAGAATCGTTTTTCTTCGCTGCCCGTCGTTGACGAAAGCGGAGCCCTCGTCGGCATCCTGACTTCCACGGACTTGATGATGGTCCTGCAATGCATCCTTGTCGTCCTGACAGGTATCACGGACCCCAGCTATGACCGGCTTCAGCAACTGGAGTCCCTGGAGAAACGATTGAGGGAATGTGTCGAAGATCAGCCCAGCAACGGAGTTGGATGATCGTGATTGAACAACTACGAAATCTATTTTCTCGCCAGCATCGCCACGACGAGATCGACAAGCTCGTTCTGCGTCTGTGCATTTACATGGAACAACTTGAGGACTGCGATGCCATTCCGAACAAAGTCAAAGAACCCGTCTACAACGGCGTGGAGCTTCTCTACGAGCGGTGGACGGATTCACTTTTCCTGATCGAGAACGAGTTGGTCGATGCGGCAGATGCCGCGAAAGACATCCCCCAGATCTCCGAAATTGCGCTTTGCCCGATTTATGCCATCCTGAACGTCAGCCAGGGCAAGCCCAAGCTGGATGAGATCAAGAAACTCGACGATACGTTCTCGCTTTTTGCGGACAAGTTTCAAACTCCGCTGCGCCATCGATACGAATCAATTTTGAACGCGCCCGTTTATTCCTAATCCAATCCACTAACCACATTGGATCCCATGTTTGGACAAATTGACAACGACATCTTTGAAATGACCAGCGCGCTCGACGCTCTTGGTGAACTGGAAAAGAACACAAGCGATGCCATCCTCGCGCAGCGCAAAAGCAAACGAATCGAGATCCACGCAGGCGTTCAGGTCCGCGCGGGAAACGCAAGTGAGCGACACCAGTTCAAGATTCAGGGCATGACGGCGGACATCTCCGACGGCGGCACGAAACTGCTGCTTCCCTGTCCCATCACGCCCGGAGACATTTATCTCCTGGAATTCGACAAGGATCAGTTTCGAATCGGATCTCAGCTCGCGCGTTGCCGACGCTGCGTGATGATCAACGAAGACGCCTTCGAAGTCGGATTGCGATTCTTTCACGACATCGACGTCGCAACCGCATTGCCTGTCTCCGATTCTCATTGTGATCCGGCTCCCTAGTATCCAAGGCTCCCTCAATGAACACGTCACTCGCGACCGAATCGCCCGCCACCGATGCCGCCACTCAAGATGAGTTGCCGTTGGAAATCAATGATTTCCTTCATCAATGCATCGGCAAGTGCAAAAGCAAAGCCGAAGTCTTCCGATTCCTGGTTCGATACGTCGGTCAAAAACTCAACGGCCCCTACGCCAGCCTGTTGGTCAACACGCGTTCCGGCACCATTACGGATCGTTATCAACCGGCCCGGCCCCAATCGTCGTGGAAAGAACTTTGCCACGCGATGCTGCTCAAGTCACAGTGCAACCAACTGGCGCTTGCAAGAACCATTCGCAACACGACCACGGCATCGCGATTCGCCGTGATGTCGGTTCCCATATCGCTGCCCGGCGAAGGCGTTGTGGGAGCGATTGCATTGATCGTTCCCTTCATCGACTCGAAGCTTTTGAACGCGCAGCTTTCAGAGCTGAACTTGATTGCCACGTCGGTCGGTCTTTTTCTCGGCCAGGGGTCCGAGCAATCGAGACCGCGAGAAGAAAATAACGAAACCGCCAGTGCGATGGCAAAAGCCGGCCAGCACCAATCGCTTCATGAGTTCGCATTCGCCATCGTCAATGGACTGAAAGGGAAACTTGGCTGCGAACAGGTTTGCCTGGGACTCGTAAAACGGCACCGCGTAAAGATGCTCAGCATGTCGGGTTTCGACAATCTTTTTCCGCGAAACCCGGGTGCCCGACAAGTTGAACATGCGATGGAAGAGTGCCTGGACGCGGAAGAAACCCTATGTTTCCAACAGGATGACGATCGTGGTTCGCCCGCATCAACCGGACATCAACTGCATCGTATTTGG
>CAYSXI010000006.1:0-1737 GCA_964434955.1 uncultured Pirellulaceae bacterium
CGCTGAATCCTCCTTCTGGCTTTCTGTCACCGTGACAATCGTAGCAGTAGGTTTTGAACAGTTTGCTTGCATGCTGTTGACCTTCAACGGCTGCGGAGAACAGCACAACATTCCATGCCCCGACCACCATCGCGACCCATACTGGCTTAGTGATCATGTTTAATATCCCAATGATTGCGTGATTCGATTTCCCGCAGCGATCGTCTTTTCCCCAGTACCAAGAACCGGCTCTGGGTAGCCGATTTCGCAGGCCCGAAACCCAAATTGCGCCGACCACCTCGCGGTCCATTCCGAATTTGGGTGCAGCGATGAAGTGGATATCGTCGTCTGCTTCACGTTACACGGCGAATTACCTTGCGTTCCATTCTCACCGTTGCAATTTGAAAATCAAGAATCGCAGCAAACGCCTGCTCTCATTCGGTTCCTCTTGATCACCCATTGGGAATCGTTCTAGCCGCGAGTCCACCCAATGCGTCCCGATGATAAGGCATTTTCGGTGATTGCAGTTGCTTCGCCATCGCTGTGGGAGTTGACCGAAAATTTCTGAAAAGCGATACTGATCGGATCCGCAGGGGTGTCCTTACTGGACTGAGAGTTTTGAACAGCACGATTCAAAACAACCCTTCGAACCTGATTCGGGTCATACCGACGAAGGGAGCGCAACGGCAACTTGGATTCTTTCGGACTCAGCCGTTCTCTCTCTTCCGAGTCTTTCCCAATTGCATTGTAAAGGGAAGTAAATGAATTCTTCAGATCTGCCAGTGTTGAAAGAGTTGGGCAACGCCAAACAACGAGCCGATTATTCGGGGCAATTTACTGAGGATGTGGACAACTCGGAAGAGATCCGCGCGATTGAGAACGACCCGACGTTGTTTCCTAATTCTTCTCGTATCTATGTCGAAGGCGAAATTCACGAAGGGCTCCGTGTTCCCATGCGGGAGATTCGTCTTTCGGATACCGAGCATCCGAATGGTGAGATCGAAAAGAACGAACCCGTGCGTGTCTACGATTGTTCGGGACCATGGGGCGACCCCGAGTTTCACGGGGATGTGACTCAGGGACTTCCGCCGCTGCGAAGCCAGTGGATCTTGGATCGCGGCGATGTCGAAGAGTATTCGGGACGCGAAGTCAAACCGGAAGACAACGGCTACCTCTCAGAAGAACATTCGGAAAAATACAACCAGCTGAAAAAGGCGAAAAACCGACTCAAGGAATACCCGGGTTTGAAACGCAAACCCTTGCGCGCCAAAGGCAGCGCAGAAGGCAAAGGCGATTGGCATCCCGTCACGCAGAAATGGTATGCCGATCAAGGAATTATTACGCCGGAAATGGAATACGTCGCCATTCGCGAGAATCTCGGACGCAAGGAAGAGTTCAAGGCCATCGCGGACAGATACCCGAATCCTCAAGACCTTCCACCCGAAGCTTCGGAGCGGATTCGTCAGCTATGTTCGACGCCCGAAGGCTACGAAATGCCGCGACCGTCCGAGATCGATCCGAACTTGCAGGTGCCCCGCAATCGGATCGACCACCAACATCCGGGTCAATCCTGGGGAGCAATGGCTCCTGCCTTTATCACACCGGAGTATGTTCGTTCGGAGGTCGCCCGAGGTCGCGCAATCATCCCGGCCAATATTAATCACCCCGAAAACGAGCCGATGATCATCGGCCGAAACTTGCTGGTGAAGATCAACGCCAACATTGGCAACTCGGCGGTCACGTCGACGATGGATGAAG
>CAYSXI010000006.1:1747-5355 GCA_964434955.1 uncultured Pirellulaceae bacterium
AAAAAATGCGTTGGGCAACCAAGTGGGGGGCGGACACGGTCATGGATCTTTCCACCGGGAAGAACATTCATGCAACTCGCGAATGGATCATTCGCAACAGCCCCGTTCCCATTGGGACCGTTCCAATTTACCAGGCCCTGGAAAAAACTGGGGGCAACATTGAGGCGCTGACCTGGGAATTGTTCCGCGACACCTTGGTCGAACAAGCGGAACAGGGCGTTGATTATTTCACGATTCACGCGGGCGTGCTCAAAGCATTCATTCCGCACACGGCCAAACGGATGACAGGGATTGTTTCTCGCGGCGGATCTATCTTGGCGAAGTGGTGTATCCACCACGAGAAAGAGAATTTCCTTTACGAGCATTGGGATGAGATTTGCGACATCTGTGCCGCCTATGATGTGAGCTTTTCGATCGGGGACGGGCTGCGACCTGGCTCGATTGCCGATGCAAACGACTACGCCCAGTTGGCCGAATTGGAAGTCCAGGGTGAGTTAACCAAACGCGCGTGGGCCAAGGGCTGCCAAGTGATGAATGAGGGCCCGGGGCACGTTCCCATGCACCTGATTCAAGAGAATATGCAGAAACAAATCGAATGGTGTCACGAAGCGCCTTTCTATACGCTTGGACCTCTGACGACGGATATCGCTCCCGGCTACGATCACTTCACCTCCGGCATTGGTGCCGCACAAATTGGCTGGTATGGATGTGCGATGCTTTGTTACGTGACTCCCAAAGAGCATTTGGGATTGCCCGATCGCGATGATGTTCGCGAAGGCGTTGTGACTTACAAGATTGCGGCCCATGCCGCGGACCTTGCGAAAGGTCACCCGGCCGCGCAGATTCGCGACAATGCATTATCAAAAGCCCGTTTTGAATTCCGTTGGCGCGATCAGTTTGCCTTGGGTCTCGATCCGGCCCGAGCGATTGAGTATCACGACGAAACCTTGCCGGCCGAAGGTGCCAAAACGGCGCACTTCTGCTCCATGTGCGGCCCCACGTTTTGTTCGATGAAGATTACGGGCGACGTTCGCAAGTACGCGGAAGAACAACAGCGTGCGGAGAAGGAAATCACGGGAGCTTTGGATTCAGGCGAACCCTCCCCCTAGTTTGGCAGACCATTCTCGTTCCGGCCTTTCCCGGGTCTTGGTCAGGCTATCCCGGGTCTTGGTCAGGCCTTTCCCGGGCCACGACCATGACCACTAAATCAGCGCTCGAGTCCCGCCGGAAAGCTTGCTACGGTGACGGAAAGCTGGCCGCTGGCAGCGAAGTTTGTTAAGAATCGGTGAATGCTGTTCGGTCGTTATTTTGATTTTTTGGCCCAATTCACCGGGAATGCCTCGAGACCGCAATACCCGTATTTGAAGCATCATCGCCTGCGACTAACATGGAGATTGATTGAAGCCAAATCACGGCTAGCTTTATTTACCTTGGGATGAGCCATCATGAAACACTCTTTTCTCGTGGGCGGATTATTGACTCTGTTGATGACCGCCTCAGGCTTCGGGCAATCGATTGCCTTCGAAGACTTTGATTCTGACTCAAACTTGCTGAGTTTCACAACGTCTGCCAACGTGCCCGCTGGTGGATTCACAAATGCAGGCGATGCCTTCCAGGAATACACACGCCTGGTCGACACGTCGTTTCCATTCAACATTGCGGATGATTCGGTTACCGGTAGCGATGGTGGCGCACCTTTCGCTGGTGACACCAACGGTTTTCTCGGAAGTGATTTCGACAACAACACGATTTTCGGAATTACCGACACCTGGAATGGTGATACAAATTTTGGTGAAGAAGTAACCGGGACCTGGTCCTTCGATATCTCTTCAGCGACGGCTCCCTTGGTTGTCAACATCGACATGGTGGCAATGAATGACTACGCCGGCTCAACCGTGAATTCGAATGTCGATTTCTTTTATCAAATCGATGGTGGCGGATACCAAGCGCTTTTCACGTCTTCGATCGCGACCGGAACGACTCGTGACTACACCATGGACAATGGTCTCGTTGTCACTTACGACGATCCACTGAACATGACTTCAAACACGGGAACCTTGTATGAATTGAACGACAACATGCAAACGCTGTTGGCCAACGTCGACGGCTTGGGCAATCAGCTCGATATCCAAGTCCGAGTCAACATGGACGGTAGTGAGTCCTTTGGTTTGGATAACATCCGAATCTCCACGATTCCAGAGCCAACCAGCGCGACCTTGTTGCTGGTCGGACTTGGCGCTCTCGCATTGCGACGACGACGCAAGTAACCGATTGCAAAACTGCAAACATGACCCGGCTGATTCGATTGGCCGGGTTTTTTCATGCGCCGGTTTTTTCACGCGCTCACGGGTTGGACTCAAACTGCCAGCCTGTTCTCACGGCAGAAGCAGCAACCAATCCCTTAGGCTGATTGACTTCGAGCGAATGGAAAGACTTCGACGACTCCGAGGCTTGAATCTGCAATCCTGCTGATTTAGCCTTGAAGAGTGCGAATTGCCCTTAATCATTCGCCCTCGAATTGGTAGCCGTCCTTAATCTTGCTTCCAATTGATTTTCAAACTCGCACGAACAAAGAGCTTTTGGAAGCTACGCATAGCCGCAACAAATTTGGTTGAGGATACAACTTCATGGTTTTTAACATCGCTTGTTCCAAGATGAAACACAAACTACCCTTCGCCGCGGTTGCTTTTTTGTTTGCCTGCTTCCCTGCGTTTTTGACAGGGCAAGATAAAGCCCCGGCAAAAGCCGCCGAATCCGCAGTCGCTGGCGATACTCAGAAGGCGACAACTCCCCCGGAAAGCAATCCAGAAGCGAAACTTCACCCCGACTGGCTCAAGGCGATGCCATTTCGATCGATCGGCCCGGCCAACATGGCTGGCCGAATCGCGGATGTGGAAGTGCACGCAAGTGACCCTTCGCTGTGGTGGATCGCAACTGCCGGAGGTGGCATTCTGAAAACCACCAACCGTGGTACGACGGTCGAACACCAGTTTGACCGACAGACAACCGTTTCGATTGGCGCCATTGCAAGTGATCCGCAAAACAAAAACATCCTCTGGGTCGGAACGGGGGAGATGAATCCACGAAACTCCGTTTCCTATGGCGATGGCGTTTACAAATCGACCGATGGCGGGAAGACCTTCTCGCACATGGGACTCAAAGAGACTTATCAAATCAGTTCCATTCTGGTTCACCCCAAGAACTCGAACGTGGTTTATGTTGGCGCTCTTGGACGACTCTACGGAACGAATGAAGCCCGCGGCGTGTA
The DNA here is from genome assembly GCA_964434955.1 of uncultured Pirellulaceae bacterium. Lineage (GTDB taxonomy): Bacteria > Planctomycetota > Planctomycetia > Pirellulales > Pirellulaceae > JANQLU01. Next base: position 5,016 of record CAYSXI010000006.1, read on the forward strand.
CAAAACAACCGACGGGGGAAAGACCTGGGAAAAAGTGTTTTACCTGGACGATCGGACGGGGGTGATCGAAATGATTATGCATCCGAACGACCCTGAAACGCTGATCGTCGGAATGTGGGACAGAAAACGGGACGAGTTTGATAGCTGGCCCGGAGATGTACCTCGACCGGACGGGATCGACGGTTATGACCCGGTACGCAAATGGGGGCCGAAAGCTGGACTTTATAAAACCGTCAACGGCGGCAAAAGCTGGAAGAAACTGACGAAAGGCCTGCCGACCGGAATGACGGGACGAATCGGAATGGACTGGCAGTCCAAATCACCGAATGTCATCTTCGCG
>CAYSXI010000006.1:5366-77509 GCA_964434955.1 uncultured Pirellulaceae bacterium
AGACATCGGAAAAGGGCCGAAACCATTTAGCGCGTTCCTGGGGTTGGTCGGACAGGACCGCGATGGCTCTCCGGTGATCACACAGGTCATGCCGGGCAGTCCAGCCGCAAAACTGGGCTTGAAGGTCAAAGACGTACTGGTCTCAGTAGATGGCCAGAACCTTTATCAGTTCGATGAACTACTGGCTGTTCTGCGAAAAAAAACACCCGGTGAACGGATCGCACTGACCGTGAAACGGGCCGACGAACAGCTTGAGTTTGGCCCCAAACTTGGACTTCGACCAGGCACGCGCGGTTCAGTCGCGGAGCCCTACTACGGTATCGTTGGCAAGGACCAGGATGGAAAAATTGTTTTGACGAAAGTCACCAAAGGGGGACCGGCTGAACAAGCTGGACTCAAGGAAGGCGATACGATTACATCAGCAGCTGGAAAGCCGCTGAAAAGCTACAAGGCCTGGATCGATGCCGCCAGAAAAATGGCGATCGGCGACCAGGTCGCTTTGGAGGTCCTGCGCGGAGACGATAAATTAACGCTCAACGTGACACTGGGCAAACGACCCGGAACTGGCCCGCAGTCGACGGCGGTGATGGGTATCCAAGGCACCGACAATCCGGATGGCGGCGCCAAGCTGATACAAATTACGAAAGACGGTCCCTCCGAAAAAGCGGGATTGAAGGTAAACGATGTCGTGGTCAAAGTTGGCGACAAGCAGATCAAGACCTACAACGAATTGCTTTCTGAAATCCGCAGTCGCAAAGCCGAAGACGTCATGCCCGTCCAGGTCAAGCGTGGCGACAAAGTCGTCAATGTAAAAGTCGTCCTCGGAGACCGAAATGCAACTCAAGGCAATCGGCCTTATACCTATTCGTATTTCGGGCAGCGACCGAATATCCAGGATCAGCAGGGCTCAAACGGGCACTTGTATGGAGGAGTCTATAAATCCTCGGACGCCGGTGAGACTTGGCAACGTGTCAATTCTTTGAACGTACGGCCCATGTACTTTAGTGAAGTCCGCGTCGATCCAAGCGATGCTCAAAGGGTTTATGTCCTGGGAGTCTCTCAGTTTCAATCGAGAGATGGCGGCGTGACGTTCACCAGTGATTTTGGCAGAGGGGTTCATTCCGACTGCCACGATCTCTGGATCAACCCGAACGACGGTCGTCATATGGTGATCGGAAGCGACGGCGGGTTCTACGTGACGTATGACCGAGGCAGTCGCTGGGATCACATCAACACAGCGGCGATTGGCCAGTTCTATCATGCAACGATCGCACCCACGAAACCTTACCGCGTTTATGGTGGGCTCCAGGACAATGGGTCCTGGGGTGGGCCGGCGGTTGGTTTGTCTGGCGGTTCATTGAATGAGGATTGGGTTTCCGTTGGCGGTGGGGATGGATTCGTCTGCCGAGTCGATCCCGAGGATCCTGACTTGGTCTACGGAGAAAGTCAAAACGGCAACATCTATCGACGAAACCTGCGGACCGGGGCGCGAGCCTCCATTCGTCCACCACGGGTCGAAGGCAAAAGTTACCGATTCAACTGGAACACACCTTTTATCCTTTCGAATCACAACTCGAAGATTTTTTACAGCGCCGGAAATTATGTTTTTCGATCGCTGGACCGCGGCAATGATTTGAAAATCATTTCGCCGGAGCTGACAAAAACCGAACGCGGATCGGGAACGGCGTTAAGCGAATCGCCACTCGATTCGAACGTGTTGTACGCGGGCACGGATGATGGCGCACTTTGGGTGACACGCGACGGCGGAAAAAGCTGGACGGATATCTCTGACAACCTGGGAGTTGATCCACGTTGGGTTGCGACCATTGAAGCGTCGCGTTTCAAGCCCGGTCGGGTTTATGTCTGTTTGGACGGCCACCGTTCCGACGATGATCGGGCACATGTCTTTGTTTCGGAAGATTTTGGCGCGACATTCACCAACCTCGGTACCAAATTACCTCGAGGTTCATCGCGCTGCTTGCGTGAGGATACGGCGAATCCCAACCTGCTTTTCTTGGGCACAGAATTCGCTTTCTGGGTTTCCATCGATCGCGGAAAGAACTGGACCCAGTTCAACCAAACTCTTCCGACGGTAGCGATTCATGAGATCGCAATGCATCCGGATGTCCCGGAGATCGTATTGGCCACTCATGGACGCAGCTTGTGGGCCTGCGATGTCTCTGCCTTGCGAAGCCTCACGCCAAAAATGATGGCGTCCGAAGTTTCGTTGCTAAAACCCGCGGACAAAATCCGCTGGCGGCGCGCTCCAAGAAGAGGTGGAACCAATCGTCGTTACACCGCCACCAACCCGAGCAGCAGCGTGAAGCTTTGGTATTTCCTGCCCAAAGATGTCAAGAAAGCTTCCCTGCGGATCGATAATATCGCCGGTGTAAAAGTTGCCGAATTAAATGGCCGCACCAAGGCTGGATTGCAGGTTGTTCAGTGGGGTCTTGGACAGGTTCGCCGCCAGAGAGGACGCCCGACAAGTTTGCCCAACGGTGACTATCGAGTCACGTTGATCATTGACGGGAAGGAAACTGCCAAGCAAATCCTCTCGATCAAGCAAGACCCGACCTTGGCTCCGGATGCGATTTCCGAAGCCGAGTATGAGGCGGTCCAGCAGGAACTTGAAGCGAGCGGGGATGAAGATCGCTCGCGCGAAGAGGATCACTAGGAAGCTAATAAAAAACCGATCACCGATTTGCTTTCGTTTTCGTGAAACCGCAACAACCTGCACGGGTGACACGCGGAAAATCGTCAGCAAGAACGGTTCCAAATGAAAAGGCTTGTCAGACGAATCTGGCAAGCCTTTGTTGAATCAGGTAGGGCATGTAGTGTCGCCTTGCGCGACTTGGCCTGAATCCCAAATGAAGCGAACCTAATTGGCTTTCGGCGACCGCTGACCGGGAACCGAAACACCGGGAGGTGTATAAAGCGTGTTGTCGTGTACGAGAACACGTGCATCTCCTACGAAGTAAGTGTGAAACTCACCGACCACGAGATTGTAGACTTTTGTTTTCATTCGGGTGTCCCGGATCTTCCTGACTTTGACTGGCCCCAAAGCTCCATGCATATGCTGACCAGGCTGGAGCTGTTTGGCCATCTGCCATTGGTGCCCATTGACCCACATCGGGTGCCCGCGCGTTACCCGCAATTTTTCGTCGCCCATTGTGACTTCCAGGATCGCGTCACTGTCGCGAACGGTCGTTTGCAGAACCGGTTGGTATCGCAATTCTCCGGTGAACGGATTTTTGGACAGGACTCGATCGCCGACTCGAATCTCCTCGATTGGCTTCTTACCGGATTCCGTCGAAACTTCGGTTCCGGCCGGGAAACAAGCAAATGGCCGCGTAGCCACGATGATTCGCGAAGCCCTTCGAAAACTTGTCAAAACGGGTCGAAATTCTGAGACATGATATTCGTTGTAGTCGTTCCACCAGTCATTCCACTCGACGGGATTGGTTTCAAAACTTTGCCCGGTCGTCGATTGCAAAACCTGCGACAAAGGTCGATTGAATTTCTCCCTGGCCTCGTTGGCTTCTTGAATGCGTTCGAGGATCTCTTCTCGCGCCTCTTCTGCGCTGTCATCGTCTCCGGACCCGACAAAGTTAACCGCGCCTCGGACCATTCGGTCAACGTGCTTTCCTTGTTGACCAATCGTGTAGTTCATCGCCAGAACTTGATCGTCATCGAAAGGGCTTCGAACGTTCCAGGCTTGAAACTCGAGCGGTGCCATCATGGCGCCAATCAAGATCGGGACGTAACCGTGCATGGGACGACCTTTCAGTCGTTTGGTTGCTTCACCACGGACAGATCGCCATTTCGAGAATACTGCATGCCGAATTAGTGACTCGGTTGCAATTTGATCTGATACGTTATCGACAGCGTCAACAACGGCCAAACTGAGCTCTTCGTTCGCTGGCGATAATATCGACTCAAACAATCCAATCAGCTCGGGGCAAGCGATTTCTTTCAGCTGACGACGAATCGAATTCTTCTCGGTTTCTTCCTTGCGCTCAAAACCCCGCCGCCAACTCAATAACTCAGGGCGCCACTTTTTACGCAGCTTGGAGACGGCACGCTCTCGATCTTTGATCGCGGAGATTTGTACTCGGGTAAGCAAGCGGCCCTGGTAGTTTCGAAGGCCAAGTTTGCCGATGGCTTTACGATGCGTTGGATTCAGTTGAAGGACGCGTGACCAATGGGCGTTAGCACGATTTTCCAACCCGTTTCTGCGGCACCATTCTGCGACGGCTTCATTGCCTTTCAAATCATCTTTTTTCGTTCGGCGGATCGATTCGTATTCGATCAAACGCGAATCGGCGGCGGCTTCCGCTTCCACCTGCTGGATCGTCTTCCACTTCGTTTTCTCACCGACTCCTTGAACGAGTAACTGACCCGAATGCCATCGTGCCAAACGGTTTGATGGATCAATGCGGATGGCCTCCGCCAATAGTTCGTTCCGGCGATCGTGAAACCCCTGAAGCTCAGCTTCAAGCGCGTCACTCACGAGCTGCTGGGCTTGCTGAATATTCGAGTTTCCGGCCTGACCATCGGCGCTCCGCTGCCCGGCCTGAAACCAGCAAACAAATAAAATGGAGCAGAGAAGCGTTATTGGCAGAGAAATTGACCGACCGTGTCCATGAGTAATCCGCATCGCCGACGCTCCTTGGAACGAGTTGAAAATGAACGTTTCACTCGGCATTGAAAGGCATTCGCCTTTTGAGCCGTTTTGGCTTTTATCACCGCGGTTACTGTTATGTAACCGCCCGGTGAATCGTGTCACTCATTTTTTCGGTCTTTCTTCGATTGAACGTTTGCACCGGCCCGTCAAAATCCGGGCCTTACACCGGTCGCTCAATCGACCGGAAACCGAGTTCATTCCATCGCGTCGATCTGTCGCCGCAACTCTTCGGCTTCGGCTGCTTTCTCGTCACTCTTCGCACGATTCGTACGCGAAAGCTGAAACGCCTCTTCGAGGAGCTTGGCGAGTTTTGCTTCTAGTTTCTCTTTTTTTGATTTCATTCCAAACATGCACATTTCCCTCAATAAATTCGTTGACGGTCGTCGAACCGTCAAAAAATCGAGGATGCAACGGGATTCCGATCCCCGGCACATGATTGGTTCGAATTCAGCACATGATTGGATCGAATTTCTGGAAACAGTTATGCACACATAGGGAAGCGAGGAAAAACGTTCATCCCGGTACATTTCGTTTCGCGAAAGGACTTCGTTGCTTGGGGTCCGACGCGACGGTATGAGAAGATACGCGTCCATTGCATTCTGTCGGATTGGTTGGAGAGCATTCAATGAGTTATGCCCGCGCCAGGCTCTGGCTTGGCATCACAGGGGTCGGTTCACTCGTGACTTTCGCTTGTATTTCCTTGATGATCGGCTTGCCGGAATTCCTATTTGCTGATCAATCCCGATCCTGGTCGAGTGACCTTCTACAGCTTGTTGCTTTGACCGGAGTCTTCATGCTCTGGTTACTCCCCTTTGACTTTCTGGGGGGCTTTTTTCTGCCCGGCAAATACGAGAAATCGAATCAGACGTTCAGTTCCTGGGCCGGCAGATATTTGATTGCCACGTTTTCTCAAGCTTTGATTTTTGTCTTGTTTGGCTTCCTGATCATCAGTCTCAGTCGGGCCTTTGGGCAAGTCGGCGGAATTACGACGGTTTGTCTTGGCATGATCGTTTGCTTGCTTTTCCGTGATTGGATATTTCAACGACGATCGATTCGCTTGGAATCTTCATCTCGACAACTTTTGGAGGCCATGCAGTTGGTCCGGTCATGGCAGATCCCATTGCCAAGAACTTTTGTCGTAAGCCATGAGGATATCGGATTCACGGGAGGCATCATTGGATTCGGAAACCGGGCTCAGATTGTGATTCCAAAGGCATGGCTTTCGTTCACCCGGGAACAGCTGGCTGCCGCCATCGCTCGTCGAGCCATGGCAATCCATCGTGGTAGCTATTCACGTGGATTGGTCCTCGCGTTTGCTTGGAACATGGTCGGATTCCTGTTGTGCTCTTGGGGATTTGGAGTCAGCTCGACATCCGTGGAAGAACTTTTCACGATCTGTTGTGGCTTCACGTTCTGGTCGTTTTTGGGCTTGTTGACTTTGCCGACTCTCAGTCGAAATGCATCGCTAAACATTGACAAACAACTATTAAAGCAAGGCGTATCCACTGCCCTGATTTCAGATACGGCCTTGCAGATGGACCGTTTTCAAGACGAAGAGCCTAGGCGATCGCGCTGGATTGAAACGATCTTTCATCCAGTGCCTAATGTCTCCAGCCGAAACTCGGGCAAAGCGACCAGCGGATTGGCCGCTTGGAACGTTGCAAGAACCACGCTTTTTTTCTCTTGGGCCTGTCTTGGCTTCCTTTCACGTTCCGTGCATTGCAACGTTGGCCGGCCCGAACTTTGGACGATGTTACCTTCCGACTGATGGATGTTTTCGAAGTAACGGCAACCGACTATGAAACAGCTGAAGAAAGAATGCATCCCTCAAAAGCTATGCCAAGGATGCGGTAAACCCATGTCTTGGCGTCGAAAGTGGGCCAAGGTTTGGAATGAAGTCAAATACTGCAGTCAAAAGTGTCGTCTCAAGAAACGAGCGCGTTCCAGACAAAAAAACGCCTCCCCGAGTTATTCGCAAGGGAGGTGAATGATGGCTCGTTTTAGCAAAGCGCAAACCGATCGCATTATCCAAATGGCCTGGGAAGATCGAACGACGTTTGAAGCAATCCGAGTGCAATTTGGCCTCGAACCGGGCGAAGTCATCAAGTTGATGCGAAGAAACTTGAAACCATCTTCGTTTCGACTTTGGCGGAGAAGAACAAGCGGGAGATCAACCAAGCATCTTCAAAAGCGGTCCTTTGTGGTCGGCCGATTTCGTTGCAAAAGCCAACCGGGATAGCCGGCTCAAAGGAGCCCGCAATAAGAAGATGCTTGAGGCTTTCTTCCGCGTAACTTGTCAGTTTCTGATCGACGACATGCCACCGTCGACCCCAATGATTTGGCCGGTGACCCACCCGCAGTTTGGGCTCAGCAATGTCGCCGCCATACTTGCCAGATCCTCAGGGCTTCCTGCCCGGCCAAGGGGGTATTTTGCGTCCATCGCGGCCCTCTTTTCTTCGGTTGCAAAAAACTTGGCCGCCAAAGGAGTATCAGTCAGTGCGGGCGCCAGGCAATTGACGCGAACGTTCGGAGCCAGCTCGGCGGCGAGTGAACGCGTGAGACCCTCGATGGCCCCTTTGGCAACAGCGATCGAGGAGTGCATCGGCATCCCAGTGCCGACGGCGACGGTACTAAAAAGTACAACACTTGTCGGTTGCTGATCCGCCCCTTTCTTTAAACCACTCAAACAACCCTTTAGAAACTTGATGGCACCGATCGTATTCACTTCCAAGTCATTGCGAAAGTCCTCCAACGTGAGACTACGAAATGACCGCAAATTGATGGTCCCAGGGCAGTAAACAGCCCCGTGGATCGTTTCAGGCAATTCCGCGGATTCGAAATCGTCGGTTGAGAAATCACAACTGTGATGCGTCACCGGCCCGCCAAGTTCCAATTCACCCTGAGTCCGAGAAAAGACATGGACGTTTGCTCCGGATTCCGACAATTGGCGAGCCAGTTCATTTCCGATGCCCGTACTACCGCCCGCAATTAAAAAGGTCTTGCCTTCAAGTGAAAAATTCATCGTTTTTCCGGTTATCTTTCCGCGTACATAAAAAGTAGAACTCGGTTCTAACCGTATTTCTGACTGACAAACAACCATTGCCAAATCGAAGAGCCTATCGTCGCGAGGCACAGGTCCTGGCGGTTTGATGGAAAGAACTGCAGACAAACGTGCTTGAAACACTTCCAGATCACCTTCTAGAACGGACTCGAATTCACCACGAGGGTACGTCACCATTCAATCCAAATTCGAATGAGTTCGTTCTTTACTGGATGCGAACGGCCGTTCGAATCGATGAAAACCCCGCTTTGGATGTCGCTTGCTGGCTCGCGAATCAGCACTCAATACCGCTATTGGTCTATCATTCGATTTCTCAAGACTACGAATACGCGTCGGACCGACACCATACATTCATGCTGCAGGGCGCACGGGATGTGCAGGCTCAATTTGACAAGGCAGGGTTGAGTTATGCTTTCCATCTCGAAACGCCGGACGATCAGCGTCCGCACTTGATCACGTTGTCGCATAGGGCCAGCGTCGTTGTCACAGAAGACATGCCCGTGGATCCTCCACGGCGATATTTGAATTCACTCAGGCAGCAGACGAAAACGCCGATCGTATGTGTCGACACCTCATGCATCGCACCGATGCAGCTGATTGGGAAAGCCCACACCCGCGCCTTCAAGTTTCGTTCTGCGACCAAAGATATCTACGCGGAACGCTTAACTCGCGATTGGCCGTCGATTGAGTCAAACGCAAAACGCTTTGAGCTTTCCAAGCTTCCATTCGAGCCACTCGATCTTCAGTCGGCGAGCCTTTCGCAATTGATCTCTCGATGCGAAATTGACCATTCGATTGGCCCTATCGTAGACACATGCGGTGGAAGCACTGCCGGCTATCTACGTTGGCAAGACTTTCAGTCCGAGCGTCTATCACGCTACGCCCAACGAAGAAACAACGCCTTGCTCGACGGCGTTAGTCGCATGTCACCCTATTTGCATTATGGAATGGTGTCACCTTTCCGGATCGCGCGGGACGCTGCCGAAGCAGGAAACTCTGGGGCGGAGAAATACCTGGATGAGTTGCTGATCTGGCGCGAGCTCGCATACGCCTTTTGCTTTTATCGCGAGGATCACGACCAGTGGTCGGCGATTCCCGAATGGGCTCGAAAATCGTTGCAAAATCACGCAAGTGATCTCAGGAATAACCTCTACTCATGGGAGTCGTTAGCTCGAGCGGAAACGCATGACCTATTTTGGAACGCGGCCCAGAAATCGCTGCTTTGTCAGGGTGAGCTACATAACAACGTTCGAATGACCTGGGGAAAGGCCATCTTGAATTGGACTGCCACGCCGCAACAAGCACTTGCCACGATCATCGATTTGAATCATCGCTACGCATTGGATGGGCGCGACCCCGCCTCCTATGGCGGTATCCTATGGTGCCTGGGTCAGTTCGACCGCCCCTTTGAACCCGAACAAAAAATCATTGGCAATGTGCGGCCGCGGCCGACTTCGAGCCATGCCAAGCGCCTCGACACGAACAACTTCTTCGAAAAGGTTGCCACTCCCCGTTTCTATCCGGTTCCCAAAGTTGCGGTGATCGGCGCCGGGATCTCCGGACTATTTGCCGCCCGTACACTTCAAGATCTTGGACTGGACGTCACGGTTTTTGAGAAATCACGCGGTGTTGGCGGCCGAATGTCGACGCGCCGAATTGGGGATCGCGATAGCGACTGGACATTTGATCATGGAGCCCAATACTTCACGGCTCGCGACCCACGTTTCCTCCGTTATGTCAATTCATGGATTGAACAAGGCCTTGTCGGGAAGTGGCCGAACCCGAGTCTTGCAGAAGATCAAAAAATCGTTGTCCTCAAACATGGGACGATCGAATCTGAGTCGCACTCCGTTGAGCGATTTGTTGCCATTCCAACCATGAACTCGATTTGTAAGCATTTGGCTCTGGACTTGGAAGTTCGGAACCGCACTCGTGTCGCCAAAGTAAGCCCCGTCAACGAATGCATGGAACTATTTGATGAATCGGGAAACTCGTTTGGCAAGTATGATCGGCTGATTGTCTCGACGCCCGCGGAACAAGCTGCCGAACTCCTCGTGAATTACCCTGAATTGTCTGGAAAACTTTCGAGGGTCGAAATGAACCCATGCTGGGCAGCGATGGTCGCCTTCGAAAACCCGATTACCGACCAATGGGTCGGAGCTTTCCTGCACGAAAGTTTCCTTTCCTGGACGGCGCGAAATAGTTCGAAACCCGGCCGCAATCGAAATACGGAACATGTGATCATTCATGCAGAACCCGCTTGGACGGCGGAACATTGGGAACATCCCCCCGACGATGTTGCGCAAATCATGTTATCTGAATTTTGGAAGGTCACGGGGATCTCACCCCGACCGCACAATCACCTACAGGCGCATCGTTGGAAGTATGCCATTCCGGTCGCTCCGTCAGCGGCCCATTGTTTCGCAAACGATTCGGAAACGGTTCTGTCTTGCGGCGACTGGGCAAGCGGTTCACGGGTTGAAGGCGCGTTTTTGAGCGGCATGGCTGCCGCAGGGCGAATCCTGGGTACACTTTCGCCGGCAACATCGACCAGACAATTGGCAAAGCGGCTCTTTTGACGTGTACAGACAGCCCAGTAGAAACCGAACCGGTTATGTCCCTGAAGAGATCTTGTTGCCCCACATGCCGTCGTGCTTGGTGATTTCCAAGTCACCCAGAACCTTGCATTGGCAGGCTAGCCTCAGATTTGAGTCGGCACGATGCGGTGGAAACCCGAGTCGCCACTTTTCAACCGAGGTTGGTTCAGAAACACTTCCATTCACCTCGATCGCACAGGTGCCACAAGTCCCCATTCCGCGACAGTGAATCCACCGCGCGACGCCGTTGTAGAGCGGGAGTTTCGCATTCATCAGCACACTCCGCAAATTGGCACCCGGTTCACATTCGATGTCGCAACCGGAAAAAGACACCTTGGGCATTGGAATAACCTGAAACTGGTTGAAACGACATTTCGCGCCCGCGATTCTTGAAAATCGATTCGGCAGGATTTAATTTTTGCATCCGGCCAGCTGCTGACAAGCTGCCAAATAGATTCCGGGTGGAATCCCATTCGATCGTCGGACTTGGAACAAAACAGATCGCCGACCATTCCATGAATCTCGGCAGGCGTTCGTAGCGTTGCTAATAGCTGACGTTTGCGGTTTTACTGGGTGCAATAACTTCGCCTGGTCCGGAAACACCGTCGAACCCCTGTTGTCCGGTCCCAACGCCTCATCAAACTCTGACGACAAACGATTCGCGCAAGATCCATGGATAAACTTTTTCAATCGATTGCGTTTGTTTTGCAAGCCGAAGGCGAACGAAGCCGATTGCTTTTACGTTGGCGGCCCGCGGCTAAATGTTGGGGCTTTATCGTGGCCGAACGCTTGAACAAGGAAAGTTTTCGGGAGTCGGTTACCCGAGAAGTCGCCTGGCAACTGAATCTGAATCGCGAATCGGATTTCCTTGTATCCAACATGGCTCAGCTATCCATGGAGTATGTCGAGGATGTAGACGATGGTTCTCAACGCCATGTAGCCGTCGCTTTCTACAACGTCCATCTCTTCCGGAAATCGGCCTTCGAATCCGTTTCAAATGATTCCGCGAACCGCTGGACGAATGCACGTGAGGTTTGCGCCGGTGAAACCACGGAAGGACAAGCGATCGATCCGCAAGTCGTCTCCTGGATCAACAAATGGGGCGTGGTCCAACCGTGGCAGTAATTGCTTGGCTCACGCAGTTTCGAATCCAAGCGGGAATTCGAAACACAGCCCAAACCGCCGGGGGTCCGGCATTCCAACCATTTTGTTCCCGGGATTTTTCGACCGTGCGGGCATGAGTTCCGCGGGTCAACTCAGCTCAATTTGACGGCCGACTTTAACCAGCATGTTTATCAGCTCATCAAAGTCTCGATCGTTGCTTCGGTGGTTGGTAATGCAGACGCGAATCGCAAATTTCCCGTCGATCTCGGTATGGGAAGGAACAGCAAACCCGCTTTCCTGAATCCGAATCAATATTTCCTGATTGATTTCATTGAGCTGATCCAAGTTGCATCCAGCTCGGACAAAACGCAAGCAAACAATGTTAAGCGCGATTGGGGCAAGTAGTTCCAGGCAGTCTTCTTTTTCAACCAATGCCCCCAACAATCGAGCTTGGCCAACATTTCGATCAATCGCTTTCCCAATCCTCGTGACACCTTGCTCCTTCAATGACATCCAGACTTTCAGAGCCCTGAACCCACGTGAAAGTTGAACGCCTCGATCGGCAAACTTCGTCGTGTCAACTGAGATACCGCGATTGGACGACGTCAGGTAGGACGGCGCATAGCCAAATGTCGACTGATGGGCCAACGGTTTCCTGATCAGGACGCATGCAACTTCATAGGGCATGTATCCCCATTTGTGTAAATCGAATGCGATAGAGTCTGCCAACGCTTGCCCCTCAACGAGCTTCCTGGATTTGGGAGCCCAAGCCGCAACCGAACCAAAGGCCCCATCCAAATGCAGCCAGATACCAAACCGATTGGCCAGCTCCCGAAGCCCCGCCAGATCATCGATCGCTCCGCAATTGACGGTTCCAACATTGCCGACGATACAAAATGGCTGAAAACCACTCTGCAAATCAGATTCTATTTCCCGCCGGCAAGCACGGATATCGATCTCAAAATTTTCGTTGGTTGGGATCTTTCGGAAAGCGTTTCGCCCAAGCCCCATTAACTCGCAGGCTTTTAGAACCCAGCTGTGGGTTTCCTGACTTCCATAAACCGTTAGTGGTTTCTCGATCGCCTGGGTCCCTTGACCTCGCACATCAAAGTCAAGACATTCATTCCTGGCCACCAGCACGGCATTGATGTTTGCCATCGTTCCGCCGCTCACCAGAAGCCCCGTCGAGTCATCCGGGAAACCGATCAAATCCCTCAGCCAATCGAGCACTTTGTCTTCGACGACCGAAGCTGCTTGGTCGTAGCCGGCGACGTGCGGGTTCATGGCGGACGCAAGAAAGTCGGCAAACGCACCGGTAAGCGTCCCGTTCCCCATGACCCAACCAAAAAACCTGGGATGAGCATTGCCCGTCGGGTAGGGAAGAATGTTCTCGACAAATGTCCGATAGACTTTTTCCAAGCCGGCTCCCTCGTAGGGCACCGGTTCATTCAACGTTTCCTTGACGGAATTCGGAACGGCTTGCCATGCCGGTTGATGACGGACGTCCCGCATCATCGCAATAACGTCATCAACCATTCGATGACCCATTTGGCGTGCCGACTCCCAGTCTTCAGGATCCAGTGTTTCGACGCGATTGGTCACTCAGCTATCCGAAATCAGGTCAGGGATTTTCAAAAGAACGACTTGGAGATTCTTCCACTCCTCTTTGCCAATCAATCCAATCATTGTTTTCTGAGCGTCGCTCCAGTAGGGCTCGGCCGCCATCTCCAGCCGATGACCCTTCCGGGTTAGTTCCGCAATTTTCGCTTTCCCTTGTTTCGCCGACTGGATCTTGATCGCCTTGGAATCCTCGAGCGGCTTGATTGTTCGATAGAGCGAAGTTCGCTCCATGACCAACTCTTCAGCCAACTGGCTAAGTGGCGTCGGGCCGTTTCGATGCAACGCCCGGACGATCGCGAACTGCGTCACCGTGAGCGGACTGTCTGCCATGGTTTCTTCGTAGAAGCGGAACACCGCTCGATTGGCTTTACGAATGGTCGTACAAGTACATTTAATATCCATCCTTTCGATGATAACACGTCCCTATTTAGATGTAACTACATCATGCACCTACATCAATTAGCCAGCCTAGCAATTCAAGTCTTGCGTCTTTGCGCAGGATCCCAGGCGAAGAAAAAAGCGAGAGCCGGAGGCATCAAAACAGCCGGTTCGAAAAACCACGTGAAAAGAAACTTCCAAAAATGGCCTCGAGCAAATGGCCAAGGCCAAACTCGATTAGAATGATGTCTCCCGTCAATCAACAAGCCACCTAACGAACGTCAATGGAAACATGAGGACTCTCGCCCGCTTAATCTGTTTTTCTTTTTTGTTGGCGGCAACGCAACAAGGGTTCGCTCAGGAACCGGACAAGACCGACGCGCGACCGCGCAAACGCATCGTCAACATCATCAACTTTGTTCGCCAGAACGAGCCCCGAATTGAATGGATCACAGAGGATGTGCTTTATGAAACGGTCGTGTCCCAGATCAAGATGATGAAATCCCACGAACTGCGCGGGACCTTTCTATTGCAGTACGACGCCCTGATCGACCCCCGATACCAAAAGCTACTGAAGGAACTTCCCGAGAATGATTTTGAGATTGGCGCCTGGTGGGAAATCGTGCAACCGCTTGTTGAAAAAAGCGGGTACAAATGGCGCGGGCGATACCGCTGGGATTGGCATGCCGACGTCGGATTCGCCACGGGCTACACCCCGGAAGAGCGCGAAAAGCTTGTCGATACCTACATGGCTGAATTCAAAAAAGTGTTCGGGCGTTACCCCAAGTCCGTAGGCTCGTGGTTCATCGATGCGCATACCATTAAGTACATGCATGACCGATATGGAATTGTTGCTTCTTGCAACTGCAAGGACCAAATTGGAACAGACGGGTATACGCTTTGGGGCGGATACTGGAATCAAGGTTATTATCCGAGCATCAAGAATGCCTACATGCCAGCCCAGACGGCCGCCAATCAAATTCCTGTACCGATCTTCCGAATGCTTGGAAGCGATCCGATTCACCAATATGACAATGGCCTTGGCACCAACCGCCAACGAGTGATCTCACTCGAACCGGTCTATCAACAGGCTGGCGGCGATCAAAAATGGTGCCAATGGTACTTCGACTCTTTTGTGAACGGAGCCGCAATGGACTACGGCTACACCCAAGTCGGCCAGGAGAATTCATTCACCTGGAAACGCATGTCCAAAGGGTTTGAAATTCAGTTACCCATGGTTGCGAGACTTCAAGCCGAGAAAAAAATCGAAGTCCAAACCTTGGCTGAAACCGGCGAGTGGTTCAAGAAGCGGTACAAGGTAACGCCCCCGACAGCCGTCACCGTGTTAAAGGACCATACAAAAAAAGACCTCAAGACGGTTTGGTTCAACTCGCGATTTTTTCGCGCCAACCTGCTTTGGGAAAACAACACGATGCGTTTTCGTGACATTCATCTTTTTGACGAACGTGTCCAATCGGACTACCTGAATAAGCGAGGCACCTCCAGTCGCTGTCTTTTCGACACCCTGCCGATCGTTGACGGCTTTCGCTGGAGCAGCAAAGACCAGGTTGCCGGATTGCGATTGAAGGGCGGTGACGGAAACGAGTTGCGGGGAGGAACTCCGAAGGTCTCCGACGAACAAAGAGGAAAGCTGGTTGTCGATTGGCCGCTTGAGACGGAGGGCAAAAAGAACGTCCAAAACGCAATCGTTCTCACGTTTACCGAGTCATCCATAACCATCGCGACTCGTGGAAACGTTCAGGAAGGCTGGTATTTGGAACTGGATGCGGATTCTGAAGCAAAACTTCCATTCGCGAAAACGGAAAAGAAAAAACTCCATGGCAACCACCGTGGCACGGATTTTTTCGTCACGGCGAATCAGGGGCAGTTCGAATTCATGTCGGACGGCCGCTGGCGACTTGTACCTCAAAATCAGCTCATTAAACTCGAACTATCCAAGCGAACTCGCAAGTCGCGATAGGATGGCAATTCCGCCGCGCGTCGATTTGGATTCGAACACCGACTTTCAGGAACACCTCATGAAATCCCATCGGATTGTCACACTCGGCTTTCTTTCGATCTTTTTCCTCGCCTGTGGTTTTGGCGTTGCCAACGCGCAGAAAACAACGCCGGAACAGAAAAAGGGCTACGACAAATCAAAAGACGTGGGAGCCGAAGCCCCCGAGGGCGCCGACATTCCATTTGACGGAACTGAGAAATCGCTCAAATCCAATTGGCAAATGTGGCCCAAGCCGGATATGGCGATCACGTGGTCACTTGTCGATAACCCGACAGGTAAAGACAAAGTCCTGATGACCAATGGTGGCAAACGCTGGGGTACTCATGACCTCGTCACCAAGAAGAAGTACACCGATTTTGAAGGCCACGTCGAGTTCATCATGATGGGCGCACGCGGAGATGAAAAAGCGGAAGGCTACGCCAATAGCGGCGTCTATTTGCAAAACCGATACGAAATTCAGATTGAGTCGCCAAAAGGCAAAAACGCCAAGGATCCTTACAGCTGGAAAATCGGTCCGCATGGCATTGGAGCGTTCTGCATGGAACGCGTGCCGGACGTGAATGCCTGGAGACCCAATGGCGAATGGCAGTCCTTTCATTTCAAATTCAAAGCCGCACGCTGGGAAGGCGAGAAAATGCTTGAGCCCGCCCGCGCCACGGTCTGGTGGAACGGAGTCAAAATTCATGACAACGTGAAAATCAAACACGCCAACGGCGGAGAATCAGTGAGCCCGAGCCCCGAGGGCCTCAAGTTGCAGGAACATGGACAGGACGTTCGCTTTCGAAACATTTGGATCGTGGACCATGCCTCGGAAAAGAATGAGAAAGTTGAAAAACCGGAAAAGCTTGAGATTCGAAACTCGATGGTTGGCTACCGTGACACGTTGATTTTCTATCAATTCAAGAAACAACGCGCGATCGTTGTCATGTCGATCGACAACAAAGATGAAACGTTTCCGGTTTCTGGCAAAGTCCATTTGTTCGAACAAGGTGTTTCCGAGGAAGGTCTGAAAAAATGGATCAACAACCAACACTCGGACGGGCTGTTTCCAAATGTTCCTGCGCCGGTTTCGACCAAAGAACTACCCAAAGAATTTTGCAAAATCACAGCATCCAAACAAACCGGGACGAGCGAAAACCGAGGACCTAGAAAAGGCACGTACAAGGATTTCCAAGTCGATTTTTCGATGAACGAAATCAAAGCCAGCAAGGATATCACCCTTCCTGCGTTCAAGGACTCGGCTCGGGTTCATGTTCGCAGCAAGTAATCCATCTTCGATGGGCGTCGGAATCCCCAGTAGCAAGTAGAACCATTCTTTATGTGAATCAAATGCCGCAAAACCAACCCAAAAAAAGAAACACCCTGAATCGACGACACTTTCTGGGCACGGCCGCCGCGGCCGGAGCTGTCGGATACTTTGTTAACCCGGGGTCCGTTCTCGCTTCCAACTCGCCCAATGAAAAACTGAACTTGGCATGCGTTGGCGCAACCAACCGGGCGGGTGCCAACATCGCTCGACTGAAAAGCCAAAACATTGTCGCGATCGCCGATATCGATTCCAAGCTGCTCGAAAAAGGGTCGGCTCCATATAAAGACGCGCGAAAGTATCGGGACTTTCGTGTCATGTTGGAAAAGGAAGCTGAAAACATTGACGCCGTTGTCGTTGGGACTCCTGATCACACACACGCTCCCGCTGCCGCGATGGCCATGCGGATGAAAAAACACTGCTACTGCGAAAAGCCGCTGGCGCATACCGTCAAGGAATGCCGTGTCCTCGCGGAGTTGGCAAAGAAACACTCGCTAAAAACTCAGATGGGGACTCAGATTCACGCCGGCGACAACTATCGCCGGGTCGTTGAAGCGGTTCAAGGTGGATTGATCGGCGAGGTCAAAGAAGCGCACGTTTGGTCCAACGCCCAATACTCGGGCGGGAAGTTTGTGAAAACGGAGAAGCCGGCGCATGTCGATTGGGACCTGTGGTTGGGCCCAGCTGTCGAACGACCCTACAGCAAAAACGTTCACCCATTCAACTGGAGACGATTTTGGGATTACGGCACCGGTGCACTCGGTGACTTTGGATGTCACTTCATGGACCTGACTCATTGGGCGCTCATGCTAACCCACCCGACAAAAATTTCGGCACAAGGTGAGCCGCTCGACCCGGTGATGCCCCCCAAGTGGTGTATGGTCAACTACGAATTCCCAGCGAGAGAATCCATGCCCGCCGTCAAACTGACCTGGTATGACGGAGGCAAGAAACCAAAACTGCTTTCGTCACTCAAAGACAAAAATGGAAAGCCCTTGAATTGGGGTGCCGGCCAACTCTTTGTTGGCTCGAAAGGAATGATCTTGTCCAACTATGGCCAGCATGTCTTGCTGCCCGAGGAAGATTTCGTTGACGTGGAACGTCCCGAAAAATCGATCCCAAAATCGATCGGGCATCACAATGAGTGGGTCGACGCCATCAAGAATGACAAAACGACGACCTGCAACTTCGAATATTCCGGGGCCCTTTCAGAAGCCGTCATGCTGGGAGTTGTCGCTTTCAAAAGCCAGCAAACCATTGAATGGGATGCCGAGAATTTGAAGGTCAAAAACGACGAAGGGGCCCAGGATTTGATCCACAAAGAGTACCGCAAAGGCTGGACTTTATAGTTCGGTTTGAAATTTCACGGGAAACACGCCGCGAAATTGACAGGTCCGGGGTCCCTGCTCATAATCGAACCTCTTTTGGGCCTCCCTTCGATTTGCTCAAGGAACACGTAATCTGATTTGGATCACGTGTTCATTGATCGAGAATTCACCGCCTGCCCAAACTCGCAATGGCCATCGTCGCAAATGCGCCAATGCGAATCACCATCATGCTTAAGACCCATCGCTACGAGGGAAAAGAAGTGACTACGAAAGTAAGATTTCTGCAACCATTGTCGAGTTTATTGGTCGGCGCAGTCTTGTTTGCCGCCTTGCCTTTGGTGCCATCGACGGCCGCCGACACCCAAATCCGGATCCCGCGCAACCCAACGATTGCGCCTGACGGCAGCCAAATCGCGTTCGCTTGGCAGAACGACATTTGGACGGTCGGAATCAACGGGGGCGTCGCGAAGCGTGTAACGATTCACGCGGCCACAGACGGTACACCTTTTTACAGTCCGGACGGGAAACAGCTTTACTTCACCAGCAACCGAACGGGTCGAACGCAGATTTTCGTCATGCCAACGGCAGGCGGCGCTGCGAAACAAATCACCTTCGATTCCAATCGGAAATCAATTCTCGGCGTAACCCCCAACGGCAAAAGCCTCGTGATCAGCCAAGCGACCGATCGAGGCTGGCACTACTCCGAATCCGGACGGGTATTTCTTCTTGACCTTGAGGGCAATAAGCCAAAGCAAATGTTGTTTGACGCGGGAGTCCGAGATGCGGCTCTTAGCCCGGATGGTACCAAGGTGCTTTTTGTACGTGGACGATCGAACTGGAACCGAAAAGGTTACAAAGGCCCACAAGCAGCCCAACTTTGGCTTGCAGATCTTTCCAGTGAAAAGGTGACGTTGACTCGTCTGTGCAAAGATCGCGAACGATTCCAGAACGTCGCCCACATGGATCCGATTTGGGCAGCCGACGGGAAGAGCTATTACTTTACAAGCGACCCAGACGGCGTGTTCAACATTTATCACCGCAGCCTCGGTTCCGAGGAAGTTCGTCAGGTCACCAATGCGGCATCGGATGGAGTCGACGATGGCGTTGCATTTCCTTCGTTGTCACAGAATGGAAATACCTTGCTAATGCGACGAGGCTTTGACCTTGTAAAGTGCGATCCGAAAACTGGGAAACTGGAAACGATCAAGCTGTTTGCAAGTGGTGACAGCGTCACCAGTCCCATTGAGCGGAAACGCCAAACGCGGGCTACCACCGTCGCATTTTCTCCAGACGGAAAGCAAATGGCCTTTGTCTCTGGCGAAGACATCTACGTGATGGATCGCGTTTTGAAAGAGCCCGTTCAAGTTACCAATACCGCTCACCCGGAAACGAGCTTGCTATTCAGTTCCGATGGAAGTCGCCTGTTTTTTGTCACGGATTCCGGCGGTGAAGTCGACGTCTGGGAAGCGACCCATGAACAAAAAGACGGGATTTGGTGGCTCGCCAAGGAATTCAAGCTTCGACAGGTCACCGACGACCGAGACGTGGAAGCCCGATTGAGTTTGAGTCCGAATGGATCTCATATCGCTTACACGAAAGGTTCAAACCTGTTTGTCATGGACAACGACGGAACCGACCATCGGCAGATTGCCAAAATGTGGTCGCCTCCGAGTTTTGACTGGTCGCCTGATGGTAAATGGTTGACGTATGCGACGCAGGACGACGACTACAACAGCGACATATTCATTGTCCCAGTCGATGGGACCCGCAAGCCTTTCAATCTTTCCCGGCATCCGGACATGGACATGAGTCCCGTTTGGTCCGGGGACGGAAAGCGAATTGCCTGGGTGGGTCGGCGCGACGGCGAAGAGGCCGACATCTACGTGGTCGAACTTGCCAAATCCACGGAAGAAGAAACCGAACGTGACGAACGTCTCAAAAAAGCCATCGCCGCCATGAAGAAAGGTGGACAAAAGAAAGCCCCACCAAAGTCGAATACCGCCAAACCGGCACAGAAGTCTCCCAGCGACAAAACGGACTCCAAGTCCGATGACAAGAAAGCTGAAAAGAAAAAATCGAACGATGTTCAAATCGATTTCGATGGCATCTTTGATCGTGTCGATCGTCTTCGATACAGCGATTCGTTTGAGTCAGGTCTCATCTGGATTGAGCAAGGTGCAACCCTGGCCTTTTCCGCAACCATCGGAGGCAAACGAGGATTTTATAGCGTTAAGTTTCCACGACCTAAGGCTCCAAAACGCATCGCGGATGCGCCGCTTTCTCAAAGTCGTTGGATTGCCGCGACCAAAGAGTTCGTCGGGCATCAACGGGGCGTTCCCGCAAGCATGAACTTGATGGGAAAAACAACGCCCTTTGGATTCGAAGTTCGTTCAAAACGCGATTGGCGAGAAGTTCGAATGATTGTTTTCGATCAGGGGTGGCGTGCCATGCGTGATCGATTCTACGACGAAGCCTATAACAACAAAGACTGGTACGCGATGCGAGCCAAGTACCGCCCGATTGCCGCAGAGTGCTTGGGCGCTGCCGAGTTTTCGGAATTGATGAACATGATGCTAGGTGAGTTGAATGCCTCGCACATGGGCCACCGAGGCGGTTCGGATCCTTTGCCCGCGTTTAACGCTCAAAATGATTGGTCACCGACGACCTACCATTTGGGACTGCGTTTCGCTCATGGTCACAAAGGGCCGGGGCTCGTTGTCGAAAGCGTGATTCCGGGAGGACCCTGTGCACGTTCTCGAAGCCTGGTCAAAGTTGGAGAGACTGTTCTCCAAATTGATGGGACCGCCGTCGGGCCGGAAGTGGATGTTGAGAAACTTCTGACGCTTGAAAAAGCTCGAGACGTCAAACTACGTGTTCGTTCCGCCGCGGGTGAAGAGCGAGATGTCGTGGTTCGACCAACGACTTCCGTAGCTGGCCTGCTTTATGAAGAGTGGGTTGAGAAAACTCGGGCCAAAGTCGAGGAGCTTTCGGGCGGGAAACTTGGATACCTTCATATTCAAGGCATGAACTTCCGCAGCTTTCGACAAATGGAAGAAGATCTCTACCATGCCGGGGCCGGCAAAGAAGGCTTGATCATCGATGTGCGATTCAATGGCGGCGGCAGCACAGCCGACCACGTCATGACCGCGTTGACTCAACCACTGCATGCGATCACGCGTTCAAGGGGAAGTGGCGAGGGCTATCCCCAGGATCGTCGAGTTTATGCATCCTGGACAAAACCCATCATCATGATGTGCAACGAGCACAGTTTTTCAAACGCCGAGATTGTCAGTCACGCTGTCAAACAAACCGGCCGTGGTCGGCTTGTCGGAATGCGAACAGCAGGAGGAGTAATCAGTACCGGCGCCGTTGGACTGCTCGATGGGGGCATGGTGCGAATGCCCATGCGTGGATGGTACCTGGCAACAACCGGTGAGGACATGGAACTAAACGGTTGCGAACCCCACATCGCCTTTTGGAATCATCCAACCTGGAACTCGCCAGGCGGCGCCGATGCCCAGCTGGCCAAGGCCGTTGAAGCGTTGACCGAAGATGTTGCCAAGGAGAAGGCAAAAGGCAAAGTTGAAATCACGCCGGCCTCCAAGTTGCGAAAAAAATAAACTCGGCTTGTTACTCACAGCCGGCTAAAACCAGGCCCTTCCGAATACGACGTTCGGAAGGGCTTTTTTGTTGGCGAGCGCGCCGATGCTTTCAACCACCTTCTTTAGACGGGGTCATATGCCGCAAGCAGTCCAGCGGATGAATGTTTTCGTTCAATTGCAATCGTTGCGTCAGAATGATTCTCGTCAATGGCCGCGAATATTGGAAATCCTTTTTGCTTAGCCAGCATTCGCACTAGAATGAAAATGCATCGGGTTGGAATGCTTGATTCAATTCCTCGAATTCAAATGAAAAGGGTCGCATGAGCAGATGGCAGGCAAACATCACCGCCGTTTATCTACTGTTTTCGATGGTGACCATAGCGACGGCCCAAGATCCTGATTCGTCCAGAGCTAATTCCAAAGATGCGAAGACGCCCCGGAACGAATTGTCATTCAAAAAGGACATCCAACCTTTCCTAAAGAAATACTGCGCCGACTGCCACGGAGCTTCGGTGCAGAAAGCCGGGTTCTCACTGCACGAAATTCGCGAATCCGATTTGGAAGATTGGGAATCCATTGCAGAAAACATTGAGCTCGAGCTGATGCCGCCGGCGAAGAAGATCCAACCTTCTAAGCGAGACCGTAGGGCCGTCGTGGGTTGGATTCGGTCGCATCTAGGGACCAACAACATTGATTTCCAACGCGAACCAACGTCGTCCTTTGGAAACCGCGTAAACCACGAAGATCTTTTCAGCGGTCAGCACCTTGGCCCTTCCTACTCGTACTCGCGAATGTGGCGAATCAGCCAGCGAATCTACGACAATGTCTCCTATGAATTGCGCGCGACGCGGGGAGTCGCCGGAACCACCAACGGTCCCATTCCCGCCCTGGTGACCATAGAAGGTGAGGCATTCAAAGACTATGACACGCTGGAAGTCGACGATGCGGCCGTTCGCGCATTGATGCTGAACTTTCGGAATCTTGCTTCGACGATCGTTCGCGGCAAATTCCAAAAGGGGCGTTTCAACAAGCAAAAAAACCAATTTGATCCGGGAACCTTCGATTTCAATCGGGCTCCGCTTCGCCGACTCGAGTTGCTGAACCAGTCAGCCCCGGGAAAAGAAACTTATGGTCCCGCTGTCGTCGCTGCGTTTGAACTTCTGCTATCAAGAAAGCCAAATAAA
This sequence comes from uncultured Pirellulaceae bacterium, assembly GCA_964434955.1. Classification (GTDB taxonomy): domain Bacteria; phylum Planctomycetota; class Planctomycetia; order Pirellulales; family Pirellulaceae; genus JANQLU01. The sequence goes on from CAYSXI010000006.1 coordinate 28,251, forward strand.
GAAGAGCTTAACCGATATGTTCAATTCTTGACCAAGTCGATTGAGATGTCGGACCCGGCAACGGGATGTCAAAATATGGTGCTGGCGGTTTTGATGTCACCCGAATTCGTTTTCAGAATGGAGCTGGGGCAGGGTCAGAAATTGAGCGACGGTCGACGGATGCTCGGGCCCAAGGAAATCGCCTATGCAATTGCGTACGGGCTGACCGATTCGCCACCCGATCAGGCATTGCGCTCTGCTTTGAAAGAAAATCGATTGAGCACAAAAGCCGACGTCGAGCGGGAAGTGCGACGAATGCTCGCGGCTGTTGATAGCCGAAGAAACTGGGGGTACCACACGACCGGAGGCGGGTCGTTTCTGGATTGGAAACCCGAACACAACCCTCGACTATTGCGATTTTTCCAAGAGTTCTTTGGGTACACCAAAGGCTATCTCGTCTTCAAAGATCAATCGAGAAACCACCATCATTTCCCCCAGAACCTGATCCGCGATGCGGACTTCATGATCCTTGATATCTTGAAGAAAGATCGAGCGGTTCTTGAAACTCTGTTGACGACGGACCAATTCATCGTTGCCTACAGCTCCGACATCGAAGGAAAAATGCGACGGATGAAAGAGTGGGCAAATGAGCGTCCTGAACAGTACGGTGGTGGTGCTTTGCGTGAAGGAATTCAACCGGTCCTTGTCGATAAAGGTTATCGAAGGGAAGCCGTGCAGGCATACGGACTCCGGTATTGGGAATGGGACTACCCGCTACAACAACCATTCACTGTCAAAAACCGGGTTGGATTTTTGAGCCACCCCGCGTGGCTTGTCGCCTGGTCAGGCAACTTTGACAACGATGCCATCCGCCGGGGAAAGTGGATTCGAGAACACCTGTTGGCTGATTCGATTCCGGAATTGCCGATCGGCGTCGACGCCAAGCTACCGAATGATCCGCACCAATCGCTGCGAGATCGAATGCAGGTAACACGAGCTGAAGAATGCTGGCGCTGTCACAAGCAAATGGATCCGCTCGGGATGGCATTCGAGGCTTACGATGATTTCGGGCGATTCCGCGAAGGCACAATTGTGCTGGGTGACGATACCATTGTTGCCGGTCAAAGAGCGAAATACAGCGAACAACGATCCCGGCTCCTGAAACAAATCTGGAAACTTACAGCCGATAGCCCCGAAGCAAGAGCGCAACAGGTTAAGGCGCTCCGTAAGCGAGTCGGTGAACTGGTACCACCGCGCAAAGATCATCCCCGCTATGAAGCTATCCTGAAAGAACAATCACGGCATCGCTCGGAATGGAAAGCAAAAATCGCCGAGCTCTCAAAGTCGAAAGACGATCGAGAGCGACAGGCTCAACTTGCCAGTCTTCGCCGCCAGTTGGCCGGCTTGAAACCGGTCAAACCTAAACATTCCACAGATGTCAATGCGAGCGGCGTTCTTAAGGGAACACGGGACCCCCAACTGGACGGCCCCTACCGGGACGTCTCGGATTTGATGAATCGGTTGGCAAAATCAAAACGTGTTCGCCAATCATTCATTCGTCACGTATTTCGATATTTCATGGGTCGCAATGAAATGATCAGCGACTCGCCGACATTGATGGCGATGGACAAAGCCTATGTCGAATCCGGCGGAAGTTTCAAAGAGATTCTCGTTACATTGATGACTTCTGATTCATTTCTCACTCGACGAAACAAGGATTTAGTGAAGTGACGATTTCCCGACGTGAAATGATCAAGCAGTTGGCTTCGACCGCCGGGGTCGGGGCTCTTTCCCCGATGCTGCTGAGCTTGCAAGCCCAGGCGTCTGACCGACCACGGAAGAAGCCGCAACGAGTTGTTTTTCTCGTGCGTTCCAATGGGCTTCGACCTTACGGCATTGATCCAATCGGAATTGCTGAGACGATCGAAAAGTCTGGTAAGAAACACCATCAGTCCCTGTACACCGGGGACCTTGCCGCGATGAAGCTCCACGCGGATTTGGAAGCGCTCAAACCTTTCACGAAGAAATTGAACATCATTCAGGGCTTGAGTGCGTCGATGAATGTCGGTGCCCATTCCGGATCTTATGGGGCTCTGGGCGCTTATCGCTGTGCCGAGTCGGAGTCCCCGACGGGCCCGACACTTGATGCAATTCTCGCCGAAGCGCTGCCAAGTATATTCTCGCACCTCGGACTTGCGGTAACCGAACCCGGAAAACACATTTTTAATCCTCGAATTTCGGCAACGGGAGCCAACAGGCCGCTTTCTTACTATGGCGAACCAATGGCTGCCTACAAGGATTTGTTCGGAAGCGTGCTGGGGGGTGAAAAGATTCGAAAGCAAATCGCCCTCGATCGCAGTTTGCTAGATTTTGTGAAAGACGATATCAAAAAAACCAAAAAGAAGTTGCCAACTTCAGAGCACGACAAACTGGACCGCTATCTCGCAGCCTATTCTTCGATGCGAGATCGCGAAATCAAGATTGAAGAAAGGCGCGACGCCATCAAGAAAGGTGCTCCCGCTGCCGGCGATAAATTCAGGTCCAAGTTGGCGAGTGATCGGCTGGAAGCCCATATCGACATCGCCGCAGCCGCGTTGATCACCGGGCTCAGCAAGGTTGTAACGGTTCGAATGGACCATCTGGGCGTCCATTACCAAGGACTTGGCATGGGGAGCATGTCACTGCACGGTTATGGCCACAATGAAACGGACGAAGGCCGACATCCAACCAAGGACGGGATCACAGGCGCTGAAGGAATTCGCAGGGTTCGCCGGTGCCATATGCAAATGATGGCTCGCTTGGCGGAAAAACTCGAGGCAATTCCCGAAGGGGAGGGCACCATGCTCGACAATACTTTGATCGTCATGATGAGCGATTCCGGTGGAGCCCACCATTGTAACTTTGCGGACTTTCCTTTTCTTACCCTGGGATCGCTGGGCCAAAGTTTCAAGACCGGGCAATACATCCATTACCCACTCGGCAACAACAAAACGCCTGATCGCCGAAGCGTTCGTAACTTTTATCACTCAATCCTGCACGCCGTCGGGTTACCGAAGATTGAAATCGGCAAAAACGACAATGGACTGCTCGGCGAAATCGATCAACGAGAGCCTTTGCCGGAGCTGATGGCTTAGACCACCTTTTGGGTCAACGTTCATCGACACGTGGACCGGTGGAGTTTGTCTACTTTTTCTTGGGAATCATCAAGACTGGCAATCCGCTTTTTTGATAGGCCGAATTGAAATCGTTCACCGGTCCGGAAACGACCTTTTCCAACTCGGTCTTGGCTTTTTGCCACCGTTCTTCCAATTCGGCCAACCGGGCAATACAAGCCTTGGTTGGCTTCGGTTCATTGGTGTCGATTTGCCCACCGAGGTAGACCAACTCTGCGTTGAGCCGATTTCTAAAGTTAATTACATCTTGAAATGTTTTCTGCTTCGTCTGAATCAGACTTGCTTCCCATTGGTTGATTGCCTTCAGAGTCGACTTCGCCAACGTTGCCAATTCTTTTTGATCTTCCATGTTTTTCAGAAGCGACAACCGGCCGGCAAGCTGTGCCTTGACGTTACGAAACTGGTTGACGGATTGATGAATGTCCACAACCAGATCCCGAATCGTCTCGAGAGATTCTTGTTGTGCAAGGTAATCCTCGGCTGACCCTTGAATACGAGGATCGGCTTTAACCAATGCCCGCACCTCCACCGGTTGGACGCCACTCTCGTTGGTCGACAATCGCAGGGTGTATTCCCCGGGAATCACACGAGGACCTGCGTGCCCACCCATCACAAACAGATTATTGACACCTGGAATGGGATCGATTCTCAAGTCCCAGTGAAAACGATTAAGTCCAGGACGCATCGGAAGTTGTGGTTCTCGTGACGGACCACCGGCCCAGGTTTTCGCATCGGATTTATCCGAGCTGTCGATCGTACGGATCACCTTGCCATCGGCCCGAATGACTTCGAGCGTTAGCTTGGCGTTCTTTTTCCAGTTTGCCGGAACGTGATAGTCAAAGATCACACCCGGCGCAGGGTTCGCGCCGGTGAACGGGGTAGCCGCGCCACCGCCTTGCGCGAATTTAAAACTTGGTTTTGGCGTGAAGACTTTAAATGAGTTGGGATCGAGTTTCCCCGTCGATTGCTGAATCGCACTCAAGTCATCCAAAATCCAAAAAGCGCGTCCGGATGTCGCAACAATCAAGTCGTTGTCCCGGAAGGTCAAATCGGTAATCGGACAGACCGGCAGGTTTAGCTGGAACGGTTTCCAATTGGCTCCTTGATCGAAACTGATATAGAGCCCACCCTCGGTCCCGGCATAGAGAACTTGTTCATTCTTGGGATCTTGCCTGACAACGCGAATAAAATGATCGTCAGCGATTCCATGAACGATGGAAGCCCATGACTTTCCTCCGTCAACGGTTTTAAAGGCCATCGGTCGTAACTCATTGAATTTGTATCGGGTCACGGCGATGAATGCGGTTTCTGGATCGTGTGCGGAAACGTCAATCGCGTTAATCAAAGATTCCGGCAAACCATTGGGCGTAACATTGCCCCATGTTTTTCCCTCATCGGTCGTTCGATGAACCAGTCCGTCGTCGGTTCCAACCCAGATATCTCCGGCGGCGTGAGGCGACGTCTTGATGTAGCTGATGGTGTTGTAGACTTCGCCACCGGCGGCTTCGTTGGTAAAGGGCGTGCTGCCGTCTCCTTGCTTTTCTTTTTGATTTCGCGTCAGGTCGCCACTAATCTCCGTCCAACTGTGCCCGGCGTCATCGCTACGAAAAAGAACATTGCCTCCGTGATAAAGAATGCTCGGATCCTGCGACTGCATCGTAAGGGGTCCGTTCCAGTTGAATCGATACTTCTGATCTTTTGCCAACGTTCCCAAATTGAGTTGTGGGTAAGCGACCACACTTTTGTCATTGTTGGTCTTGAGATCATGCCGGCTCAGGATGCCTTGAATGCTGGTGCCGAAAATGGTCGTCGGATTGTCTGGATCAAAAGCGAGAAAAGCGCTTTCGCCTCCCGCCGTCGGAAACCAGTCTCGCTCGGTGATTCGGCCTTGCAGCGACCGACTCGCGATGCTGACCGTCGAGTTATCTTGCTGGCCGGCGTAAAGACGATAGGGAAACTGATTGTCGGCGATCACCCGATAAAACTGAGCGGTGGGTTGGTTGTTCTGAGGCGACCACGACTTGCCACCATTGAACGTGACGCATCCGCCACCATCATTGGCCAGAATCATGTTCTGCGGGCGGTTCGGATTGATCCAAAGATCATGTTGGTCACCATGTGGATTCGGAATCGACTGAAATGTCTTGCCGCCATCGAAAGACTTGAGCATCGGCGCGTTCAAAACGTAAACCTGGTTCTCATTTTTTGGATCAGCGAAAATCTCGATGTAGTACCAGGCCCGGGCAACGGTCACTCGATCCGAGTTGACTTGTTGCCAGGAGTTGCCTCCATTGTTCGAACGATAAACTCCGGCCTTCTCATTCCGGGCTTCGATATTGGCGTAGACGACATTGGGATTTGCGGGCGAAACGTCGATCGCCACTTTCCCCATCTCATCAGGCAAACCCACCGAAAGCTTCTTCCAGGTTTTTCCACCATCTGTCGATTTGTGAATCCCCGAGCCCTTGCCGCCACTTCGAATCTGCCAGGGTGTTCGTTGGTGGTCCCACATTCCCGCGTACAGAATTCGCGGGTTACTCGAATCCATACTAAGGTCTGCGGCACCTGTCGTCGGGTTCACGTACAAGACCTTTTTCCATGTGGTGCCACCATCGGTTGATTGATAAACTCCTCGATCCGTTGAAGGACCGTAGAGCGCACCTTGAACGGCAACATAGAGATGCTCTGGGTTGCTCGGATGAATACGGATGGCCGCAATGTGGCGGGAATCCTCCAGCCCGATTCGCTTCCAGGTTCTGCCTGCGTCGGTACTCTTGTAAACACCATCGCCATGCGACGTCATCACGCCGCGAACCGCATGTTCGCCCATGCCAACGTAAACAACGTTGGGGTCGCTGGGGGCAACCGCAATGGCGCCGACCGAACCACTCTTGAAATGGCCGTCGGAGATGTTGCGCCAGGTAATTCCGGCGTCGGTTGTTTTCCAGACACCGCCACCCGTGCTGCCCATGTAATAGGTCAGCGAATCGCCAATGACTCCACTCACGGCCACGCTTCGCCCGCCGCGGAAAGGGCCGATGTTTCGAAAACGAAGCGGCGAGAATTGTTGACTTATGCTGGGAGGCTTGGAAGCTTGCTCTGCTTTTTCCTGACCAACCAGCGGTTGGGAAACCAACAGGAGGATGAAGATCAAATTGGCACGAATCAAAGCGGTCATCAAAGTCATCCGATAGGCAACGGGTTTGAAGAGGGGCGAATGTTTTTCCATTCGACCCCGGAAAGCAATCTATCTTAATTGCGATCGACTTCGTTTGCCGGATTCGGGCAGCAAATTTGACTCTTGGCTTCGCCTGATTGCGATTCACAGACTCCTCGCACCGCATCGCAGTTCGCGGATTCAAAGAGTTAGACCGTCAACGGTCTCCAAGCGAGCCGACATCACCTACAGCGTTCCATCCAAACCGCGCTGGTAGTACTTGTGGGTGATTTTATCCTGGTTTTCGAGAAGCCAATCGATCGACGGCTCATTGTTCATCGCTTTGTGAATCGCCTGGGCTGTGGCTTTGCGATGAATCTCGAAAAGTGCCTTGTGATCGAGATTCTCGTCGGTGGCAGCGCCGGGATTAAGCCAAACCGAGCAGACAATTCCGAGATCGTTTGCCTTTTCCTTGGGAATGTCACCGGCGCGGACAGCATCCAGGACCCCGTTGGCAATCGCGCCTTGAACCGTGCCCATCAGGATATTGGTGTAGGCGCTACTTTTTACGGTCACTTTGCTAACCATCAGCGTGACCGGTCGCACCTGAATATCCGTATCAAGAATTGCAAATACCTTGGAGTGCCCAACGGATTGATCGCCTGTAAGCGTCGCAATCGCGGTGCCCACCGGCCCATCCAGCTCGCCAATCACGACTTCGGGCTCGGCCGCGGTAAATGGAGGCCCGCCCGCGACCAGACATTCGCCAGTGCGCATGATGATTCGATCACTCATTTTCCTTCTTCCTTCGTTTGTCATTTCCGTATTGTCTATCTCAAAGGTCTAGGCGAGCTTGTAGAACTCTTCCCAGCCCTTACGTGGCGCGTTGCCTTTGAGCAGATCGTTGGCTCGGCTGTTGTTTGTGATCTGCTTCGTCTTTGTATCGAAGCTCAGATTTTCTCCCAACCGTTGCGCAATGCAACCGAGCATGAATACCTGGGTCAACGGACCCGAAACCGCAAAAGAAGAATTGCAATAAGGATCGCTTCCCGCGGCTGCTCGCAAAAAATTGTCCATGTGGTTGGTGGACGTTTCACTGGCCGCCGGCTTGGGCAAATTCGCAGTGACTTCGTCTTTCTTTTTACCGCCAACAATTTTCAATTGGCCGCTATGAGTCCCGCCGACAAAGTTCAGCGTATCACTGTAGATCGCCTTGCCGCAGGCTGGAATCTTGATTCCGTCTTCGCTGGGCGGCCGATTCTTCACACCGTCGTACCAATTGATGGTCATCTCGGGCATGCCGGGACCGCGTTTGGCAAAGTCAAATGCGATCGTCGTGCCGTGAGGAAAAATAAAGTCGTTGGGCTTGACGATTTTTTCCGCACGAATCGTGTGGGGCAAACCCAATTCGAGAAAGCGATGAATGGTGTCGAGCGTGTGTGGCCCCCAATCACCAAATGCTCCGTTTCCATAGTCGTACCATCCGCGCCAGTTTCCCGGATCGTACTTGCGGTTATAGGGTCGCTTCGGAGCCGTTGCCGCCCAGACATCCCAGTTCATTCCCTTGGGCATTTTCTCGCCATCCGGGTAAGCCTTAACGTCCCCCCATGGATGCCAACGGCGTCCCTTGTTCATACAGGCATCAACTCGACGCACATCCTTGATCACCCCATTCTCAACCCAAGACTGAAACTGCAATCGTTGCCCGCTCGAATGGCCCTGATTCCCCATCTGACATTTGACGCCATATTTTTTCTCGGCGGCAATCAGGAGCTCACACTCTTCAAAGGTGTGCGCCAATGGCTTTTCAACGTAGACATGAATTCCCATCGACATCGCCAGAATCGCGATCGGAAAGTGGGCATGATCCGGAACACCGATCGTACAGACATCGATCTTGTCGCCCAGCTTCTCAAACATGATGCGAAAGTCATCAAAGATTTCTGCTTTATCGCATTCGCCCTTCATTCGTCCCTTAAGGCCTTCCGCTCGTGAAGGCACGACGTCGCAAAGCGCGACGCATTGGGTCAACTTATGACGAATGGCTTCCGAACCGATCGCGCCGCCTCGCGCCGCACAACCGATGACAGCAAGGTTCAACTTGTCATTCTTGGCGACGTCGCCTTGGGACGTTTCGCCTTGGGCCAAGCTCGGCAAGCCAGCGACGACTGCGGACGCTGCAATCGATTGCTTGAGAACGTCTCGACGATTCAACGACTTCATATTTCTTTATCCTTTCGGCTTATGTGCAGATCATTCAAAGTATAAACAAAGTCACGATAAGCTGTGGATCGGTCACTCACCAAAGTCGCAAGTCCGACCAAAGCGGCTACTTGCCGGGCAAGATCGGGAGCGATTCCAACCCCCTGGTAACGAGGCCGCGACGCCATCGCAGCTTGTTGGCTGGGACGGCTAACTTGAAATGAGGGATTTCTTCCAACAAGGTTTTGATGGCGATTTTCCCTTCCAATCGAGCAAGTGAAGCACCCGTGCAATAGTGAGCGCCCAAGCCGAAGGCCAGGTGTTTGTTTGGAGACCGGAGAAGATCGAGCTTATCAGGTTCCGTAAACTGGCTCGCGTCTCGATTTGCGGACGCGATCACGGCTCCTACGAGCGACCCGGCCGGAATGGTCGTTCCCGAAATCTCGATGTCCTCAAGCGCATAACGTTCGGTGGCCATTTCGACGGGACTGCCGTAGCGCAACATTTCTTCGACGGCGGAATCGATTCGCTTTGTATCCTCGCGAAGCTGCTCAAGTTGATCCGGATGCTCAAGCAACGCGTGAACCCCGTTGCCGATCAGGTTGACCGTAGTTTCGTGCCCGGCGAACAGCAGCAAAAAAATCATCGCGACCAATTCGTCTTCGGAGAGCTGACTCCCATCGATCTCGGCCTTAACCAGTTCACTGGCCAAATCCTGCCGCAGGTCCTTTTGCCGAGACTGAACAAACTGCCGGATATAGCGAACAAAAGCCCACAGTTTGGGAACCGATCGAATCATGCCCCACTTGGTTGATACCGCCTCCAGAACCGCATTTGACCAGCGATTGAATTTTTTTCCATGATGCGGTGGGACCCCCAGCATTTCCGCAATCACCGTCGTAGGAATGGGAAGTGCGTAGTCTTGAATCAAGTCGAACGGTTTCCCCGCCTTTGCTTTGGTCAACAACTTGATCGAAAGTTCATGGATTCGATCGTGCATCTTTTCAACCATCGACGGTAAAAATGCCTTGGTGACCAGCGCTTTGAGCCGCGCATGATCAGGCGGATCCGAATTCAACATATGCCGCGTCAATGGCTTCGCGAAGCGCGGAATCCATGGCTGTGTGGCCGACTGGTTGTTGGGAGCGTTGGAAAGATCTTTGGCGAACTTTTTGTCGCGAAGCACGTGCGCCACGTCTTCGTAACGGGTGACTAACCAAATGGTCCGCCTGTCCGGCAGCACGATTGGAAACACCGGTTGGTCTTCTCGAAGTCGCTTGTAGAAAGGAAAAGGATTCGTCTTGTGCTGCCGGGAGGCAATGTTGACGCGATTCAGATCGGTTGTGGTCATGGCATCGGCTCTCGAAGTCGCTGGCGAATCATTGAACTCAATTCAGACTTCATTCAAGGCAGCATCATTGAAGGCCCGAATCAATCGAACAATGGCCTCGTCGATTTCGGAATCCTCCTGCCCAACTCCGATGGAAATTCGAACCAGGCCGGTATCCTGAGTTCCCAGCATTTCATGAGCCATGGGCGCACAATGAATACCACTTCCAACGCGAAGACCACAAGTTGCTAGATGCGAAGCCACCTCGCGACTTTCGCTGCCGGGAATCCGAAACGCCAAGGTTGGCAAACGCTCCTCCCGATGGCCGAAAAACTGAAGCGAAGCCGAACTTTCCAACGCATCGCGAACTCGAATCGCCTGCTGTCGCGCTTTTTGAAGATTCGCTTCGAGATTCTGTTGGCCGAGAAGGTCAATCGCGGCATGGAGTCCCGCCAAGGCAAAAAGATCGACGGATCCGGAATCACAGTAACTGGGTCTCGCCTCCGTTTGCTTGGGCAGGTGCTTATCGACAGGCAGTTCACAAGTCGCCGTCGCACATTCCATGTTTGCGCGATCCGACATGAATAATCCGCCGATCCCCCATGGGCCCTGCAGCCCCTTGTGACCACCAAACGCAACCAGGTCCGCGCCCAACTCTTCGAGATTCAAATCCACCCAGCCAACGATCTGTGCTGCGTCGATCAAGACCAACGTATCGAAACGGTGGGCGAGCTCAACGACTTCCCGATAGGGCAAGAACTCGCCGGTCACGTTGCAGGCGGCAGTCATCGCGATCAGGCCAACATCTCCTTTATTCAATTCCTGTTCGAGAGCTTCCAAGTCAACAAGCTCCGAAGATGACGGACTTGCACCCGAGACAGGTGAGATATAGTCCAGCGGATTTTCTACGGAAGCCCTTTTGAGTAACGGCCGGTGAACCGCATGATGCTCCCAGCGACTGGTCAGCATCCGCTGGCCTGATCGAAGCAGTGCGTCACCGATACCCACCGCCAAAGCAGAAGTGCAGCCCGGCGTTAGCAGAATCTGCTTCGGGTCGTTGACACCAAAGAAATTCGCAATCGCCAAGTGACCCTTCTTAAATCGCTCCGCCCAAAGGTCTGGTGGCACCAACAGGGATTCCGCGACCGACTCGCGAACGGCGGTTGGCTTCGGCCAGCTGGTCCCGGCGTGGTTGAGATAAATTTCTTGCATTTCAAGATTGCAGGAGTCGTCATTTGATTCGAAGCAACCGCGAGGCCAAAGGTCGACTGCTCAAGACTCGACTAACTGCGGTACAGCCTGAATCGTACTTCAAGCGACGATTCATTGAAACACAGCGCCCCCGGATCAACGCAAAGGCTTCGACCGGCGACGGCGCACCATGCAACCCGCACTCACGATTCCGAGCAGCAAGACGACAGAAGGCTCGGGAACGGCAGCCGTTCCAGCAAAGTACTGATTCCCAATCGCAAAGTTCTCGCTGGTGACATGACGGACCACGGCACGTTTGATCTTCGTATCTGAAACCACGCCATAAAACTTGGCCCCACTTCCACCGTTGGAGAGAACAAATGAACCGAGGGAATTGTCAAAGGCGTCAAAGAATTCCCACTGCGTGTTGTTTGCCTGATGTTCCTCCAGTTGCATCGCCAACGCGAAAGTCCCGTCGCCACCGATCGTCTGCTCAAAGTCTTCCTGAGCCGACGATGCGGGTTCGAGTCCGACCCGAGTTCCACTGTTTTGAAATCGAAAATCCGAAGACTCAAGCAAGCTGAGTTGAAAGCTTTTTCCAAACCCGGTCTCCGTTGGGCTGAATGTCAAAACGCCCGTTCCCAAAAGTTGATTGTCCGTCGGTTCACTGCCCACTTCATCAGCCAAGGCTACGATCATGGCATCGAACAGATCCAGGTCACGGATATCGGGCCCGGCATCATTTTGCCAAGCGGCTTGATTTTCGTAGTAAGTGATATCCGCATGGGCGGAATTGCCAATCAAAACTACTGCGACCAGCAGAAGGAGTCTTCGAAACATCAAAATCGCCTTGAGTTGAAACAAACAAAAACTGGAAGGATCTTGGATGAGTCTGCTAACGTCGACGACGCCGCAATCCAATCCATGAGATGCAAAGCAGGATGGCCGGTAGCGTCGAAGGCTCCGGCACGGCCGTGAACAGCACGACGTCGTTGCCATCGCCACCGGCGTAGCTGATGAAGAGATCCATTCCTTGCATATTGGCGACGAGATCGCCCTCTTCGAGTCCGACAAATTGTCCCTGCAGTTCGCCGGCAACGTCTGCGATCAAGAACTGATCGTTGTAGGTCAACTGGAATCCATCAATCAGGGCCACTTGAAGCTGGCCATTCAGGAACAAGTTGCCCTGGGTGATTAATTGATCGAATTCGCCAGCTTCGAAACCGCCAATCTCGGTGAACAAAACGGCGCCCGACCCCAGAACCAGGTCGCCTTCAAACTGCACAATGGCAGGGCTGTTACCCGGCCGTAAATCCCCCTCCATAAAGACGGTGCCCAAACCGGTAAAGGCACCGGCCCCTGAAACCTCACCGAGAAAAACACTCTGACTTCCGGCCGCGGTTCTAAGTTCCGCTCCATTGTGAATCACGTCATCGTAAAATGTCGTTGTACTTCCACCCGAGACAACAATGGTTCCGCCCGTGTGATTGTTGACATCGCCGAGAACTTCACTGAACCCGCCGACAAACGCCATCACGCCTTGATTGTCCCAGCCGGCATTGGCAACAAAGGAGCCCCGCCCGCTGATGAATCCGCTGGCCTCGTTGATCAGATCCTGTTCAAAACGGATATTGCCTCCAAAGTTATTGATCTCCCCAGCATTGGTATTGCCGCTTCCAGCAAATCTCATTCGTTCACCAACCATTGTTTCCAACTCGCCCGTGGACGTATTGATCAGTTTCGTTCCGAAGGCGGCATCGCCGTATAGCGTTCCCGAGTTGGTAAGTGTGACATCGGTCAAATCGACAGCCGCGTTTTGCAAGGCAACCAGCGTCGAAGCATTTGTGTACCCGGCATGATTTAGATTGCCGGCCATGGAACCACTGACGCCGTTGATCGTACTGAACTCGGCGATTGACGTTTCACCAAACTCAAATCGGCCGCCATTGAGATTCACTGTTCCGGTTGACCAGATTTTGGTGATGCCATCGACGCGTACCAGTCCTTCGCCAACGTCGCCATTAATATTGAGCGTTCCACTTCCGCCCGCCGCACTGGAGCTTCCCCCGATGGAAAGATTTCCGGCCGAATGCCAGGTCCCGTACTGCTCGACATTCACCGTACCGATGGAGCCCGAATACCTTGCAATGACTCCATCGTCATTGGTTACTTTTCCCGAAGTCTGAACGTTCAGAGTGCCATCTCCTGAATTGCCCACACTGATACTGTAAGCCATGTTCCATTCGCCCCAATCTGAAACCGTTGCGACTCCGACTCCGGAACTTGAGGACCCAATTCGCCCGTAGCTGCTTGTGACCGTTCCGCCGGATTGGATCGACAATTCGCCGTTACCGGAGCTACCAACCAATAGACCACTAGAATTCTCCCAACGTGCCTGGAAGCCTTTGACTTCGGCATCGCCAGTTGAACCGGAGTACCTTCCGATATGCCCAGCTGTATTCGTCACTGTTCCCGAGGTAATTTTCAATTGCCCCGAGCCGTCTGAGCCAACTGTCAGGAAACCGGACGTATCCCAACTTCCTTGGCTAGATACATTGACCGTGCCCGAACTACTCGAGCCGTAACCGATATTCGCCGTACCGTTGGAGACCAGACCAAAGTTCTTGATATTCAACGTTGCGTTTCCCGAGTATCCAACATACAGCTCCGCACTATTAATCCATTGGGATCCGAAACCGGTGACAGTAGCAACGCCGACTCCGGTGGAAAAAGATCCCATGTATCCGATGGAATTCGAAACGACGCCTTCGTTTTCGATATTTAGAGAGCCATTACCACTGGACCCGACATTGAGATTTGAGCTATTCGTCCAGGTAGATCCCAAACCAGAAACCGTCGCCGTACCAGTCGAATTTGAATAGCGCCCGATGTAGACGTTATCACCCGTTACCTGACCGCCTGATTCGATATTGATTGACCCTTCGCCGTTGTGGCCCACGTAAATATTGTTGGCCAAGTTGAAACTGGCACCTGTCCCAGCAACGGTTACCGTACCGGTTGTGCCTAAATTTCTTCCGATGTAAACCGTCGATCCGTTCACATCACCTCCGTTTTGAAGAGTCAGGTTTCCGGAAACGTCTAGAAAGCTGTCAACCGTTAGTAGCGATGGCGCTTCGCCGGGCGCGCCGATATTGAGACTCGCTCCGCCAACAATCTCGGCTCTTCCGAGGCTGTGCATGTGCACGCCAAACAGATTCAGCGAAGTGTTCGCGCCTGAGACACTAAAATCCTGGTAAGAACCTGTTCCACCACTGCCATTGATCTGAAGTTTTCGCAGCGGCCCCAGTTGAATACTTCGAAAAGTGACTTCACCATCAACCAATTGAAGCTGTCCCACTTCGGGACTCAAGGATTCGGTCGTCGAACTCCACCAGACTTCATAGGTATTATCAAGATTGAACAACGCGGTATCGGCAGAACCCGGACGTGAATTTCCAACCCAGTTGGTATCTGTATGAAAGAGCGGATTCGGTGAACCGCTCATGTTGTCCCATTCAATTTGTGCTTGAACGTCCATTGCAGTGGCGGCCCCAATGGCCAACACCGTCATGAGTGAAACCAGAATGCGTGGGATAATTTTTGAACAACCGGTTTTTGAAGTTGCAAATTGTTTTGTCATTGGGAACTCGGAGTGTTGTAGGTACCACCGTTTTCGGCGAGGTTGGTTCGGCCTGATGGAGCTCGCAAATCAAAAACGCGAGGTTCCGCATGGCCTCTAGGCGAAACCGAGGGCTTGGATCGGACGCGAAAAAAGAAAATTTTTCCGACTCCCTCTGCCGAGGGATCGGTCTCGCCAAAATGACGGCTGAGTGAAAATCTTGGGAATCGATGTCACTCATGATAAAATTGGCGTCCGATCAAACGATTACCCTGCGCCTTGTGGATGGACAGTTGAACGACGGTACCCAAGACTTTGCCAACCCGGGCAACGAACAAGAGGCGGATATTGCAAGATTTGCTGCCTTGCTGGAAGAAGCCCAGGCGGGCGACGAAAGTGCCCTGGGGGACTTGTTAAGTCATTACCGGGATTACCTGACGGCGATTGCGAATCGGCAACTTGAGTCGGCAATTCGCCCAAAGGTGGCCGCGTCCGACCTTGTCCAACAATCGATGATGGCAATCCAGGGAAATATCGAAAATTTTCGCGGGCAAACCCCGGGGGAATTTCGTGCCTGGATTCGGCAGATCCTGTCGAATGATGTACGGGACGCGCAACGAAAGTATCGAGGCGCGCAACAAAGGACAATCGCTCGCGAGCATCGATTGGACGATTCGCAACTGGCCCATCCCCCGATTCGTGATGAGCAGATGACGCCTGCAACAGACGCTCGGGCCAAGGAGGAGGCTTCCGTTTTGCGAAAAGCAATGAGCCGACTTCCAGATAATTATCAGCAAGTCATTCAAATGAGAAACTGGGACGAATTGGATTTCGAAAGCATCGGAAGCCAACTGGATTGTTCTGCAGATGCCGCGAGAAAACTCTGGTTCCGTGCCGTTCAACGGTTAAAAGCCGAGTTGGGCACATTTGAGGAATCGCCCTGAGGAATCGTCGGCACTTGTGACTCTTTCACACCCGTCCTTGCCGCTGCCATGACCATGAAAAACCAGGAAAACGATCGCGATCAGAGGCTCGCTGACAAGTTGGCAAAGATGCACGATCGAATGCTGGTGGCCACCAGCAGAAGCTCGGAATTCGAATCGGATGAAGAGCTTCAATCCGAGCAGCAGGTATTGGATTTCATCGAACGGGTCAAACGATCACAACCGAAAACGCAAACCGACAACGCGGCTCCTTCAACCAAGCGAGCGAGTCTCAGCGAAACCAACTTGGGCGGTCCAGTTGCAGAACCCGACGACGAATTTTTTGAACCGCAGCTACCTGAAAAGATTGGCCGCTTTGAAGTGATCGGGTTTTTGGGGCAGGGAGGATACGGCGTTGTCTATCATGCCATCGATCCGGAACTGGACCGGGAAGTTGCGATCAAGATCCCGCGCGCCGAGGCCTTGTTGACGCCTGACTTGCGATCGCGTTTCATTCGCGAAGGAAAAATCGCGGCGGCCCTGAGTCACCCCAATATCGTGACAATCCATGAAACCGGGCAACAGGACGCGATCTGTTTCATCGTAAGTGAGTTGGTGGATGGAATCACCTTGGCGGATTGGATTGCGGCTCAAAAACAAGCGGTCGACCCAACCGGTGCAGCGCGCCTTATTTTTGTCTTGGCCAACGCCTTACAACATGCCCATCGGCGAGGCGTTTTGCACCGCGACCTGAAACCGGCCAATATTCTCATCGCTGGCAGCAATGCCACTTCTTTATCGGCTTCGAAATTGGCCGAGTCGGTCAAGATCTCCGATTTCGGATTGGCCCGCTTTGAGGACGACAAGACCAATCAAACACGAACCGGCTCGATGATCGGTACCCCCGCCTACATGGCCCCGGAACAAATGAATGATTCGGGACAGGGCGCTGGTCCTGAGGCGGACGTTTATGCACTCGGCTGCATCCTTTACGAACTGCTTGTCGGTCAACGAGTTTTTGAGGCATCAACCATCCTTGAGATGGTCCAATCCGTTCAAAACTTGGACCCGAAACCCGTCCGCAACTATCGAAAGGATGTTTCGCGCGACCTGCAAGCCATCTGCTTGAAGTGCCTGGAGAAGGATCCAAAACGCAGGTACCAAACCAGTCTTCAATTGGCGGAAGATCTCGACCACTGGTTAAACGGCCAGCCCGTTTCCGCGCGAAATGCCAGTCCGATGGATCGGGTTTCCAAATGGTCTCGCCGCAACCCCGCGCTGGCCATTGCGATCTCATTGGTTTTTGTTTCGATCCTTTCTGGACTTTGTTTTTCTTTATGGCAATGGAATCGTGCGGAGCGAAACCTGGCCCTTGCATTGGAAGAACGATCGCAGGCCGAGCGCCACATGGCCCGCGTCGAATTGGTCATCGACGAGATGTTGACGGATGTGGCCAAGGTTCTCAAATACATTCCGCAAATGGAACCCTTGCGTGAGAGGCTGCTCAAGCAGGCGATGGTTCTGCAAACCGAGTTGGTGGAAGAAAACTCCGACGATCCGCGCGTGCGATTTCGCAGCGCGCAGGCCCTTCGTCGATTGGCAAAAATCCAAAGCTGGTTGGGCGAGTACGAGAGAGCGATTGAAGCGGGCACGCGAGGCAATGAGATTCTCTCCAACCTTCCGCCTGGCAAAATTAACGAGGCCGAACTCAATCGTGAGAAAATCGAGATGTGCCTCGAATTGAACTTGCCTTTCTATTCGCTGAACCGATTTGAGAGCGGAGAATCGTTGGTTCGAAATGCGATCGAGATCCAGTCGAGTGGCCAAACGGGTTTATCGCAACGCGACGATGCACTGATCAAGTCGCGGGCCTACCGGTCACTGGGCATGATTCTTCAAAAACAAAACAAGAACGATGATGCGCTTGCTGCGTTTCAAGAGGCGGAATCAGCCGTCGAGCAATTGCCGGAAAACCTTCGCGACGACATTGAGATCGCCAGCAACCATTACCGTGTTCTCAACAGCCTGGGAATCATGTTCAAGTCGCTGGGGCAGCCGGAAGACGCGGAAACATACTATGCCAGATCCATTGCGATTAATTCGGAAGCGGTCGATCGGTTCCCGGAACGAATCGACCTGCGATTCGACCTGGCAGTGACCACATTGAATTTCGGCAACTTCCTGTTTCGAAAAAACGATTTCGTCGGTGCAGAAAAGGCTTATCGATTCTGCATTGAAACCACGGGAAAACTGTCGTCCGAATTCCCGAAGTCCCCTCGGTTCCGCTCGTTCTTCATTTATGGCCAAATTGGCTTGGGGGCAACCTATCGACGACTCACGCAGACCGAGAATGCGATCGAGGCTTACAAGATGGCAATATCTCAGATTCAGTTGATTGAATCGCAATCCGGGGCCACCCCCACGCAGCTCAAGAACCTGGCCAAAACCTACAACAACATGGGTTTGGCTTACAAGGATTTAAAGCAAACGAAGGACGCCATCGAGGCACATCAAAAAGGAATCGATGTACTCGAGAAGCTTGTTGCGCGAACTCCGAAAGATGTTTCCATCCGTTTATCGCTGTCGATTGGGCACGGCAATCATGGCTTGCTCTTGCACGAAACAGGAAACGCAAAAGCCGCCAAGCCGGTGCTCCTCGACGGCCTTCGAGTGGCAGAAGAGTGCTTGGAACTAAACGCGGACCACGCCGGAGTGCTCAACAACCTTCGTTGGCAACACCGAGTATTGTGCGAGACCAGCTGTCAACTTGAAGAGCACGATGCGGCTTTCCAACACGCTCGGGCTGCCATCCGATTTGGCAAGATCTCCGCGCATCAGATTCAAGTTGCCGAGACCGTTGGACGTTGTGTTTCGACGCTTCGTGCCAACGGTGATTCGGAGACAGAGAACGCTGAGTTCATCGACACCTATGCCAAAATCGCGATCGAGGCCTTGAAACAGGTTTTGAAAAACGGCGACATCACCGCATCAGCGATCGCGGAGAACAAAACCTTCGAGTCACTTCGAAGCCACGATGCTTTTCAAGCCTTTCTCGATTACATGAAAGGCATCGGCAAGGTACCTAAAGTTCATAACGACCGCCGGGTGGACGGAAGCGGCATCCCGTCTATTGCCTGACTTTCTTCTGTTGCAGGTTGTCACGAACCCCCACGTGACGGAACTCGCGCGGATTCGGTTTTTGATATCATGGAGACCTTCATTCTCCGATTTAACCTTTTGGACAACCGATGTCTTTCTGCCCGAAAAAAACCCTGCCCATTTGGCTGTTGACCACGTTTCTCTTGCCTTTTGTTTCGTGGAAGTGTTCAGCCCAAGCGCCGAAATCGGACTACGAAGACCTGGTATCGCTGTTCAAGGATTGGCGAAAATTTGAACGCCCGCCGACCCGGCAAGGAGCTCCCGACTACACGGCGGAAACGTTTCGGAAACGCCATGCGGACTATTTGAAACTAAGGTCCAGACTGGACGGAATGGACATCTCAAAATGGCCAGTTCCGCAACAAGTCGACTGGCATTTGGTTCGCGTAGAGATGAATGGCTATGACTTCAATGTTCGAATCCTTAAACCCTGGGTTCGTGATCCGGCCTTTTATCAATCCATTTGGATGGCGAGAAGCGACGTACCCGCCCACGAAGGACCGACGCACCACGCGGTAACTGAATTTTGGACATATCAATTTCCGCTGAGTGAAGCCGAAGAGAAACGCCTCATCCAGGACCTTAGCGTGATTGAGCCGCTGATGCGACAAGCCCGCCTCAACTTGACGGGCAACGCCAGAGAACTTTGGATTACCGGCATCAGAAATATTCAAAGGCAAAATTCGTTCTTGGACATCATCGAGCGAAAAGCCGGCTCGCGTGCAAGCGAAGAATTGATCTCGACCATCAAAAGCGCGAAAGCCGCTACGACGGAGTTGGTCGATTGGCTCCGCAAAGAAGCTCCGAAGAAAACCGGTCCCTCAGGAATTGGAAAAGAAAATTACACCTGGTACCAACAAAACGTCCACCTGGTCCCGCTGACCTGGGAGGACGAAGTCCGCCTCTTGAAACGCGAGTTGGACCGCGCTTGGGCATCACTCAAACTCGAGGAACATCGAAATCGAAAGTTACCAAAGCTGGTCGCAGCGAAAACCCCCGCCGAATACGACAAGAAAGCGGACGATGCGGCCAATCGATTCATGAAGTTTCTTGAGGAGGAGGATATCCTCACCGTAACGACCGACATGGAACCCGCCCTTCGGCAGCATCTCGGACGATTCGTTCCCGAAAGCCAACGCAACTTCTTTTGGATCGGCGCGCATCTGGACCCACTCCCGCTATACACCCACTTCTACCACTGGTTTGAGCTTGCACGAATGGACCGCCGCCCCCATCCCAGCCTGATTCGTCAGGGTTCATTGCTCTACAACATTTTCGATAGTCGAAACGAAGGTACAGCGACGGGTGTTGAAGAGATGTTTATGCACGCGGGGCTTTACGACGACAGTCCCCGCTCTCGCGAAATCGTTTGGATTCTGCTCGCGCAGCGCGCGGCAAGGGGGCTGGGCTCGCTTTACGCCCACGCCAACGAAATGACGATGGAAGAGGCTGGGAAAGTCCATATGAAATGGACACCCCGGGGCTGGATGAAAACCGAAAAGGAACTTTTGATTTTTGAACAGCATCTTTATTTGAGGCAGCCGGGTTACGGGACCAGCTATGTGACCGGAAAGTATTTGCTTGAACGAACCATGGCGGACTTCGCAAAACAAAAAGAAGATTCTGGTGTCGAGTTCCGGATGAAAGACTTCTTCGATCGACTGAACGCGATCGACAGCATTCCAATCTCGCTGGCACGGTGGGAGATGACCGGCAACGATGACGAAATCAAACGCTTGGGTGGCAAACAGAAATTTCGGAAGCGAAGAGACAAGTGAGCGAAACGAGCCGACGCCAACGAGAAATTTCACATCCAGGTTCGAATCGTCTATACTGAATCCGCCGGAAACAACTTTGGCGAGTTGATCGGGCAAGTGCGCGTTCCCAGGGAGATTCCCGCGTGAACTTCGCTCGTTTCCGATTGCATTGGTCGCAGTAACTGCTCTTCTCAATCCAGTTGCTTTGCAAGGAGAACATTCGTTGACAAGCGTGACTCTGTTTCCGAGCACTCACCGTTCATTCTCCGTTCGCACGAAAAAGCAATTCAATCGCGTGACTCAGGTTATCGCGTTTTCCGTTTTTTTCTTCATGGGTTGGCTGGCAGAAGTCTACTCTCAGCCGGATAAAAATCGCCGTTTGCGGAATGATGATCGACTCGACAACCTGATCACGCAACTTGGCGACCCCTCTTTTTCCCAACGAGAATCGGCGGGCGAGGCGTTGATTGCAATTGGAGAAACCGCGCTTCCCCGCTTGCGCGAAGAAGCCGCAAGCAATTCAAAATTGGAAATCAAGTATCGGGCGAAGAAACTCGTCGGGCAAATCATGGCCAACGCCCTCCAAAGCCCCGCGCTCGAAAGTCAATTCGCTTTTATCCGCGCAGGCGCGTTTGACATGGGCTCGCCCAAAAGCGAGTTCGATCACCAAGCAAATGAGCTTCGCCATCGCGTTGAAATATCAAAACCATTCATGATGGGAACCCATGAAATTACGCAAGAACAATATGAAAAGGTGATGGGACATAACCCCAGTTGGTTCACTCAGGATGGGGGTGGCAAAGCAAAAGTTGGCGCAATCGACGTCAAGAGATTTCCGGTCGAATCGGTGACCTGGTTCGACGCAATTGAGTTTTGCAATCGATTGAGCGAACTCGAGAAACGCAAGCCATTTTACGCGCTGGAGAACATAAAACGTGAAGGCAAGAAAATTGTTTCCGCAACGGTGACCGTCAACGGGGGCACCGGTTACCGTCTGCCGACCGAAGCGGAATGGGAATACGCTTGCCGTGCTGGAACGACCACCCCCTACCATTTCGGCCGCAAATCGGGCGGGGGCAATTTTCAATACCGTGTCAGCCACTATGGAAGCCGCGCAACGACGCGCAGCATTGGCAGAACGGCGTCGGTCGGAAAATACGCTCCAAATGCCTGGGGGCTCTATGACATGCACGGGAATGCAGCTGAGTGGTGCTGGGACTGGTACGACAAAACCTATTTCGAAGACTCGCCAAAGACCGATCCGCCGGGACCTGAAAAAGGAGTTCACCGAACGTTTCGCGGTGGATCTTTCATGGTTCGGCAAAACAAATGCCGCTCAGCGATTCGCTATTGGCAAGTCCCGGGTCAGGAAAAGTACTTTGTTGGCTTTCGAATTGCCCGAAACCCCTCCGTCTATATGCTTCCCCCTAAAGACAAACAGCCGGAACGCTAGGCTTCCATGCATACAAAACAATCGGAAAAACCCCGGGTAAACTTGTTCTTTGGATTCGCGCTGACCGCCCTCCTCGTGCTGATCGGGTGCCAGTCCAATAGCGATTCAAAATCTGACCCAGCAAACGCATCTGGCTCGGCAGACAACAGCGATTCAACCTCGAAACACGACGGAGGCAATGAAGGCCCGACGCTTTCTTTCAAAGATTACAACGTTGTTTTCGTAAGCTTCGATGCGCTTCAAGCCGCGCACGTCAGTTGTCTGGGATACCCGCGGAAGGTCACTCCCAATATCGACTCAGTCGCGTCAGAAGGATACAACTTCCGCAATGCCATTTCCGTTTCATCCTGGACAGTGCCGTCATCCATGACATGGTTTACCGGTGTTTACCCTTCGGAACACCGGCTCGTTAACAAGTATGCCGTATACAACCCACCAACGACCAAATTCGCAGACCTCCGCGACCTCGCACCTCACCTGATCACTTTGGCGGACACGCTCAAGGAAAACGGGTATTCCACTGGCGGGTTCACGGGTAACGCGGGGGTCAGCGGTGGATTTGGCTACGAACAGGGATTTGACGAATACTATTACGAAAAGGGAAAGTTCGGCCGAATGGACCAGAGCATTCCCAAAGCCCTTGAATGGCTCAAGGAAAACAAAGACAAAAAGTTCTTCCTGTTTCTCCATGGATACGACGTTCACGGTCAAAGCACGCCACCAGGTGGTTTTGACTATCGGTTCGTCGACAAGGGTTACGACGGACGCTATTTGGGGGCGGAACTTGAGCAAGAACTCCTGCGGGAAGAAGGACTCGAAAAAGGCTCCGTCGAAATGCGCCCCGAAGACGTCAAGTTTTGGCGCGCCATCTATGACGAAAAGATCCAAAGGGTCGACGCAAAGTTCAAAGGCTTCCTGGATGAGATGAAAAATCTCGGCTTGATGGAAAAGACAATTTTCGTTTTGACCGCCGATCACGGAACGGAGTTTCATGAGCATGGACGATTTGACCACGGGTTCACGCTCTACCAGGAATTGATTCACGTTCCCTTGGTCATTCGTTTGCCGGGCGGAACAAAAGAGATCGCGATCGACGATCGAATCAGCAGTGTCGACCTGATGCCCACCATTCTGGACCTCCTTGAAGTTTCCCCCAATGAAAGGCTCCGGCGGCAAATGCGCGGGAAAAGCCTCGTCCCCGCGATGAAAGGTGAAAAAGTTGATCGTCCCATCTTTTCGGAAACCGATTATCGCGAATACACCTACAAGCGAAGTATCATCGACGACGAAGGCTGGAAACTGATTTACACCCTGGAAAACAAGACTCGCGAACTCTACAACCTGAAAAATGACCCCAAGGAACTGACAAACCTTGTCGACCAACAGCCATCGAAAGCCGACGAGTTGCAGCAGCAGTTATTCAAGAAATACAGGGACATTGGAAACGACCTCGAATCCCGCCGCTGGATCCCAGGATTGAATCCCGTGTATTCTTCTCAGGCCAAATGAACCCGCTTGTCGTTTGGCGTGCCGGCTAACACACGCCTTTGCCATTGGCCAGCCACGCTGGCTAGCTGTTATTGCAGCGATCTGCGAATCGTGAGAGATCATCAGTTAGGCAAACTTTAACGCCTTTGGCCTCCTGATTCCTCCTGATTCTGACCCGTTTCCGTCCGGCAGAGTCCCTACAACCTGCACGACCGGACCCGCGTCTTTTTGGTTCCATCCTTCGGGTTGTAAGGACGATACCGTTCATGACGGATCCATGCATCGTATGACTGGTAACGGTGATCCGAATTCTATTCAATCGTTGGAATCGAAAATGCCTACCAAGTTCAAAAGAACGCCCATCTTTGCCTTTCTAATCCTGGTCATTTCCTGTTGCGCACTTTCTGCTCAAGAGAAAGAATCGGCGTCCGGTGAAATCGCCAAGCTTCGAGCGCGGCTCGACGCGCTCGAAATGAAAACGGACGGCGACATTGAGGTCGAGCCGAAAATGTTGACGCGAGGAAAATGGGTGAGCTCGTTCGACATCCTCACCATGACCGTCCGCGACAGTGCCTTCGAATACGGTGTTACGGATATCGGTGGAGTTCAGGACCGGGGCGTCGTTGGTACGGTTTTGAGCCTGGGAGGAAATTACAGTTCTGGAATTCGGCTTTCTTTTGGTCGGCAGATCGGAAGCAATGGCCCGGTGGTAAGTTTTCGTCACCTCAATTTCTTCTCCAATGCATCCGAATCCGTTGCCGGGGCACTTCGGGCCACCGTCGTCTCCAGCGACAACAATGAGAATAACGACTCGGACAACACATCAGGAACGGAAACCGTCACACCTGATGACCGAGCCACCAGCGTGGATGCGCTCCACGACTTCAGCTTGCGAACTTTTGATATCGAATTGGCTCAAGCCTTCAACGTTTCAGACGCGTTGGACGTGAAAGTCAACAGCGCGATAAGAATTGCAGACGTGGATTCTTACCAGGAAGTGACCTACCGGGGCGGCGACTTCCAAACTGCCTTTACACCCTTTCAGGAATCATTCTTCGACGGTGCAGGTGTCGTCCTGGGCGGCCAGATGACCTGGAAATTTTCCAATTGGCTGTCGCTTCAGTATGGGCTAAGCGGCGGAGCTCTTTTGGGAAGAATGCAAACTCGCACCTTCATTCCCGATGATGAGCCGGGAGTTCCTACAGATCTGACCTATAGTGAAACTCGACTGACTCCTCTGATCGAAACGCGCGTCGCGCTCATGTTTCATCGACAGATCGGGCGTTTCCATGTCGATCTGGGCGGCGGCTACGAGTTTGCGAACATGTTCAACCTGGCCGACCAACGCGTCTTTACCGATTCCCATATCGAAGCCCAAAACGCGCACCTTGTTGGCGACCTTAGCATGGATGGATTCTTCACAAGAGTCACCATTCGACGTTAGTGCTGGTTCAAGATTGAATTGATGTATCATCCTTCGCCGATTGCCTTGAGCTGCAGATGCATTGCGCCTCAAGGCAATCGCCATGCGCCCGCTTGTTTTCACAACCTCTTTTTGTGCGGGATTTTGCAAGTTGCTTCAACGGCTTCAAAGTGGAGCCAAAAGGTTTGCTTTTGCTCGACAATGCCACAATTTGCCAAATAGGGAAACGATCCTGCGCATTAATTGTTTCTGCATACGTCGTCGTGTTCGCAATTTCAAACATGAACGAATTTTTCCAAACGCTTGATTTGAAAGCACTGGCAACAAACTGAGCTTGGGTGCCAGCGGGTACGACTATAATGGTCGGATGCTGAGATTGGCCATCGCGGCTTGTTGCGGCAGATTCATGCATTCCATTGGGCAGGTTTCGACCACTCAATTGCGGATACAGATCGAGCACCAAAATACTGTTTCATTTCAACATGCTTCTTTTTCGTTTTCGCCAAACAAGACTTGCGATTCTGTTGGTTGCCGCGTGGCTCGTGACCGCCGAATCATCCACCGAGGCTCAAGACATCCGCAAAGAATCTTCCTTCGAGATTCCTGGCAATGTGGCAAAGATCTTGAAAACCTACTGTGTCTCCTGCCATGGTCCGGCTGAACAGGAAGCCGGTATTCGACTCGATCAGCTTGCTTCCTTGGACCTTCTTTCTCGCAACGAGGTTCTGGCCAATGTCCAGAAAGTCGTTCGGCTAAAACAGATGCCGCCGGAAGACGAAGACCAGCTCAAAGCGGAACAATACGAACGACTAACAACCTGGCTCGGGGGACAACTTCGCAAATCGGACAGCTCGTCCAAACTAGACGAGAAACTTCAGCGATTTGAATACGCCAACTACACCGACCACAAGAAGCTTTTTTCTGGCGAGTTCGCGGAACTGCAAGGATTTACTTACGATCGCCGATGGTTGATTAGCCAGTACATTTTTGATGCGAAGGTGAACCGGATTCTCAACCACAGGGCGAACCAGAATATCGACGGTAAACGCTACCCCGTGATCGGAAACAACAATCGAAGAGTGAACCTCACCAACCCGTTTCTCCTTCCAACGCGGTCGGGGGTTCGATACTACGCCAATGAAGCTCTAAACGGCGGCCATCTACTGACGATGCTCACGAACGCCAAAGAGATTTCCAGCTACATGATGTATTTGGCCGGACGAGATCGTCGATACATGCCTGCCATCACGGAGATCATGGCGCTCCGGGAAAAGCAATCCAAGACTCTCGAGCAGCGCAAACGGTTTCTTGAACTTCATATTGAACGATTGCTCGTGGAAGAATTTGGAACGGAACACGAGTCACTCTTGCCCGATTTTGTTCGAGTGGCTTCACAACCGGCCGCAACGCAAGGCAAAACCAAAAAGGCACCGTTTCACGCAGCCAACCCCGGTCAAGCCGAACTCGCAATCATTTTTCGGTCCATGCGGAAACATGACGTTCGCGGCCAGAACGATGAAACACTTATCGAAAAATGCGAGCGGGATTGGTTTTACATGGGGCACAACGAGCGCAAAATTCAAGCCCGCGTCACGTTCTTGAAAAACTACATGCCAGAATGGCGCGGCGTGATCAAGCAACATCGATACGACCAACGCCACAAACCGGTGACCTATCGCGCCTTGGCTGATGCAGAGATGGAGGTGATTCGGACGGGCCTGCGAAAACATCGCAGGGCAGGGGATCGTTACAATGCGGTTGCTTCCAAGTGCCTGGCCGAATGGAAATCGGAATTCGAACGCGAACGGAAAATGGCCGCCCCCCCCACCTCGGCTCAAATCGCGGCGCTGATCGAGCAGTGTTTTGTGAAGATTCTCGAACGAAAGCCCAAGCGTGAAGAACAGCTTCATTACGAAAAGTTAACTCACGGATTCATGAAACAGCTTGGGCGCCCCAAGGCGATCGAGAAGCTACTACAAACGCTGGTGTTGAATACCGAGTTTGTTTATCGAAATGAATTTGGACAAGGCAAGCCAGACGCGCATGGGCGAAAAATGATGTCGCCTCGGGACGCAAGCTATGCCATTGCCTATGCACTGACTGACAGCGGTCCCGATCCGGAACTGACAATGGCAGCGAAGGAAGGCCGACTCCAGACCCGCGCCGACTACGAGCGAGAAATTCGCCGGATTCTGGCAAATCGCAATCAGCATTACATCATCGACGAAGCGGTCAACCGACCCAACGACTTGGCAAACTTTACCACCATGCCGATTCGCGAACTGAGATTCTTTCGTGAATTCTTTGGCTACCCGAAGTTGCTGCCCGTCTTCAAGGATAGCAAACGTTTCGGCGCGAATTACGACGCGGCAAAAAAACGATTGGTTACGGAAGCAGACCGACTCATCGAGCACATTTTAGAACGCGACAAAAACGTCTTTGAAGAATTGCTAACGACCGAGCGATTCTACGTCTTCCATTCGGGGGACAATGCGGCAATGCAAGCCTCCTCGGATCGAATCCGAAGAATTTACGACTACTTCAAGGATAAAGATTGGCAAAACTTCACCTTGGAAGACCTGGCAAAACATAGCGACTTTATCTCCGAAGTGAAGATGCGGGGAATCGACACCAAACGTCTCAAGCCGGGCGGACGATACAACCCGCTCGGTGCCTTCAAGCGGCAAGTGGAAAGCTTTACGCTCCGACTCGACAAAGGCCAAACCGCGGCTGCCCCTTACAACTCATTTCCGGCCCACGGCATGGCCAATGCTTCGTCGCGATACGGGGGCCGATTGCAAAGTCCCGAGGTAGCCAAGTTCTTCAATGTGGACATGTCTCGCTGGGACTACGCAACCGATCAACCGACAAAACTCCCTCACCGGAAAGGCATTCTGACCCATCCTGCCTGGTTGATTGCCTTTGCCCACAACACGGAAACGGATCCCATTCGCCGCGGCAAATGGATTCAGGAAAAATTGTTGGCCGGAACGATTCCCGATTTACCCATCACGGTTGATGCGGTGATCCCGGAGGACCCGCATAAAACACTTCGCCAGAGACTTGAACTCAAAACGGGGCATGACGAATGCTGGAAATGCCATCGCAAGATGGAACCGCTCGGGTTGCCGTTTGAGATGTATGATGACTTTGGGCGTTACCGCACTCAGGAGCGTTTGGAATACCCGATCAATTTGATCAAGAAAGTTAAGGACAAGGGCGCGCCCCACGAAGACCTACGAGACATCTACAAGACACTTCCCGTTGACGCTCACGGCGAACTTAAGGGGACCGGTGATTCGCGATTGGATGGGAAGGTCGAGAACGCACTTGAACTCATCGAGCGATTGGGAAAATCTGAACGAGTTCGGCAATCGATCATTCGGCATGCCTTTCGCTACTTCCTGGGCCGCAACGAAACCCTATCGGATTCGAAGACACTCATTGATGCCGAGCAGGCATATTTGAAAAGTGGAGGCAGTTTTGACGAAGTCATTGTTGCGCTTTTGACATCGGACTCCTTCATTTACCGGAAACCCCAAGAGAAATAGTCATGGGAATTCATCGAAGACAGTTTCTGCAATCGACCGCGTTGGGTTCGGGAGCACTGGCACTTGCTCCGGCTTTGAATCCGGTTCTCGCCGCGAACCCAGAGGCAAAAGGTCCTCGTCGATTCGTGTTCATTCGCAAGTCCAACGGAATTCGCCCCAACGAAGTGGCACTTCCCAGTTTCTCGGAGAAAGAGCAAGCTGCCGACAAAAAGAAGCAACCTTTTGAATCGCACTTGGACAAACATGAACTGCCCGCCTGGCTCAAATCGCTTGGCAAATTCAAAAGCCAGCTGACCATTCTTCAAGGCCTTTCCAGCAAAATGAGCGAGAATGGCCATTGGTCCTACTCCTCCGTCATGGGCGCCTTCAAGTCGGGCCGCAATTCTTTGAGCGGGATCAAACGAGCCACCATCGATTTCGAACTGGCCAAACTTTTCCCCTCACCCTTTGGCCATGTCGAACTTTCTTTGACGGGCAACTACAGTTCATTCCGCAAGGGAATCGTCGCCGGTTATTCGGCGCCCGCGCCCCACCAAAGAAACTATTGTTATGCCGATCCGCAGACGGCCTACAACGAGCTATTCAAATCGGTGGTGGATCCCGGAGGTGTTGATTCCGAAAATCAAATGCTCGAATTTCTTCGTCAGGATGAATCCTTCAAAGCGGCCAACCTCAAGGGTTATGAGAAGCTCAAACTCAGCGGTCACATTGATTCGCTTGAGGCCGTTCGCAAACGGAACCAACAAGTTGAGTTGATGTCCAAATCAATCGAAAAACATATCCCCGAGATCTCGAAGGTTCATGCCGATGGCGGCCCCAATGCCACGACGCCTGAAAAGCAGGAGGCCATGACCGAGATCTTGATTGCCGCGCTAGCAACCGGCCTCACGAACGTCGTAACCTATACCATCGACGAGCTATCCACCCCGATCAAAGGACTCGCGGGCAACGAAAGCGATCATATTTCGATTCACGAACTCGGACACAACGGTGGGTACAGTGGAGTTTCCGCCGACAAGATCCGTGAGAAAATTCGTGCTGGACACGCACGACAAATTGCCAGGATTGTCGAAAAACTGAAGTCGATTCCAGAAGGCAAGGGAAACATGTTCGACAACACCATGATCATGTATTTCCCGGAAAACGGAGAAGGGCATCATAGCCATGGCACGGAAGCTCCCTATGTCATTCTTTCCGGTGAAAACTGTCAACTTGATATCGCCGGCCGATACATCCGCCTGCCCTATCATGGAACCGAAGGGCACAAGACCATTGGCAATTGGTATACGACTTTGCTCAACGCCCATGGAAACCAGATTGAACACTATGGTGACTTTGATCTTGAGATGTCTCGCAAGAAGCTGGATCAAAAGGGTGCAATCAAACCATTTTTGAGAACCTGAGTATTTCAAGTAACTCGTCGCCGACAATGACCGGTTTCAAAATGGCGACCGGGGTTCAAGATCGCGACTGGCGTTCAAGATCGCGATTGGGGTTCAAGATGGCAAGGCGATTCCGTTGGCAAAGGTGGCGCACATGGCTGATTCGAGCCGCCGTCGCCAGCGGTGTTTTGTCACTCCTGCTTGTTGGCTTCCTTCTATCCCGAGTCGAGTTTCCTCATCGTGCCGGCGGATTCGATACTTCGACGCTGGCGTGGCTGCAAGGAAATGGTGATCCACCTGAACTGGAAGCGAAAAACGTCGAAAAGGTCTTGATTATCGGGCACCGCGGCTCCGGCTTGGTAGGCAGCGACGCCGGAAACAGCGTCATTGGGAACAGCGCCAATGCGATTCAAGCCGGAATCGATCAACGTGCCGATTGGATCGAAATCGACCTTCGCCTGACGAAGGACAACGAAGTCGTTTTGTTTCACGACCTAAAGGTTGACAAGAAAACTGATGGAACGGGTTTCGTCGATGAATTGAATCTCGCTCAGATCCTTGAACTGGATCTAAACGTTAAACCTTACGAATCGATCCTGACTTTCGATGATTTTCAGAAGCGATTTCATGCTCGCGGCCGGCGATGGATTTTCGACATCAAAGCGGAGCGTTCAAAAACCCTGGATGAAACCAAACGTGACAAGTTGCTGCCGCTCATCCTGAACCACCCGCAGGACAATCTCATTCTGTTTGGTGAGCGGAGCGTCCTTGAACAATATGACGGATATGCAACGGGGTATGAGCGTGGGCTGATTGTCTCGTTGGGCGCCAATTATCTTCGATTCCTGTTTGCTCGCACTTCGATCATTCGCCATTGCGAAAGGCTCAACTGTCGATACCTGGTGATTCCGGCAATCTTTGCGGAATCGACTTTCGTCGAACGCGCCAAGGAATCGGGGCTGGTGGTTTGGGTTTACGAAGCTGAAAACGCGAAGGACCAAAAAATCCTAGTCGCCCGGGGAGTCGATGGGCTTATCGTGGACTTTCCCGGAAAAGCGCGAACCAACCTTGGCGGACCGGGACAAAAAAAGCACGCTGACTAGTCAGCACTTCCCAGCAGTTTTTTGCGAACAAGCATCTGCTGAGTCGTAAGGACCGCGAGCAAGCGCGATTCAAAGTCGGCCTTGATGGCTTTCGCTTTTTCTTCCAAATCCCTTCGACCTGCTTCGTCTGCTTTCATCCATTCTCGATTGAGATCCTGCCGGACCTTCACTCGTTCCATTTGCAGATCTTTGATTTGCGTTTGCTGGGTAGGAGAAAGCTTCAGTTCTTTTTGAACTTCTGCAAAGAACACGAAATCCCAACCGGTCATGGAATACTCCAAACAGTAGAGCTTTTTCAATTGCGAACTGGAGAGCGTTCTGATGGCGGCTCGATCCAGTTCAATCACCAATTCGGATTCACCCTCGGCTGAAAAGGGAATATAAGATTTTGCCTTCGGATTCTGGTCTCGCCATCGTTTAAAGATCTCGTCCCGTCGAACATCGTACTCCGCGAACAGTTCATCCAGCTGACGCCCCTGTTCCTCGGAAAGATTCAAAGGCCCACGTCTCTCCAGGTTCTGAAGAATGCCGTTTCGATTGGAAGCGCGAAATGAAGGCGATACCTTTTGCACGATCATACTGTCGTAGCCGTGCTTCTCGGTTTGCACGTTCGTATGCTTGACCATGAAGTAAAACAGCGCCGTGACAAACGCCAGGAAGACGGTGATGACGAAAAGTCGTTTCACGAGTCGTTTCCGATTTCGAGCATCGCCTCAGACGTTTCCCCATCCCGATCAACCCGATGCTGGCTCGATCGATAAAGGCTCGATTGAAGCAGGCAAAGTGCACAAAGGCAGGCCGGGGCCAGTACCAGTAGCATCTGAAACCCATCAAACTCCCATGCCTGATGGCAAACCAAAAGGTGGGATTCCTCGCAAACAATGGCGTTCAGAGAAAAGCTGCTGCTGATTCCCATGACCGCAGCTGCCAGCAGCGGAAGGTCCCAATGCGACCGACAACGAAACGCGACCCAACTCGCGGTGACTGAAACAATGACCGGAAACAGGAAATTGCCCCACTCGATGAACCAAGCCAATCCTTGGTTCATGGCATCCGCTTCGAAAGGACGCGTCTGCGAGAGCAGGTTGGAACAACTTAGCCAACCCAGATTTCCTGTTAACAGTAGCAGGGCCGGCAGGAATGCGAAGATTGCAAAGGGATAGCGATTGGGAACGGGAGTCAATTCGTCAAAAGATCCTACGGCCTGGACGATCGCCGCTCGACTGCCGATTCGCGATTCCGCCTCTTCGACAGAAGCTGTCGCGCCGTTTTCTTCCTCGACGCAAGCCAGGTGATCACGGAGCTCTCCGACCAGCCGGCGAACATAAGCCACCGAGTAACCGGAGTTGAGCAACTCCTGCCTCAACTGTGCCAACTCATGCCGGTTCACTTTCAACCCCATCAATAATGGCCTGAACCGCATTGGCAACTCGCTGCCATTCGGAAACCTTGGTCTCCAAACGGCGAATACCCGCCTTGGTCAATCGATAGTAAATCCTGGGTCTTCCGTTTACTTTTTCCGAACGAACCGCCACCAATCGCCGCTTTTGCAAACTGTGCAACAAAGGATAAATCACCCCTTCGGCAAACTGGATGGCTTCGTTGGAACGCAGCCGAATTCCACGCACAATTTCGTAACCATACATCTCCCGATCCTGAAGCAACCTCAAGATCAAAAGTTCGGGTACGCCTTGCACGTATTCTTTTGAATTTTTCTTGACCGTCATCCCCTCAGTATACCTATTCACATAAAGTATGTCAATTTTTCAAAAACATATGGAATTTAGGTATTATACCTATACACCATATGCTTCATACCTATTTACAATAGGTTATGGCCGTTTCGACGGCAGGAAACAGGGGTAACGCCAAACCAAGAGGAACCGAACATGAGAATCCGAAGAGAATCAGAAACCTGGTACCGATCGTGGACGAAGTTTGCGCTTTCGATCGCGACCACCTTATTGCTGGCTTCCCAAGTCAACGCAGATGTGACCTATTCCAACCTGGGGCCAAATGATGACTTTGGTGGCGGCGCCACCATCCTGATTGGCAACTTCAATGACACGACGACCAATTCGCATTACGCCAACCAGTTCACGGCACAAGTCACCGGGTTCGTTTCGACCGTCGACGTCGCCGTTTCACTTTCTGACCCGGGCCTGGATGATTCGCTCCTGATTTCACTTTGGACCGATTCGGGTAACCTGCCCGGCGCATCGATCTGGTCGGGAACGGTGAAACCCCGATTCGTTTCCGAGGTCTTGAGCGTTTCCTCGAATTCGGGAACCGTGGAGCTGATTGCGGGCCAAACCTACTGGATTTCGGCGAGAGCCGACGACGGGACGGGCACCTATCTTTGGTACGGGAATTCGCAGGGAGCCAGCGGACGATTTACGTTTGACGGCCAGGGAGGGACGAATTGGAATCCACCAAATTCGTTTGCGCAACAGGCCTTCCGAGTCAATGTTTCCAATGTTCCCGAACCGGCTTCGCTCCCATTGATCGCGCTCGCGTGCGGGGCCTTCTTTCGAAGAAATCGAAAACGCCGCTAAGTGCTTTCGACAAAAAAACTCGCTGAAAATTCAGCGAGTTTTTCTTCTACCTTTGGCATCAGCCGCCACTCAACTTCGTTTTCTTCGCAAGTTGATCAACCCGCAAAGGGCGCCGAGAAACACGATCGCCGAAGAGGGTTCCGGGATCGCGGTACCCAAAAGAAAGCCGTTGCCTCCGGGGATTCCTTGCTCCCAGGACCCAGAAGGCGAAAACGCGGCGACCTCCGCTTCGGTCGGCCCACTCCCGATGAAGAAACTTTCTGTAAAACCGGCGCTTTCCCAAACGATCTCCTGATCATTCGAGTTGGTAACCTGAACAAACAGATTACCGCCAACATCGACGAAATCGATATCCGCTCCACCACCATTGAACAGAGTGCCTAGCGCGATGGGGCTATCGGAATTAACTTGCATGAACAAGTTATGGGCCTGCACAGCGGAAGACGTATCGGCAATATCGACGTCGATATCAAGTGTTCCGAAAACACGAAGGGTATTCCCGCTTCCGCCGTCATCCGTTGCCGATACATCAATGTTATAAGAAACAACATCGGCGGAAGCCGAGACGGTCACCAGCAACGCAACCAGCGCACCGAAAAACAAATTTTTTCCATTCATACTTCTTACTTCTCAAAAAAACTTTCCAAAATCCCAAATAACCAACTCATTGAAGTAGTTTAGTTAACGAAGAAACAGGCTCAAGAGAGATTTCCATCCTCGCAATTCCGCCAAGAACGGGAACCTTCCTGTTGCTTGACATGTGATACGATGGTGCCTGACACGATTAACCAAGACGAAAGAGAACGGAGTGCAAATCATGACACTGCATCCTATGAACCAATTCCTTTGTTCGGCCCTTGCGATAGCGGGATTGTTGATAACGCCGATGGTTTCTTTGGCCCAGCTCTCGGATCCTGACGGCAAACCCGCCAACATGAAGAAACCCGTGCAGGTTTATATCCTGATGGGTCAGTCCAACATGCTTGGATTCGGCAAAATCAACGCCGGCAAGGGAAATCCAGATGGCTCGCTTGAACATGCCGTCAAAGAAAAAAAACTCTACCCTTACCTGGTCGACGATCAAGGCAATTGGACAACCCGAAAAGATGTTCGCAATGTCTTTGTGATGGGCAGCGGCACCGGCCGGATGCAGCTCAAGAAGAACGAATGGCTGACAATCGGCAAAGGCAAGATTGGTCCCGAGGTTGGGATTGGTCACCACCTTGGCGAAGCCGTCGATGCGCCCGTCCTGATTCTGAAAAGCTGCATTGGCAATCGGGCCCTGGGATGGGACTTGCTGCCACCGGGTAGCGAGGGCTTTGAGTTCACCGATTCAAAAGGGGTCACCTGGGTTCATCCTGGCTACAAAGGTTCGCCAGAGAAATGGAAGAAAGGTACCGAGCCCAAGAAAATTGGCTGGTACGCTGGCATGCAATACGACGGAGATGTGGCAAGAATCAAGAAAGTCCTCGAAGAGCTCGACAAATACTACCCCGGAATCGAACCTTCGGCTGACTCGAAAGCCGAAGCGGAATCAATCCAGGCACAGATCAAAGAACTTGAAGACTTCGCCCGCCGCGCTCGCTTTACGGCAGAAGGACTGAAAGCCCACAACGCGAAAATCGCTGCACTAAGGGAAAAATTGGCCGGGCTTGAGTCGGGCAAAAAAGGCTATGAAATCGCTGGCTTCTTCTGGTGGCAAGGCGATCGAGATAGTCGGAGTGCCGCGCTCGCCAGTCGATACGAGAAGAACCTTGCCCACCTCATCAAACAATTGCGAAAAGAGTTCGATGCTCCCAACGCAAAGTTTGTCTGTGCTTCTTTGGGGCAAACGAAGAAAGGTTCCGCCGACAACGGCGGAAAGATCCTTGACGCGATTTTTGCGGTCGACGGAAACTCGGGAAAATACCCTGAGTTCAAAGGAAACGTTGCCGGCGTCTACACGCATCCGCTTTCAAAGGGCGGAAGTTCAGGCGGGCATTACAGCGGCAACGCGGAAACCTACATGAATGTCGGCGAGGCGATGGGCAAGGCAATGGTCGAATTGCTCAAGTCCCAAAAATAGTCGCGCCCGTCAGCGATCGCAGCCGCGGCGCTGATCGATCAGGTTGCGATCGCAATCGAAATTGACTGGCGGGCGAAATAGACTGGCGGGAACCGTTGCTGGACAGTAGCAGCTCCCGCCAGCCATTTCCCAACTCGAATGTTGCTTATCCGCAGCGGCCCGCCGCAGAACGAATGGCTGCAGGGCGCCGATTCATGCGTCAAAGCAAACACCCGTTTGTCGGGCTACTTGTTTTCGACCTTGAAGTCACTCGTGCTCCAAACGGTTGCCTCGGCGTTGCGTCCTGGCGATCCGCCGCCGGCCGCCAGATGCTTTCCATTGGAACTGATCGCGACCGTTCGAATGGGCCCGGGCAAATCGTCAAAGGTAATCAGCTCGATTCCGGTTTCCGCATCCCAGACGGTGACGGAATTGTCGTAGCCGGCGCTGAAGATCCTTTTCCCATCTGGCGAATAGACAACGCTAAACACGGGTAGCCGGTGTCCTTTCATCCGGAACATTTCTTTTCCCGTCTCAAGATTCCACACGGCCAGCGAGCGATCCGTGCTCGCAGATGCGATTTGCTCGTGCCCTGGACGAAACGCGATACCGAGGACATTGTTTGTGTGTCCCTCGAAATGCGAAATCTCGCGTCCCGTTTTGGCACTCCAAACCCGTAGGATCCGGTCGTATCCGCCGCTTGCAATCAAGCTGCCGTCCGGGCTGTAGGTAACCGACACGACTGAGTTCCTTCTCCCAAACTCGTGCTGGCCGACAAAATCGTGAATCGTCTGCAAGGTATCGACCGACCAAACCTTGATGTCACTCGCGCGTTTTGCAAATGGGCTATTGGGAAAGGCGGTGCTGACAATCCGCGCATTGTCGGGGCTGAAACAAAGACTGCGAACCTTCCCGGTTTCGTGGTCGCCGGGGCGACGTTCTTCGGGATTGTGCCCTTTGTATTTTGCTTTCAACTTTCCGGTCTCGATTTCCCATAGGCAAACATATCCGTCCCAGGAACCGGTCGCGGCAAGCTTTCCGTTGGGGCTGACCGCAACGCAAAGCACGGCCGCCGCGTGCCCTTCAAGCTCGGTGACTTTGTTGGTGGCAATATCCCAAACCTTGACCTGCTTGCTCGAGTCGGCAACGATCAGTCGTCGCCCGTCGTTTGTGAATGCGAGTCCGTTGACAGCTGGGCCCTTGGCCATGGAACGCTTGCGAGTGCTTCCTTCCTTGCCAATATTCATCGCCTGATTTTGCAGGAATTCAAACTCCCAGCCACGAAGTTTCGGCTCTGTGCTTCTCAGAAGGTCTCGCAATTCTTGACCGCCGCCCCGGTGAAGTGCTTTTTGGGCCGACTGAATTTGCTTGGCATAGGCTGAAATCTCTTCCCGTGAAACTTTTGACTTCACCTGGGACTGTCGTTTGTCAACGTCATTCTTTTCAGATGTCTGGTTCTTGTCGCCTTTTTTTCCTTGGTCGGAGCTCCGCTTTTCTTCCTCCTGTTTTGCAGCTGCATCCTGGAGTTGCCCTTCAGGCCCAACGGCTGCAAACCTTTCATTGAATTGAGAAGCGATTACAATGCTCGCCAAAACAAATGACAACGCGGCGGCGGTTCCCAACAAGATGGCCTTCCTTGAAAACATCCATTTGGCTTCACCCAAACGGGCCAACTTTTCCGGGAGTGGATTTGAATCTGGATTCTGAACATGATTCAAGCATTGCTCTAGAATCGATTGCACGACTTCCGCGGATTCAAATCGGTTTTCACGTTCTTTCGCCATAAGTTTTGCAATCATCGTTGTCATCCATTCTGGAGTTTCTGGATTGATTTCACGTATTGAGCGCGGCTCATCTTCTATGATTCGACGAATCACGCCAAAAGTAGTTTCCGCACGAAACGCAGGTCGCCCGGTGCACATCGTATAAAGAACGCTTCCCAAGCTGAACAAATCGCTTTTTTGATCGACCGCGTCGCCACGGGCCTGTTCGGGAGACATGTAGAGCGGTGTACCAATCGACGCTCCTGTTCGGGTCACTTCAACATCATCGGCCGCCCGAGCCAATCCAAAATCAGTGATCAAAGCGCGCTCCACATTTGCTTCTTCCAACAAAATGTTGGAGGGCTTGATATCGCGATGCACCAGCCCTTGCTGATGGGCAGCCGCGAGCCCGGACGCCACCTGAATTCCAATACGGAGGATCTCCACGATGCCAAGATTGCCTTGCCGATTGATACGGGATTGAAGCGCCTCGCCCGCCACATAGTGCATCACCAAGAACGGTGCTTCACGATCCGTTTCGACATTGTGAATCGGCACGACATGCTGATGGACAACCGCCGCCGCCGCGCGTGCTTCACGAGCGAAGCGTTTCCGTGCTGTTCCATTGCCGGCGAGATAGGGCGCCAACACCTTGATAGCGACAGGCCGGTTGAGCTCCGAATCGAAAGCTTTGAAAACGATTCCCATTCCTCCAACGCCGACAAGTCGCTCAATTTCATAGCGCCCCAGTCGACCAAGGTTTTCCGGATGCCTGGCGGGCGCCAAGAGCTGCTTGGCCATGGATTCCGACCAATGAATCGGCGACATCACGGACTCGCTCGACAACGGAATTTGATTGAACTCGGGTAGTTCGTCTCGACCGGAAAGGGCCTCAATGACATTGGCCCATTCGTCCCTGGTTGCCGCAATCGACTCGGCGTCGGCCTGGCATACCTCACAATGTTCCATATGGCGATAGAGTAACTCGGCATCTGAATCAGCAAGTCCTTCATGGATCATTGCCCTGAGCCGCTCCTTGTTGCATGTTGTTGATCGCTCATTCACGCTTGCGTCTCGTATTCCTGAACCAGCTTTTTGATCTTTGCCATCACGCGACTTCGGGCACAGTAGATCTGCCCGCGCACCATTCCAAGTTCATCACTGGCCTTCTCAACCGATAGACCATCAATGCTGGTCAACCAAAAGGCTCGCCAAGTTTTCTCTTCAATCGTGTCCCGGACTTGAGCGGCCGCCCATTGGAATATCGATCGATTGTATTCCAGTTCCAGATCCCTCGAGCAGTCATTATCTACCGCGACCTGGGCAAGGATCTTTTCGCCTTGCACGCCATCTTGCCCCAGCGGGCGACTTGCGCGGCGCGTCAACATGTCGACCGCTTCGTTCCGGGCAATCGTCAGCAACCAAGCACGAAAGCTGCCGCGATCCTCCCTCTCCAACCATTGCGTCACCGATTTGGCGACCGACATAAAAACCTCCTGGACCAGGTTTTCAGCATCTGCCTGTTGATAACCGCGACGGAGTGCAACGCGGAAAATCACGGGCGAATAGATTGACGTGAATTCATCCCAGGCAGTCACATCATCTACGTTTGGCAAACGCAAAATCAAACTCGCGCGGGTCGAATCCATTATGTCTTTTCAGCAAGGAAGGGATGTCTTGCCAATTAGACTCAACACAAATCCGATTTCTATCTCACCACTTGGAATTTTTCGAAAATTACTTTTCGAAACGCCCGGATCGATTCATTTCTTCGCGAATTTGAGGGCAGCCAATTGATTCCCGTCGCGCATCAGGAGTGTTTCGCCAGAGAATGTCGGGACCGTCCAGGCCTGCTTGCTCGCGACCGCCGTTTGCCAGGTCTCAACGACAGCTCCATCTTTGATCGAAGCTCCGATCAGTTTCCCTCGCTCATCGAGGATGATTACTTTTCCTCCGCCCATCGACAAAAAGTTGCTTTTCCGAAATCCACGTTCTCGGAAAACGGTTCTTCCGTTTCGAACATCGATGGCTGTCCAAAGGGTGGGGGACGGCCGCCTGGTACCCACCAGGTAAGTGCCAACGAGCACCGCGTTTGTATGCACGATTTGCAATTGCCGATTGGTCCAGGCAATTCTGGTTTTCCATTCGCCCTTCTTTTTTGACAATTGAATTGCTTGGGCTCCATGATCACAGTATCCGTGTGCAATCAAAATCTGCCTTCGCTTCCTGTCCCAAATCGGTGTAAACGAAACGTTGTCCGCGGCAACTTTTCGCAGCAATTGCCGCCACAAGATTTTTCCAGAATTCGGATCGACGCCAACCAGTTCAAACATTCCATGGAAAACCAACATGACCTGGTTTTCGATTTCCATGAGCACCGGACTGCTGTGACTGGCGCGAAACGATTCGGAACGCCACACAATCTTTCCTGTACGACAATCAATCGCTGCGGCTCCAGCAATCGACTTGCCGGTTTCCGATTTACCTGAACGTTCTTCGAAGTACTCTGTTTCCGAGTCGGTCGCGTTGCCGAGTCCGGCAACGAAAACGAGATTTTTCCAAACCAGAGGACTACAGGCATACCCTGACTGTGGAAGTTGTGTGCCAAGTTTCGATTTCAGGTCGCAACTCCAGATTGGCGTTCCGTCTTTGGTGTTCGACGCGCGAACGATCGCATCAATTCCAACGGTGATGATCCGGTTACCGACGATTGCGGGCGTTGCGTGAGGCCCGTCGTAGTTGGCCGTTGACGCATGGTAAGAAACACGGTGATGGCTTTCCCAGATTTTCTTGCCATCCGACAACGAACGCTTCTCCAGTTTTTCCTCGTCGCCCACCAAATGAAAGACAAAACATGAATCAGAAGACGAAACAACCGCCGAATGCCCGCGCCCCAGTTCCTGCTTCCACAAAAGATTCGGTGCTTGCCATTTCAGGTTCTGCGGCCAGGAAACCGAGAAATCCTGATTCGGCCCGGCCCAACATTCCCAGTCGGTCCCGCGTGTCGACTGCGTTGCATTTGATGGACGGGCGATCCCAAGCCCGGTCGCAAACGAGCCACCAGATAACAAGAAGTTAAAACGGCGACGGTTCATGGCCAGTCTTCCAATCGTTTGTTCATTCGATTTTCAACGAATTTAGCCGTTAAGGCTAAACCGTGATTCGAACAAAGCGACCAAACAGATTCAACCATTTCTGCGGAATACTTTCCGGCACCAACCGGAATCGCGAATCCTACTTTTTCTTGCTCGAATTCAAAACGCTCTCGGCTTCGCGCAGTTTTCTTTCGCGATCCTGTTCGCGCAATGCACGAAGAATTTTCCCGCGGTCAGCGCGGGAAACCGGATATTCGATGTTCTCGCCAAGTGCGCCCAACGGCACTTCTTCCATTCGCCAACGGTCACTCCGCTGAGTTGCAAAGGGCAGATCTTTGTTTCCGGTGGCCTGCAAGTTTGCCAACGGATTGCGGCCCCAGGCGTAGCGGAAGTGAATCGGTTCAGGGACCATGGGACTTGTCAAAACAAGTTGTCGCTTGTCATAGCGAACGCGGCCGCGGTTGTCCTTTCCAACCTCCGCATAGGCAACGTCTGCCGGATGAAACTTTCGGTCCTTGCCGGCAATCGCAAATCCGAGGATCTTTCCGTCCTCGGGGTCGCTGACTTGTTCGTCAAGCTTCAGTTGCAACGCGCCTTTGACTTGACTCACCTCCAAGAGCATCGGCGGCTTCCATTGAATTTGCCGATCGAAACCGTATTGGGTTGCAAGTGCCCAGCGAGCAATTCTCTCACCCGCGGGTATCTTCACCTGCGGATGATACCAACGTCGCCGAAGGTCATAGGTACTGACAAAGCCAATATTCTTGTCGCCTTCGTTGTAAAACTTGAGGAACGTTTTGTACTGGGCTTCGCGAATCTCAATTCCAGCGTTAAACATCTTTTCGCAATAGTCATCCAGCGTTTGGGGATAGCCATCAGTGCAAAGAGAAAGGATGCCAAAAGGCAATTTGGGATCGTTGAAGGCAATTCGCCATGCCCGGATCATTTCAGGAAAAACATCCGCGTACATTTCGACTCCGGTCGAGCCGTCAAATGCATTGTTGTATCCCTGATGGAAAATCACGCCTTTGATTGAAAGCCCCTCGAGGGGAGCGATCATTCCTGCATAGCAATGGCCTGGATAATTATGGTTGCCAATAGGACCCGGTCGCAAATCCGTGGGTTCCTGTTTTCGATTTTCCGGTATCGCCTTGCCCTGTTTTGTTTGCTGCTCCAACCATTTTCGATGCTGGGCCACGCGGTTTTCCAAATCAGCTTTCGCGTCCCATTGGGCGGCCGATTCCTCAAATGACGCGACCTTCGCTTGCGTGGTTTTGCTTTCCATATTTTTCAAAAGCGAAAGAGGGGTCCAGGTTTCCACGGTCGTCCCGCCACGCGAAGCATCGATCACACCAATTGGAACCTTTGCCGCCTTGTGAATCCGTCTTACGAACGCGTAACCAATTGCAGAAAGCTCTCGCGCCTTGTCGGGCGTACATTCATCCCAGTCTCCCTTTCGAAAATGCCGGCCGAACCAACTACTCCACTCATGGAGCCTCGCAAAGCCCTCCTTGTATTTCGGCCCCTGCCCGTAAGGAACCGTCAGGATTCGAATTTTCGGATAATTTGCTGAAACGATTTCAAGCTGACCGTTCTCAACTTTGGCAAGCTCGAATTCCATATTGCTTTGGCCGCCCAAAAGCCATACGTCTCCAACCAGAATGTTTTCGAGAACGATCTTTTCGCCTTCGCCACCATCCATGCCTTGGCTGGTCACGACCATTGTTTGCGGCTTTTCATTGGCTTCCGTTGCCGGCAAACTGACGACCCATTTGCGATTCTGGTCCGCGACGCCACTTACACTCTTGCCACCGAAAGAAACCGTGATCACCGACGATGGTTTTCCCCACCCCCAGACTCGAATGGGTTTGTTTCGCTGAACAACCATGTTGGATTGGAAAACATTACTGACGCAAAGTCCGTCCGATTTGACGGGCACATCCACCACATTTTCTTTTGGGAGCCTTTGCTGGGCTTGCAAAACACCCGTGAACTGCAAAGTCAGCACGACAACAAATAACTGCATCGAGAAAACAACGCTTGGCTTCATTGTGATTATCCAGTGATTCCGGCTAACGTGAAGAATTAGACAGAATTGCCGGTCCGCTGACCGGCAATTCTGGCTTCCAGTTTATTTGCAGTCTGGTCGAATTGAAACAACCGAGAAACCGGGGCGGATTGTTGCCTAGTTGTTTGACGCGATGACTATTGAGAGGTATCTATTCGATAGAGCATTCCCCGCAGGACTTTCCCCATCAATTTGATTTGACCAAAATCATTCTTCTCCACGGCATGTGGGGCACCGGCAAGACGTTGCGCCCCGTTGCAGATTATTTTTCCTCCAAGGGTTGTGACGTATTCGCGCCAACGCTGCCCGATCACCAGGCCGGTGAACCCGCGAGTGAAAAAATTGCTACCTACTCGGTTCGCGACTATGTCGAATATCTTCTCGACAGGGTGGAACTCGACCAAGAAACCATCATTGTTGGCCATTCCATGGGCGGTCTGTTGGCTCAGTTCCTGGCTGCCGCGAGCCCACAACCCAAGGGCCTGATCCTTTTGGCATCCGCTGGCCCCAAAGGCACCAATTGTTTTCATATCCCCTCGGCCATCTCCATGTCTCACGCCAACTTCCGCTGGCGGTTTTGGGCGAAAGCCCATAAGCCGGGATGGCGTTTGGCCCGCTATGCCCTTTGGAACCTCGTGCCAGAAAGCAAAGCTCGGACGCTCTTTGACCAGCTAACGTACGAATCGGGACGCGCGTTTGCCGAGATCGTCTACTGGATGTTTGATCGAAACAACTCCATTGATCTGGATCTCAATCGAATCCAAATGCCGACGCTACTTCTTGGCGGTGAGAAAGACCATATCATGGTCCCAAGCATCACTCGTCGTCTGGCGCGGCGTTTCCCGAATCATGAACTGTTTCTTCTCAAGGATCATGCGCATTGGCTGTTTGATGAACCGGGCAATGAAAAGGTCTACGGTTTGATCGATCAATGGCTCGCCAAGCACCGACTGCTGGATTCACCGGATTCCGGCGACCGCAGCAATGC
Source organism: uncultured Pirellulaceae bacterium (assembly GCA_964434955.1). Classification (GTDB taxonomy): domain Bacteria; phylum Planctomycetota; class Planctomycetia; order Pirellulales; family Pirellulaceae; genus JANQLU01. Next base: position 71,654 of record CAYSXI010000006.1, read on the forward strand.
ATCCGCAGAAATCTTGCCGTTGGCGACGTCCACGATGCCGGCCAACGCGTCGACTTCCGTGCATTGATTCGCGACTTGGTCATCGTCCAAATCGTGGCCATTGGAAGCTCCTCACTTTGTTGCGTAACCCTTGCGACTCGCTGTCTCGTTTGCATCAAGATGCTGCTGCCACGACTTTTCCCGCGCGTTGACGACGCTTGCGTTGCTTGAGCCCATGCAAGCTGGAATGCGCCTTTTCCGACCGCCAAGACGTTAATCTTTGGCTTCATTCCCATGGCTCATCCGTCGCCGGTATTTTTGGTCTCTTGCATTGGTTTGTATCCCCGGGGCCAGACCTTGACTTCATTATATTTTTGAAAAGTGTTGACACCTACGACAAACGACCGTATACTTACGACAAACCACCGTAAACCTACGAAAACTTGCCGTACCGAAAGGGATTCGCATTGACGGAAGAACGATTAACCAACGCGGAACTGGCGATCATGGAATTACTCTGGGAGACGGAGCAATTGACCGCGCGACAGATTCGCGAACAGTTGTATGGCGATTCGGAGAAAGCGCAGCACGGTACGGTCCAACGGCTTTTGCAGAGTCTGGAAGAAAAGAACTTCGTGGAACGTGATCGCAGCTTGGGTGTGCACCTATTTTCAGCAAACGTTTGCCGTGAGGCGTACGGCGGGCTCCAGTTGAAGTCGCTTGCAGAAAAACTTACCGGGGGTTCGATCGCGCCGCTGTTGACTCATTTGCTCGATGAAAAGGAACTGGACAAGGCGGAGATAAAAAGGCTTCGAAAACTATTGGACGAGGCGCAGAACCGTGGTTGATTACTTGCTTCAAGCGACGCTGAGTAACTTTTTGGTTGCGGCGATTCTTGCATTAATCGCTTGGATCGTTCAAATGCGTGTTCGCTCTGCCTCACTGAGCAACTTGCTTTGGATGCTTGTCCTGATCAAGTTGGTCACGCCTCCGCTGCTGTCGGTTCCGCTTTTTGGCGTACCAAGTCTCTCGGAGCCGACTCCGGTAGCGGCCATCACGGACGAAGCGACGCCGATCGCTTCGTTCGCTTTGCGCGAAGCGACTTCGGACGGCATTTCATCCGGCGTGGCAGCGGATTTCGAACCGTCGCAACCCTCTATTTCCGCGACCACGAAATCGAATCAGATTGCAACCTTCGCATTGGTGATCTGGATGGCAACCAGCTTGTTGCTACTTCTCATTTCCGTCGTACGGATTTGGCGATTTCATCGGCTCTTGCTTCCCAACATGCATTTGAGTCGCAAATTCACGAAATCGCTATCGGAGCCGGTCGCCCAGAAATTCGGGCTGCGAAAAGCGCCTCCGGTGATGACGTGTTCGGCGAACATTGCGCCATTTGTTTGGTGGTCTCGCTTTCGCCCCATCGTCGTCGTTTCCAAACAGGCAGCGGAGAACCTTAGCCAGTCCGACTTGCGATTAATCATCGCTCATGAAATCGCCCATATCAAACGGCGTGATCACTGGCTCCGTTGGCTGGAGTGGGCGGCCATGTTGGGCTTTTGGTGGAATCCAATTATGTGGCTCGCTCGACATCAACTTCGAACCTTTGAAGAAATCGCCTGTGACGACCTCGTTCTTGAACATGCGTCACCGGAAACCCATCAGTACGCAAACTCCCTGCTCAACATGGCAGAGGTGTTGGTCTCTCCGGCAGTCCGCCCGCCGGTTGTGGCAAGTGCGATCAACAGCGGCGGAAACCTGGAGAAGAGACTAAAAATGATTATCGCCGATAATTCCAATCGAATTCCCAATGCGCTGCGAATCATGGTGATCGCCGCCGCCGCGTGCCTGTTCCCGCTTGGTTTTGTTTACGCGCAGGACTTCAAAGCCGTTGAAAGACGCCTGGGCGGAGCGGTAGAAGCTGGCGAAATTTCGCTGGATCAAGCCCGCGTGATGATGGACGCATTGCGGGGTTCCAAAGCACGTGGAGCGGAAGACCCACGTGGCATGGAAATGGAAATGGAAAAGAAACGTCGCTACGAGCGGATTGCCGTTGAGATCGAAGAGGCGGTCAAGGCCGGCATCATTTCAAAGCAAGACGCCAAAAAGAAATTGGTCGCCCTCGAAAAAGAAATGTTCCGTGAGCGGCGAGCTCGAAACGAGAATGTCAAAGTGCGAGCCCAAACCGAAATGGAGGCGAAGGAACGCCAACTGGTTGCCGTGATGCGCGAGATCGAGGCCGCCGTCAAAGCGGGACAACTTTCCAAGCGGGACGCCGAAAAGAAATTGGCTGCGATCAAGGAAAAAATGTTTGGCAATCGGCGGGAGAAACGCGACAACGAGCGGTATCGACTCGACCAAGAATTGGCCGCAAAGGAACGTGAATTCATGCAGGTTGCGCGAGAGATCGAAAAAGCGATGAAGGCAGGTACAATTTCCGAGGAGGACGCCAAGCGGAAATTGGAGGCTATCAAGCGGGAAATGGGTGGCATGCGACGTGGAATAAGTGCCAATGAAAGAATCCGCATCGAGAATGAGATTGACGCAAGGGAACGACGTTTTGTCGCGCTCGCTCGTGAAATGGAAGCGGCCGTAAAAGCCGGAACGATCTCCAAAGAAGAAGCCGAAAAGAAACTGGCGGAAGTCAAAGAAAAAATGTTCGGCGAGCGAAAAGAACTCAAACGACGGCGACAAGTTGAAAGCGAGGAGCTGAAAGAAAAGAAAGCTCGCTACGTCGAAATTGCAACGAAATTTGAAATGGCTGTCAAAGATGGAAAAATGTCGGCCGAAGACGCGAAAGCGAAGCTTGGTGAATTGCGCAAGAAAATGTTCGGCGACAAGAAGTAGGCATTCGCTACGCCCAATCACGCCACAGATCCTTACGCCGCACAACGGGACCAATTCGAAAAGGCCCCGTTGGGTCGGAACCACTCGCTTGCGCTTCGTGCTTGTATGGGAGCGGGAGCCGAGGCTGAAGCCGGGAGGGATGTGTTTGGGAGTGCAGGGATGAATCGGAACAATCAAAAGGACCTGTCGAAAACATCAAGTGGATAATGACCAATTCGACATTGCCACTTCGACATTGCCACTTCGATATTGCCACTTCGATATTGCCACTTCGATATTGCCATTTCGACATTGCCATTTCGACATTGCCACTTCGATCATTACCACACCAAGAGGGTTCGCGATTAGCCGCGAACCTTTTTTTGTGCCCATTCCTCGATCTTTGCAATCACCATTCGAACGACCGACTCCCGAACCCAACGCCTCGTCGCGCAGTGTTAACGCGTGCAACTCCCCTACAAGCACGAAGCAATTTCTCCCCGCTCCTTACAAGCACGAAGCGCAAGCGAGTGAATCCATCTCTGCGCTCCCAAAAACATCCCTCCCGGCTCCAACCTCGGCCCCCGCTCCCATACAAGCACGAAGCGCAAGCGAGTGGTTTCGGCCCCAATCCCACAACCCCACCCAACTCATTCGCGTGAATCCGCCCCACGATCCCCTTCCAACCATGCACTTTACGCATACCAAACATGCAACTCATGCATTTGACGCATTTTAAGATCGCCGCAATACTGGTCCTTCGGCCTTGAGTGGCCCACCAACTCCCCTGCGCTTTCTAAGGAACCAGCAATGCTTGTTTGTCAGTCTTTGACGCAAAACCGATCAAGGCATTTGTGCCAAACTCGGAACCCAATTTCAATTCGATTCATTCTGATGACCTGTGCTCTTGGGCTGTTGGCCTTGCCCACCACCCTGCAAGCCCAGGAATCATCGGCTGCGAAATGCCCAGTCACTGGCGCGACTCGAGATACCTCGACACACGCCCACCCGACCGCCATGACTCGCCAGGAATCGGGCGGCAATTCACCTTATGCCAATCGAGATTGGTGGCCCAACCAATTGAACCTTCGGATCCTTCACCAAAACTCGACCAAGGGCAATCCACTGGACCCGGACTTCGATTACGCAACCGAGTTCAAGAAGGTCGATTTGGATGAGCTCAAAAAAGACATCGTCAAGGTCATGCGAACTTCGCAGGATTGGTGGCCAGCGGACTACGGTCACTACGGGCCGCTATTTATTCGCATGGCTTGGCATAGCGCAGGGACTTATCGAGTTGCGGACGGACGCGGGGGTGCCGGTTATGGAACTCAACGCTTTGCCCCTTTGAATAGTTGGCCGGACAATGCAAACCTTGACAAGGCTCGAAGGCTGCTTTGGCCCATCAAGCAGAAGTACGGCCAAAAGATTTCCTGGGCCGATCTCATGGTTTACGCCGGCAACGTGGCACTGGAAGACATGGGCTTCAAGACCTTTGGTTTTGCCGGTGGTCGTGAAGACGTTTGGGAGCCGCAAGAGGATATCTACTGGGGCCCCGAAAGCGAGTGGTTGGCGGACAAGCGATACACGGGTGACCGTGAATTGGAGAACCCCTTGGCGGCAGTTCAAATGGGCCTGATCTACGTTAACCCGCAGGGCCCCAACGGAAAGCCTGATCCACTTGCTGCGGCTCGTGACATTCGGGAAACCTTTGGTCGCATGGCGATGAATGACGAAGAAACCGTCGCGTTGATTGCCGGCGGTCACACGTTTGGAAAAGCTCACGGCGCCGCGAGTCCCGAGAAACACGTTGGCCCGGAACCGGAAGGGGCAACCCTCGCCGAGCAGGGTTTTGGCTGGAAAAACAGCTTCGGGAAAGGCAAAGCCGAAGACACGATCACCAGTGGACTCGAAGGTGCTTGGACATCCACACCAACTCAGTGGTCAAACGAATATTTCGAAAACATGTTTGAGCATGAATGGGAACTGGTCAAAAGCCCGGGTGGCGGTTGGCAATGGACTCCCAAAGGAGGTGCGGCGGACGGAACCGTTCCCGATGCCCATGTCGAATCGAAAACACACGCGCCGATCATGTTCACAACGGACCTGGCCCTGAAAATGGATCCCAAGTACGCAAAGATCTCGAAGCGATTTTTGGAGAACCCAAAGGAATTTGAATTGGCATTTGCCAAAGCCTGGTACAAGCTAACCCACCGCGACATGGGTCCCTACTCGCGTTGCCTCGGCCCGCAGGTTCCAAAACCACAGATTTGGCAGGACCCAATTCCCGCGGTCAAGCATTCGCTGATTGACGCCGGGGACATCAAGCGCCTTAAAAAGAAAGTTTTGAGCACAGACGTTTCCGGGCAAGCCTTTATCGCTACGGCCTGGGCATCGGCATCGACTTTCCGCGGCTCGGACAAGCGCGGTGGTGCCAATGGTGGTCGCATCCGATTGGCGCCACAGAAAGACTGGAAAATCAACCAGCCAGAGAAAACCGCGAAGGTTATCGCGGCGCTTGAACGAATTCAAAAACAGTTCAACGAATCGCAATCGGGTGACAAACGAGTTTCGATGGCGGACTTGATCGTGCTGGCCGGCTGCGCGGCGGTCGAACAAGCGGCCGCGAAAGGCGGATTCGAAGTGGAAGTTCCTTTCACTCCGGGGCGAACCGACGCAACTCAAGAGATGACGGACGTCCTCTCGTTCAAAGTCCTCGAGCCAACCGCCGATGGATTTCGCAACTACTATGCTTCAAGCAACCGACGCCGTCCGGAAGTCATGCTGGTCGATCGAGCCCAATTGCTCACATTGACGGCCCCGGAAATGACGGTTTTGGTTGGTGGCTTGCGTGTGCTCAACGTCTCCAACGATGCAAACGCCGGCGTTTTGACGAATCGCCCCGGAACGCTTTCAAATGATTTCTTCGTGAACTTGCTGGACATGAAGACGGTCTGGAAGAAGTCGCCCGAAAAAGCACATGTCTTCGAAGGCTTGGATCGTGAAAATGGAGACGTTCGCTGGACGGCAACCGAAGTTGATCTGATTTTC
>CAYSXI010000007.1:0-8853 GCA_964434955.1 uncultured Pirellulaceae bacterium
AACAGAACTCGATACGTGTTCCGACTGCGTTCGGGAGCAAGCCAGTACTCACGATTGGGAAGGTTGACCATCGACACCGGAAACCAACGAATCGCGTAGCCCATTCCGAGCGTCGTCAAAAGCGAAGCCGCATGGATCACAATGAAGGTAACGACCAAACCCTTGCGGGTGGACCATCGATCCGGTTCACCAGCCGCATCAAAATGTGCCGGGACTTCCGCAGGCATCTGAGGCGCAAGCATCGCAATCTGGGCCGCCGCGGCAATTAGCGCGAGCAACAAAAACCCTCGCGCAACAAAGCTTCCGATATTCATGCCCGTCCTCGACTTATTTGGGGGCCCGCCCCGATGCTCGATGGATCCAAACGGCGCTGTAGATGACTTCGCCGTCGAGATAGGCCGTTCCCAAATCAGAAAGAATGTAGCCTTCTTTGCTGAGCTCGCGATCGGTCTCCAACAACGAAACCAGGTCCAGCAAAGTTCGTTGGGTGCTGGGACTCGCTCGATGTACCGTCTGGCTTTCACCTTTGACCACGTCGTCCAAGGTTCGATCTCCGACGAATGGAGAACTCCATATACCCGCGAATCGCGTGTCTCCACCTGCCAGGTTATAGGGCTCAATCATCCGATTTGTATATCTTTTCGACCGCAACCTTAGGTCGACCTGGTCAAACTGGACCATGTTGAGTTCCTTCTGAAACGCATTGCGGGTGTCTTTTGAATCGGAATTCTCATTTTGTACTTCGACAATCAACGCGTACTGGCGATTCTCCAAAGTGGATTCGACATCAAAGTCGATTGGCGACTGACGTTCGTTCTTGGTTTCCATGTCCAATTGCGATTCATCCATCTTTCGTATCAGTTTCGTCTCCTGATCCTGCTTTCGATGAATTAGCGCGAACCAGTTCTTTTCGCCCAACCGATAAGCTTCAAAATCAATGGGAAAGTAACCGTCGAGCTCGGGGCTTTCCAGGTACGTTTGCAAGTCCGATTCCGACATTCCCAGCTTCCAACGTGTCACCTCGGGCTGTTCGAGTTTTCGGAAGATCGCACTGACAGAAGTCTGGTCTTCTACTTGCAAAAACTCGAAGTCCACAGGTTGAAAGCCATCCTTGATAAGAAGTTTTGAAAGTGCTTCGAAGCGATCGAGACTTGCCTCCGCGATAAATCGGACCATCTTGTTGGAAGAAGGTACCGTTTCCGCATCGTCTCCCGTTGCGACATGGTCGATCGCATCAACAACCGGCTTGGGTTGCTCCTTTGGCTTGGCTCCTTTGTAGAACTGAATTCCAATCACCGAACCCAGTGAAATTCCAATCAATAGAAATAGAAACCGAAACAGGTTCTTATTGTTTTTGCGTTTTTCCATCGCGACATTGCTTCGTATAGGTGGGAGCTAGCTTGCGATTATAAAGAGGCCGAGCAGGCGTCGATAGCTAGCCGTGAAGTTGCGGTTCTGCAAAGGACGCCGCCGCAGCCGAAAACAGGCAACTTTATCGAGAGCGGGCGACGAATCAGAACGCGACTTTCAGAACGCTCTGGCCAACGCAAAAGATACGAGCACGAAGCGCGAACGAGTGGATCGAAGCCGCGCATGACTCACTTTCTCAGACTCAAAGGCCATCCGAGACCCAATGGCGATGCCAACGAGAATCTTCAACGCACATGGCCCAAATTGGTCGTCCGAACGTGTGGGCCTAAATCATCCGCTTTGAACTACTTGGCTTCGAGAGGACAACGCGGTTTCACAGGAGACGCATAACTGGCACCGATACAAGAATCGGAGCAACAGTTCCCGGGGCCGCAAGCACCGGAGTCGTTCTCAAAAATTGCATCGCCACAAGGCGTCATTGGTTCGGAAAGAAACTCGATGTGACCATCTTCAAACCAAACGTTTTGACCGCAACCACCGTGATTCTGGGACTGTCGACCAGGAAGTGAAACACTGGGCTTATCCGAAAGAACAGCAAAATTGCAACTACGTCGTCCGCGTGGAGAACAATACTTGCCATCCTTGTAGAAACCCAGGCTGTAGCCAAAGTCACCGCCCATGTTGCGTTTATAATCGGCCAGCTGCGGCCCGATTGCACCACGGATTTGTTCACAAGTTGGAATGCAATCGAATGATCGGCTTTCCGATCCGCTGCAAAAGAACGTCGAGTCGTCTTCGACCAATCCGTAGTCCTTCAGAATGGGTGCATAGCAACCGGCAACATTCATCGGATCATCGGGGCAAAATGGAATCGAGACAAACGATTGTGCGGGAGAAGAATCCTGATATACGAACAGAGCGTTTCCAACCTGGCGCAAATTATTCTGGCAGGCCGTTAGACGACTGTTGAATCGAGCGTAACTGATGGTAGGAATCGCGACCGCCGCCAAAACCGCAATAGCAATGGCCCCAACCAGCATATCGGTCATCGACCAGCCGCCACCCGATGCCGTTTCCACTGACGGAGTCATCCCCGCTGAACCGGCTGGAAGCGCCTGAGGCGAATAGGCCATCGCTGGTTCTTGGCATCGTTCTTTTCCGGCAACGTATTCGACCGTGCGGCGGGCCAAACCGGGGCATGCGTCGACGGTCGTGTCCATGTGTTCCAAGGGAGCCATCATGGATTCAATCGATTCAAGCTCCGATTGAACTTCGGGATTTTCCTGGATCAATTGTTCGATCGCTTGGCTTTCCGACGCATCCAAAGCGCCGAGCATGTAACCGAGCAGATCTTCGCGGGTTGGTTGTGTCACTTTGCTAGGACTCGAGCTTCTCAGGGATTCACGAACATCAACTTGACGGATGATCAACTTGATTGGTTTGTTCCCAGACATCGCTTAGCTTGGAGACCGCAGCGTGAAGACGGCTTTTGACCGTACCGACTGGAATCTCAAGGACCTCGGCTGCTTCTCGATATTTCATGCCCTGGTAGTAGACCAGCTGGATCACGGCATGCATCGATTCTGGCAACTGAGCCAATGTCTCCCTCACCAAGTGATCGCGCTCAGCTGATTGAGCCGAATCGGCGGGGTTGGGATCACCACTTTCCAATAAATTTACTAATCGGCCAACATCCTGATGATCTTGCTCGTTTGCTTGGTCCAAACTCACCATTCGGTGACGTTTGTTGCGTCGACGAGCGTCAATCGCCTGGTTGGTGGCAATTGTGTAGAGCCACGGCCGAAACTTTCGACCTTCCTGGAACTGATCGCACTTCAAATGAACTTGAAGGAATGCACCTTGAAATGCGTCTTCTGCCATTTGGCCGTCACCCAGATAGCGACGGAGGTACGTGTACAACTCGCGCTCGTATCGATAGACCAATTGGGCGAACAATTCCCGATCGCCATTCTGGCGATATTCGAGGAGTAGTTCTTCATCGGTCACAGGCGCTTCCTTGGCAGCAAGTTGGCGGTCAGAGTTGTAATGCAATTCGACAATAGTGGCTTCCATAATCATACGCAGACTTTTGCGAAGCAGTTCGTGATTTTGGACACGATTTGGCCCAAAAACACGGTTTTCCCCGCTCGAATCGGCGTCTCCTTTGAATTTGAAGTGACTAGAGAGGTTATTTGTCCTCCGAGGACACAACCTTTATCGATGGGGTGCCTGACTCGTTAGGTCGGTTTACAGCCTTTTTTTTGGGGCTTACACTCGCATCGACTGTCGAATTCGAGGAAAAAATCCTTAAATTCCGGTTGATCCCTGCAATTTGCAAAACCCGTGCCGAAAGCGATTTTTGTGGCTAAGAATTCTTACCGATGGTACGCCCCGGGCGACGCTAACGCCTTTTTTGGCTTGATGTTAGATAATATTGCCGGATTGGTTTTGACGGTGGGAATGCTAAGCGGCATCTTCGGCTTCCCTGTAGATTTTGCACTTCGTTACATGGTGCCCGGAACAGCACTCGGCGTGCTGATCGGTGACCTGCTTTATTTTTGGCTAGCGTTTCGCCTCGCCAAACGGTCCGGGCGTGATGATGTCACGGCCATGCCTTTGGGTCTCGATACGCCTAGCACGATCGGGATGGTGCTGTTCGTTTTGGGCCCTGCCTTTCTTGCCGCCAAGTCACAAATGCTGGCAGATGGAATGGCCGAAGACGCGGCCGTCCAAGCCGCGGCGATGCAAGCATGGAAAATCGGAATCTGTGGAATCGTCGTTACCGGTTTCATCAAAGCGGGATTCGCACTCGGTTCCAACTGGATTCGCAAAGTGATCCCTCGAGCCGGGCTACTCGGTTCTTTGGCCGCGATCGCGTTGGTCTTAATTGCTTTTACTCAGATGCCTGAAATCGCAATCAATCCGATTGTCGGATTCGCCTCTCTGGTCATCGTGCTGTTCACATTGATCGCGCGGGGTAAGTTGCCCTTTCAAATTCCGGGGGCCCTGGGGGCCGTGGCCATTGGCTGCATCCTCTACTATTTGCTGCTCGGTTCGGACCAGGCTTTTGGGTCAAATTTTGTACCCGCGGTGAAAGAAGCTCAAAACCTGGCTTGGTTCCCGACCGAATGGCTGACGGTCTTCAAGTTCGAATGGGTCTTCGAGTTCGGCAAGCTTGTTCCCTACTTGCCCTATATCATTCCGTTTGCGATCGCGACCGTGATTGGTGGAATCGACTGTACAGAAAGCGCGGCGTCAGCCGGCGATGACTACGACGCAAGAGCCGTCATCGGCATTGAGGCCTTGGCGACGTTTGCCGCAGGGATGTGTGGCGGCGTGATTCAAACGACACCTTACATCGGGCATCCGGCTTATAAAGCCATGGGAGGCCGAGCGGCCTATGCTCTGGCCACCGCGATATTTGTTGGCGGAGCTGGAATCATTGGCTACTTCAGCTTGTTGTTCATGCTGATTCCCAAAGCCGCCGTGCTTCCGATTTTGATTTTCATCGGAATTGAGATCACCGCACAAAGTTTTCATGCGACGCCGCGGCGCCACTATGCAGCCCTCGCATTGGCATGTGTGCCCGCAATGGCCAAGCTGATCATGATCTATGTCGGTCAATACCTTGCCTGGATCGGAACGGTTGAAGGCGCGAAGATGCCTGAAAACCTGGTCGAGTTGACGCTTAGTCTGAGTGTTCTGGCAGGCGGTTTCATTTTGACCAGTTTGATTTGGGCTTCGGCGTTGGCCAAGATCATTGACCGCCGCTTCTTTGGTGCCGCTGCTTTTTTCGCGATTGGCGGCGTTTTGGTTACCTTTGGTGTCATGCACTCGCCACTGGACGGCGACAAGATGTTTTGGCCAGGACAGTTGCGCGACACGAGTCTATTCAGCGAGGAGTCCCGCCAAGTCGTAATCAATTTTGCCTTGGCCTATCTGGTGATGTCCGTTCTGATGTTTGTTCTTGGATTCCTGCTGAAAGACCAGGAACCACCTATCAATTCTGACGCGGAGTTTGAAAAAATCTCCTGATGGCGATTCATAATTTTGATGATGGCGAGTAAGAGGTCCAATGATTGAACGCGTGCTTGAAGAAGAAGTCATGGACACGGAACAGGAAGCCGTGGACTACAACGAGATGGACCACAGTGAGGTCAATCGCATCTTTGTTGACGATCTGCTTGCCGCAGGATTCCAAGGCGGTGATGTTGTGGATGTCGGAACCGGCACAGCGCTGATTCCGGTCGAGCTGGCGAAACGCGCAACCGACTTGGGCGAGCTGCGAATCATGGCGATCGATGCGGCCGCAAACATGCTCGAACTTGCGAAGATGAATATCTCCGTCCACGAATTGGAATCCGTGATTGAGTTATCGCAGGAAGATTCCAAGCGAATGAGCTTCGAAGACGATTTTTTTGACGCGATTATCAGCAACAGCATCATTCATCATATTCCCGAGCCGATTGAATGTGTTCGGGAGATGGTTCGGGTTTGCAAACCGGGGGGACTCATTTTTGTTCGTGATCTGATGCGGCCGGAGAGTGACGAGCAAGTCGTTCAGCTGGTTGAGACTTATGCGGGAGAAGAAAACGATCATCAGAAGCAGATGTTCGATGATTCCCTCCGTGCCGCTTTAACGGTCGACGAGATGCAGGGTTTGGTCACTCAGTTTGGCTTCCAACCTGAGAGCGTCGCTGCCAATTCGGATCGCCACTGGACCTGGATTGCTCGAAAGCCGAGCGAATCATGAAACAAATCGTCGCGGTCGTGAAGCCTTTTGTCGTCGAGTCCGTCCTGAAGGCGCTCGAGGGTGAAGACGCGATGGAAATCAACATTCGCGAAGTCAAGGGATTTGGGCGGCAAAAAAATTACCTTGAGGAATATGGGCAATCCGAGTACGCTTTGGCCTTTCTTCCCAAAGTCGAAATCCTCGTTTGGGTCAGCGACGAAAACGCGGATAGAATTGTCGACAAGCTGATTCAGTCGTCCAGGACCGGTCGAATCGGCGACGGAAAAATTCTGGTGCTACCCGTCATCGGGACTGCAGACGAATTCATCGAGTTTTGAACCGCTTGAGACGTTTTTCGACATCCGCAGTTTCGACGCGTTACAATGGAAACCGAAACGGCCGCCCCCAGTCGTTTGGAACAGGAATCGAAGAATGTCCTTCAAGCCCCAATTTTTGCTTCTTATGGCCCTTCTGGTCACGCTCCCGGCAATGCTTGCCAAGGCCCAAGAACCGGACCAGGAAAAATCGAAACCACGTCTGATTGATTTCGTTCGCGATATCAAGCCGATTTTTGAGAACCATTGCAATCAGTGTCATACCGAAGATTCTGACGACGACATGGAACCTTATCTGGACGATAAGGACATGACGTTGAATTTCATTAACAAAGGCAATGCCAAAGACAGCCTGATCTACAAGTTGATCACGACGGATAACGAAGACAAGATCATGCCGCCGATCGACAACGATTACGACGCCAAGCCTCTGTCAAAGGAACAGATCGAAACCGTTCGCCTGTGGATCGAGCAACAAGCGCCCTGGGAAGGCGAAACGGGAGTGCTCCCCGACCCGGAAACCGAAACCCAAGCCGATGAGGAACCGGCCGAGGATGACCTTTGGTGGGAAGGTTTCCAGGTGTTTGGCCTGTTTCATCCAGCGGTCGTTCACTTTCCGATCGCCCTCCTTTGCGTCAGCGCCCTGTTCGCGCTGGGGGGACTTCGCGGAAGCTTTGTCGCCGCAGACGTCAGTTATTACTCCCTTTGGATCGGTGCGCTCTCCTCCGTTGTCGCGGCCGCGATGGGTTGGGCATTTACGATGGAAGTCGGTATGAACTCGACTCATTGGGGAAATTTTGAAAACATCAACTCGATTGAAAATCTTTCCAACAACAAGTTTGCCACGCACGGGGTCGGCGGAATTGTCGTCGCCGTCCTCGCCATGTTTGTTGCCATCTATGCGTTCTTCAAAAGAAGAAGCGACAATACGGCGCGTGGTTGGATGTGGTTTACTCTTGTTTTGGCGGGTGTCGTCGGATGGGTGGGTCACGAAGGTGGCGAACTGACCTATCCCGGCAACTACGACAAAGCCTGGGAGTTTGTCGACAAGATTCGAGGCGTTGAGGAAGACGAAAACGCCGACAACAAGAAAGATGACGACCAGAAAGAGAAAACTCAACCGGCTTCGGATGACGACAAGTCGAATGAAAAGAAAAACGACTCGGCGAAAAACGAAAGCCCAAACGAGAACGTCCAGGTGGACGATTCGGATAAAGACAAAGATGACAAGTCCAAAGGCGGCGATCCGGAAAACAAGTCGCCGGACGGAAAAGAATAATCAATGCCGATCGGAAATGCAGCAATGTGATTGATCGGAAAAAAACACGATCGCTAACGAATCTGGTTAGCGTTCGAATCGAGAGCAATGGAACAGAGAAGCGGCGACAGGATCAAGTAGGAAAGGAATCTACAAGCAAGATCTTTCGGGAGAGCCCTATGATCTCGATCGTGACGCCTGCGCACAATGAAGAGAAGTTAATTGGTCGATGCCTGGAGTCCATTCAGGTCGCCGCCAAAAAAGTCAAAATTCCCGTCGAACACATCGTGGTTCTGAATCGATGTACGGACAAGACTCAAGAGATTTGCGAGTCCCACGGGGCCCGAACGGTTGTCGAGAATGCCCGCAACTTGAGCAAGATTCGAAATGCCGGTGCGGCCGCGGCCCAGGGTAGCATTCTGATCACCATCGATGCCGATAGCTGGGTCGGCCCCGACATGCTGAAGATCGTCGTCAAGCTGCTGGAGTCAAACCAGTACATCGGTGGCGGTGTAAAAATCACGCCGGAGCGAATGTCCCTGGGAATTTTCTGCAGCATGTTGGTGATTGCCCCTTTTGTGTTTGCCCGCGGATGGATCAGCGGTGGCATGTTCTGGTGTTACAAATCAGATTTTGATTGGATCGGCGGTTTTGACGAATCCAAGAACAGCGTCGAGGACGTGGATTTTGCTTTGCGATTGAAAAAGCATGGCAAGAAAATGGGAAAGAAGTACGGAACAATTCGCGACGAAAAGCTCTTCACCTCCTGTCGAAAGTTTGATCAGTTTGGCGATTGGTGTTTCGTATTGAAACCCTGGTTGGTTTACAAGATCTTTGACGGCGACAAAAAGACAGTCGACCGATTCTATTACGACATGCGCTCTGGCGCTCAGGTCAAGAATTCTTGAATGTTTCGACGGGGTCGTGACGGATTGCGCGGATGAACCACTCGCTGGCGCTTCGTGCTTGTATTTTGCGGGAGGTGCCGATGGAGCATTGTTTTCGATTCGTATGACTACCGACCCGAAGTGTTGAATGTCGGTTGGCATGCCGAATACACTCGCTGGCGCTTCGTGCTTGTATTTTGCGGGAGGTGCCGATAGAGCATTGTTTTCGCTCTTATGACTCCCGGCCCGAAGTGTTGATTGTCGGTTGGT
>CAYSXI010000007.1:8953-66419 GCA_964434955.1 uncultured Pirellulaceae bacterium
AGTGTTGATTGTCGGTTGGTATGCCGAATACACTCGCTGGCGCTTCGTGCTTGTAGGCTGTCGGTTGCTTGGAGGTTGTTCAACGTCGGTTTTGCACGGCTTAGCCAAGCGCGAACGCGCTCGTGCATGGCTTACTTCGTCGTTGATCAGCTTCCTTTTTTGGCGGCCATCTTCAAGATCGTATCGAACTCTTTCTTTTTGACCGGTTGAACAGAAAGCCTTGAGTTATTGAGCAATACCATGTCGGCCAAAGATTTGGTTGCTTTAATTTCGGGTAAGGACACCAAATCAGCGAAGACTTCGTCAAGTTTGATATCGACCATGAACCAGGTGGGCGAGTCCTTTTTGGATTTGGCGTCGAAATACTTGCTTTTCTTGTCGAAGGCGCTGAAGTCGGGGTAGGACTCTTTGACGACGGTCGCGGTTCCTGCGACGCCCGCCGGTTTGGCGTTGGAATGGTAAAACAGAACGCGATCACCGATCCGCATGTCATCGCGCATAAAGTTTCTTGCCTGGTAGTTTCGAACGCCGTCCCAGAATGTCGTTTGGCCCTTGTCCTTGGCCAGGTTCTGAATCGAATACACATGCGGCTCGGATTTCATGAGCCAATACTGTTTTGCTTTTGCCATTCTTGAACCCTAAAAAAATT
Source organism: uncultured Pirellulaceae bacterium (assembly GCA_964434955.1). Classification (GTDB taxonomy): domain Bacteria; phylum Planctomycetota; class Planctomycetia; order Pirellulales; family Pirellulaceae; genus JANQLU01. The sequence continues at coordinate 9,603 of CAYSXI010000007.1, forward strand.
AATGCCGAGCTGAAGCAGCCCGGCATCAAGATGAATATCGTATTCTGATTCGAATTAGCCTTTCGAATTCACGTGCAAGTTTCCTTCACGGAACGCGTCGGCCATCGCTTTCGGAACTTCGGCTTCCGCGAGAACCAGAGCCGCTCGGTTCTTGGCCACCGAAGCCTTGTTCTCCTGTTCATGGGCGATCGCTTCTGCACGACGGCCTTCCGCAAGCGCCCGGGCAACACGCGTATCTGCTTCGGCTTGGTCGGCTTGGAGCCGGGCGCCGATATTTTCCCCCACGTCAATGTCGGCGATGTCGATCGAGACAATTTCAAACGCGGTGTGTGCGTCCAAGCCTCGTTCGAGAACGGCTTTTGAAATCCGGTCCGGATTTTCCAGAACATCGCCGTGAACTTCGGCGGAACCAATCGACGAAATAATACTTTCGCCAACCCGTGCAATGATGGTTTCTTCGGTTGCACCACCGATCAGCTGTTCCAGGTTGGTGCGCACGGTGACCCGGGCGCGAATTTTCAGCTCAACACCATCCCGCGCAATCGCACTCAAAAAATTCTTTCCGCTGCGTTGTGCGTCGGGACAGTCAATGACTTTGGGATAGACACTGGTTTTGACGGCATCAAGAACATCACGACCGGCAAGGTCGATGGCCGCGGCCCGATCAAAATCCAGATCGATGCCTGCTCGTTCCGCAGCAATGATCGCGTTGATTACACGCATCACGTCACCACCGGCCAGGAAGTGGGCTTCGAGACGTTGGGTACTAACCCCCTGTCGTCGATTGATATTCAATCCGGCTTGGGCCGCCATGATTTTTGCCGTCACAATGACGGTGGGTCGCACCTGCCGGAAACCCATTCCAACGAGGCTGAGCAGACTCACATCAGCGCTCGACATGAATGCTTGAAACCAAAGTTTCCCGTAGGAGACAAAGATTGCGGCAACAACAAGCAAAAACAGTGCGGCGACAACAATGGCGCCAATGACAACGGGTCCCATCTTTCACCTGTGAAGTCAGGAGGATCACGTAAACTTTTAATCTGGTTTAATTTTAGCCAAGCCTAAATGCCGGGGAAACCGCCCAAATCACCTTGAATTCAGATGATTCCTCGCCGAAAACCGGCCCACAAACCAATTAGCTGCAAATCCAGCCACCGCCCAAAACTCGGTTTTCGTCGTAGCAGACGACAGCCTGGCCCGGGGCGACCCCGCGCTGGGGCTCATCAAATTCAATCTGCAACTCGTTGTTTTCGAGGACTTGAGCCCGCGCAGCAGCCGCTCGGCTGTTGTAACGAATCTGTGCCAAACAAGAAAATTCCAAGCCAGGGACGATGGCTGAACCGTCGGCCAACTCCCCGGTTAACCAATTGGTTTCGTTGGCGGCAAGTGAGCGTCGTCCAAGCTCATCCAGCTTTCCAATCACCACACGATTGGATTGGGAATCAATGCGAACCACAAAATAGGGTTCGCCCATCGCGACGCCCAAGCCCTTTCGCTGACCAATCGTGAACCCTTCGATTCCGGGATGCGTTCCAACCACATCGCCGCTCGTGGTGACGATCTCGCCCGAGGTGTCGATTCCCTGCTCCTGTCGGCGGCGCACGAAATCGCCATGGTGACCGGAAGTCACAAAACAAATTTCCTGACTGTCTTTCTTTTCAGCGACATTGAGACCAACCAGCCCCGCCATCCGGCGGATATCCGGTTTTTCGTAGTAACCGACAGGAAGCAGCATTCGCTCGAGGAATTTTTTCTTGATACCAAACAACACGTAGGACTGGTCCTTTGACAGGTCCACGCCGCGCAGAAGCTTGAGAGAATCGCCCTCGCGCTCAAGTCGAGCATAGTGTCCGGTTGCCACAAACTCGGCACCGACACTATCTGCATAGTCAAACAACTTGCCGAACTTGATTCGGTTGTTGCACATCACGCAAGGGTTAGGCGTACGCCCGATCGAATACTCATCGACGAAGTAGTCGATGATCCCTCGAAACTCCTCCTCCAGGTTCAGGGCGTAAAAGGGAATGCCAATCGTCTCTGCGACCCGCCGGCCATCTTCCGCATCCAGAGCACTGCAGCATCCCTGCTTGTGGTCCGCACGCGGATTAAGAACGGGGAGCAAAGGAGAGGATTCGCGTTGCCCATCGATGGAGCAAGCCGAAACGGCTTTTTCGCCATGGCGCATAAATACACCAATCACCTGATGACCTTGTTCGGTCAACAAATGCGCTGCGACGCTGGAGTCAACGCCGCCCGACATGGCTAGGACAACTCGGGCCAATTTCTTTCCTTTCTGAACGAATTTTCATTATAGCGCGGGACCGAATCATGGAAAGCGTCGCTGAGTTTCGCAAATTGCCAACATTGCGGTTCCTGATGATGATCCACCCCTACATGAGCATCGGAACCAATGCTAGGTTCGTTGCTGCCTCCATCGTATCCGACGGCAATCAATGTCGATCTATGCGGTCGCCAAGATAATCGCAGGCCGGCCTGTGTTCGGGTTGTGTTTCAGTGCGACAAAGCAATTCGAAAGGAAAATCAAATGATCCTTGTCGTTTCAACCAGTCTGAATCCGGAAAGCTGCAGTCGCGTTCTCGCGAGGCATGCATTGGACCAGTTGAAAACAACCGGCCAGCAGGCAGATTGGCTGGACCTTCAGGATTTGGAGTTGCCTTTTTGCAACGCGTCGAGCTGCTACAACCATCCGAATGTTGGCAAAGTCGCAAAGCAGATTGCCGATGCCAAATGCGTTTTGATGGCTTGTCCAATTTACAACTTTGACGTCGGCGCGGCTGCAAAAAACCTGGTTGAACTGACCGGGCGCAATTCCTGGTCGGAGAAGGTTGTCGGGTTTCTCCTGTCTGCCGGAGGACTGGGTAGCTACATGTCGGTCATGCCCTTCGCCAATAGCCTGATGCTTGACTTCCGTTGCCTGATCATTCCCCGATTTGTTTACACCACCTCGGAAGGTGTCTCGGGGGAAAACCTTGTTGGTGACGGCTTGGCGGAGCGAATCGATGAATTGAATCAGCGTGCGATTCAGCTAATCCGGTAAACTTGCAGGATACGTCTACCAGGGATTCTCCCATTCGCCCGAGCGCTCCAGGTATTCCGCATAGACTGGAATGGCCTGACTTTCTTTTTCCAACCATTCGCGTGTCGTATCGATGATCTCTTGCTCTCGCTCGAGCGTGATCTGACCTGTCAGGACGGAAACTCGCAGAAATACAAAATAAGTGTCCAGAACATCGCAACGACAATAGTCATTGATCCGCTCCGACTGTCCTTCGGCGTGCAAATCTTGAACCATGTGTCCGGCGATGCCCATTTTTCCCGGTTTGCCGAGGATGGTCGCCGCCAGATTCAATCCGCCGTTGAATCGAGTGGCGCTAAAGTTGGTCAATACATCCTGCAAGTCCAAATGAGCGACCTGGTTGTAGCGATTTCTTCGCTGCTCATACGACTTGTCCTGCAGGTTAAACCAGGCCGGTACCGTGATTCCAAACCGAAACGCGGCTAATTCCATGATCGGAATATCGAACGTTCGCCCGTTGAAAGTCACAAAGGTCGGCATCTCGTACTGGTACCAGCCGCGCCAAAAATTCTCCGTAATGATGTGGGGCCGAAACTTGGGTGGATCCAAAGTAACGACGTCAATCAACTGAAAATTCTCGTCGACCTTTGCGGCCGCGACGGAAACCGGAACCTGAAACGTGTAAGGAATAAAGTCCGATTCGTACTTGGCCATCAACTCGGCCCGATATCGATCGACGGCTTCTTCCGGTGTCAAATCGTCGCCCGGATATCGGACGCGCGAAACCAGCTCGCCGTCGGCAACGCTTTCGACGTCAAATACGAGATATCGGGGGGCTTTCGTTTCTGTCATGGCTATCAATCGTAGGCGCAAAGTTTCAAAAACAAAACCAGTCGCGCGACACCTTCGGTCAAATGCATCAACAATTTCTCGCGACCAATCATGGAATTGACCCTTGGCGGGCGATCGTTTCCAATGCGAGTCATTGACCCAACCCCAAGGATTGCCAATGACTTTGCCGACGATCAATCGCTCGCGAATGCTGGAAAACTTTTTGACCTACGTCAAAGTCGATACGACGGCCAAAGACGACACCGACCATTATCCGAGTAGTCCCGGTCAGTTGGAGCTCGGCAAGATATTGCTTCGGCAACTTCAGGAACTTGGGCTTTCCGACGCGCATCAAGACGAATACGGCATCGTGATGGCCACGATCCCTTCGAACCTGGAAACATCGGCCCCAACGATCGCCTTCAATTCCCATGTGGATACGTCTCCGGAAACAACCGGCGCCAATGTGAAACCCCATGTGATCGAAAGCTATGCCGGTGGTGACATTGTATTGAGTGGCGATTCGTCCAAGGTGATCACAGAGTCGCAATGCCCCGAGTTAAAAGACGCGATCGGCAAAACAATCATCACGACGGATGGGACAACGTTGCTTGGTGGCGATGACAAGGCGGGGGTCGCGATCATTATGGAACTTGCGGCGACGCTGCTTGAGAATCCCGAAGTTCCTCGCGGCGAAATCCGAGTCCTGTTTACTTGCGACGAAGAGATCGGACGTGGCCCCAAGCATGTCGATATCGAGCAAGTGAATGCGGTCGCGTGTTACACATTTGACGGGGGTGGCCAGAATGACGTCGACGTCGAAACCTTTTCGGCGGACGGCGCGCTGGTAAAGATCCAAGGCGTCAACATCCATCCGGCGATCGCCAAAGACAAAATGATCAACGCCGTCCGCGCCACAGCCGACTTCCTTCAACGCTTGCCCGCCGAGCTGTCTCCCGAAAGAACGGATGGCCGGGACGGATTTTTGCACCCTTACGTGATCGATGGCGGTGTTGCCGAAGTCAACTTGAAAGTCCTGTTGCGAAGTTTTGATACGTCGGAACTGTCGACCTTCGCCGAGCTGCTTAAAAAATGCGCGGCGGAAACCGAACAAGCTTGCGCGGGAACCAGCGTCGAAGTCGAAGTCACCAAGCAGTATCGAAACATGGCAGACGGCTTGGAAAAGGAACCACGAGCGGCGGAGTTCGCTCTGCAGGCGCATCGAAATCTGGGTCGCGAACCCAACCAATCCATCATCCGAGGCGGAACGGATGGATCCCAATTCACCGAACGCGGCCTTCCGACACCGAATCTCTCGAGTGGACAACACAACATTCACTCTCCGCTTGAATGGGCCTGTCTCGATGAAATGGTAGCAGCCTGCGAAATCGGTCTCGAAATCGTGCGACTTTGGAGCGAGACGGACTAGGATTTCCCCACTTCACATCGAATGCCCGATTGAACGCCCATTCATTCGCTAGCGTTCGCTGCTTTTGCCTTTTGACAAACTCCGAAATTGAATAGATTCCCGGGTCCTTCAGCTCCCTTCTCCCGGTGAATCCTCGTGTCCGAAGACGAATTCCTCGACGAACCCGATTCCAACGACGCGGCTTCGAAACGACGAAGAAAAACACCCCGCCGAAGTCAAACACTGGTGGGTGTGATCCTGATCGGCATCATCATTTTCTTTCTGCCGAATCTGGTATTGATGTCGCCGTTGAAACACAAAGTCGTAAGCATTGCGACGAGTGACGTCGACGGCAAAGTTCAAGTTGAATCGATTCGCGGGGGCTGGCTTCAATCGATACGAATTCAAAACCTCTCGATCACCGATTCGCAGAACCGGGAAGTCCTCCGTGCCAAAGAGGTTCGCCTCACGAAGAACATCCTCGGATTGATATTCGGCGAAGGATTTGGCGATTTCGAAATTGATCAACCGAAAGCGGATGTCTATGTCCGCAAACAGGGAACCAACATGGAGGACCTGTTTTCGAAGTACCTCGAATCGGACGAACCATCGGATCCGATTCCCCCTTTCAACATTAAACTCAACGGGGGGCAACTGAGACTCACCAACCAGCTGGATGGATCCGTTATCGAGTACGGCGAAGTGAACGCGGACTTGCGCCTGTTTGATGATTCCGGGATGGCCGTCTCTTTGACTGGAAACGATCTGACTCATGGTGGCCAACTCGCTGTCAACGGAAAGATCAACACGGGTGTAAATCAGCTCGATTTCTCGCAGGGAGAATTGGGCGTTGAAATTCAACACGCTGGCGTGGGCCTCGCGACAACCATTCTGACCCGAATTGGATACGACACCTCGGCGACCGGTTTGGCCAATGGCAAGGCGACGATTGGCTGGGTCGGCTACGGGCAAACGATTACCACGGGCTTCGAAAATTTCGCCGTTCAAAACTCGATCCTTGCAGCCCCCGATTACATCGGCCAGGATCGGATCATGATCGGTCGAGGAGCGCTTCAAGGCGGTTTCGAGAAAGCCGGCAACAAGATGACGGCCTACAAGTTCCAACTTCAAACTGACTTTGCAAAAATGAGCGCCAACGGAACGGCGGATCTCGACGCCATTTCCAATGTCCTGACGACAGGACAATTGCGGTCGAGCAATTTCCAACTGGACGGCCATGCCGACGTGGCCAGCCTGGCGCAAATGCTTCCGAACACGCTCGGGATTCATCGTGACCTGCGTTTTCAATCTGGAAAACTCATGTTTCAATCGTTCTGCCGAACGGAAAGCGAAAAACAACGAATTCTGCTGAATGCCGAGTTACAGAATCTTGTTGGGGTTCGCGGCCAACAGCCATTCTCAATCCGCGACCCGGTTCGGATCGTCGCGGTCGCAACCCAAACGGATCAACAAACCACGATCGACGACTTCAAGATCAGTTCCCACTTTGTCAATGTCACCGGCAGTGGCACGACCCGGCAAGCCGAATTTCGGGCAAACGGCGACTTAAGCCAGTTGGCAAATGAACTTTCGCAATTTGTCGACCTCAGCAACTATCGCCTCGGTGGCCGGTTCGAAGGAAATGTTCAACTGGTTCCTATCCCTTCCGCTGAAGGCGGACCGCCGCGAATGGATTGGAAGGCAAAAATTCGAGTTACCAACGCCGACATCTCGATTCCCAGTTGGGGACGATTTCGAGAAAGGCAGTTGGACCTGGTTTCCAACATTCGGCTTTGGCAAAACACCGATTCGTCTTTGGGTGTCGAACAATCGACCTTTGATTTGACCGCGGGCTCGGACCGACTCAATTTTCAAACTTCTCAGGCCATCAAGAAACTGGGGTTTGATTCGGTATGGGTTGGCCCGCTGAGAATGGTTGGCAGTGTTGAATCCTGGCATGCGCGGCTAAAACCATTGCTGGGACCCTCCGCAAATTTTCAAAGTGCGGGCACGATTGACTTGTCGGCCTCCCTCGCCGCTTCTCCAAACCGAGTCGCGGTTCAAACGTCGCAACTGACCATTGGCAATTTTCAGTTTCGCGGTTGGGGCATGACCATTGCCGAAAAACAAATTGCAGCAGCCTGTGTCGGGGTTCTGGATTTCACCAAATCCAACCTCGCCTTCGAATCCTTGACGTTGCGAAGTTCCGGTTTCGCCACCGGAATCACCAATGCCGAGTTTCAGTACGGCCAGAACATGCGATTCCAGGGGCAGGCGGTTTTCCAGGGCGATCTCAATCGAATTGCCGGTTGGGTCGACAGCCTTCGCTCGAACACCATGCACTATTCCGGGCACGTCGTTGGAAGTGCCTCGATGTTGGCGCAGGGAGGCAAGTATTTTGGCGGAATTGATGCCAACGTGACGCAAGCCAAAGTCATGAAGCGTGCCCCAACATTGAATTCGACGGGACAGACAAAATGGGATCTTGTTTGGCATGAACCGAAGATCACGCTCGGTGGCAAGCTCTCGACTTCCGACTTCGACACCTACGAATTTGGGAATCTGGCGCTTCAATCAAAAGCGTTGGCCCTTTCGTCTCGCGGAACCTTGTCGGACATTGGTGGAACCGTGCAAACCAACCTTGTCGGGAATTGGAAACCCGATTGGAAGATGATTTCGCGGATTGTTCACGCCTATACCGGCCAAAATGTCGCCGTCACCGGAAACGAAATCCAGGCCTTCACCATTTCGGGCCCCGTTTTCGTTGTGGACCAAGTCGCGAATCGAAGCAACGTGAAACCGGCGGGCAGCAACGGCAATGCGCCCACCCAAAGTCGTTTCGCCTCGAGACTATCGCCGAAACTAAAGGTGCAAACAGAAATCCGCTGGGACCAGGCAAACATTGCAGGCTTTCCCTTGGGCAAAGCGCAGGTGCCGGTCAACTTTGAAAACCAAGTTCTTTCGACGAGCAATCTTCAATTCGGGGTTGGGCGAAGTGGAAAAGCGTCGGTTCAGCCCTACCTGAATCTCCAATCGGGCACGCCTGTTCTTGGGCTCGCGAGAAACGCCCGCGTCGACCAATTGGAACTCGGTCCGGAAGTCTGCAAACAGTGGCTCAAATACATTGCCCCCGCCGTTGCGGATGCCGCCCGCGCCCAGGGTTCATTATCGGTCTCAACCCAACAATTTGAAATTCCTTTATCCAATCCCTTTGCCGGTGCAGCCTCCGGCACGGTTTCGATTCATCAAGCCACGGTGAGTTCAGGGCCGTTGGCGGATCAACTCATTTCGCTTTCCAAAACCATCAAGAACTTGACCGAGGGCGGAAACGTCGTGGACTCACTGCTGAATGGTGGAGGCGCCAATCTCGGTGCACAAAACAATCCATCGACCTGGGTCGTCATGCCCAAACAAGACATCGCGTTTCGACTTCATCAACAACGCATTTATCACCAGGGCGCAACGTTTGTGATCGACGGCGTACCGATCACAACGCAGGGATCGGTTGGCGTTGACCAATCCGTAAAACTCGTTGCAAGCGTTCCCGTTCAAGACAAATGGATTGCCGGAAAAGCTTGGCTTCAAGGTCTGAAAGGAAAGTCCATTCAAGTTCCAATTGCGGGCACGCTGAAACAACCACGGTTGGATTCCAATACGATGCGGAGTCTCTCCACGCAGTTCTTGCGCCAGAATGTCGGATCGTCCTTGCAAAACAAGTTAAATCAAAAACTTGATGGCGAGATTCAAAAGGGCCTCAACAAGTTATTTGGCAAATAAGGCTGCCTGCCTCGAATGGGATATCCGGGAAACGGGACCCTACGAAAAAATTGCCAAAGCGGTTTTTGGAATGCTGTTGGTCGCCGCGAAAGTCGTTTAAACTTTTCGATTACGTTCTTTTCGGGCTGCAAACGCAGAAAATCGCTGTGAAAATTCACTTCCTTGGAACAACCGGTTATCACCCAAACAACTCGCGGCAAACCGCGTGTTTCATGATGCCCGAACTTGGAGTGATCCTCGATGCCGGAACCGGGATGTTTCGAGCTCGCGATTTGATTGAAACTGATACGCTCCACATCCTGCTCTCGCATGTCCACCTTGATCATTCGATCGGGATAACGTTCCTCTTTGACGTTCTCTGGGACAAGAAAGTTGAGAAGGTTTTTGTTTACAGCGAACCCGACAAAATCGAGGCGCTCGAACAACACCTTTTTGCAGAACCTTTGTTCCCGGCCCGGCCCGATTTCGAGTTTCGCGCCCATCAACCGGAGCTTGAAATTGAAGGAACTCGAATTGAGACGTTTCCCTTGAAACATCCCGGTGGGAGTGTCGGTTTCTTGTTCGAACACGACGGTCGAAAAATGGCTTATGTCACGGACACCACGGCCGACCCCGGTTCCGACTACCTTGATCGGATTCAGGGCGTCGATCTGTTGATCCACGAATGTTATTTTCCCGACGGCTGGGAAGACCGCGCAGAATTAACGGGCCACAGTTGCCTGTCGCCCGTTTGTGAAGTCGCAAAAAAATGCGGCGCCGGTGAATTGATTCTGGTCCACATCAATCCGCTGGATGAGAACGCAGAAATGCTGGATCTGGAGTCGGCCCGCGAAATCTATCCGAGTGTTTCCGTTGCCCAGGACCATCAGGTCGTCGACTGGTAACCCCGCCTTCCGATCGGAACCAATTGAAATCGCCGAGGATTATCGTCGGCGATTCATATCCGCCTCAACTTCAGTTTACTTGAGGTTGGCTTCAATCATTTCGACGACCTCTTTCGCATCCGGCTTGGTGCGAGGACCAAATCGCGCGATCACTTCGCCTTTCTTGTTCAACAGGAACTTTTCGAAGTTCCATTTGATTTTGCCTTTTTTGGCGGGCTTGGTTTCAAGATTCGTCAGATGCTTGTACAAGTCGCATTGGCCATCGCCATTGACATCGATCTTGGCCATCATGTCGAACTTGACGCCGTATTTGGTCGTGCAAAATTCTTTGATCTCTTCCAATGAACCGGGTTCCTGACGACCAAACTGATTGCAAGGGAAGCCAACGATCGCGAGGCCTTTCTCGCTGTACTTGTCGTGCAACTCTTGAAGTTGTTTGTATTGAGGAGTCAAGCCACACTTGCTGGCGACATTGACCATCAGGACGACCTTGCCGTCGTATTTCTCGGCAAGGTTTACTTCGTCGCCACCGATGTTTTTCATTTTGAAATTCAAAGCGGCAGGAACGTCGCTCTTACTCTCATCTTGGGCGGACACGGCAGTCACCAAAGCAAAAACCATCAGGGTTGAAAACAAAACGGCACGCATCATTATCTCCAGAAACAAAATGTATTGGTCGCGAACTAGGACGGGTTCATTATCACTTGAGCCAGGCAGTTTTTTCTAGGGCTAACGCGAGCGAATTGGGCTGCCACTGCCTTGACCCAATTCGGGTCAACCGCAGTACAAATCACTTGATAATTGAAAATCTGGCACAAACTTCTGTTTACGGATCGATTTTTGAAGCGGTTCATTGCCGCGCATTGAGCCAAGCCAAGCGTCCGGTTTACAATGGGGCGATTCTCCCGAGTTTTTAAAGCCAAATAACAGGCCAGGTTCATGGATACAAGTATTTTCAGCGGCTGCATTCCCGCTCTGATGACCCCCTGCAATCAAGATCGCACGCCGAATTTTGACGCCCTGGTTCGCAAAGGCCGGGAGCTGGTCGAAACCGGAATGCGGGGAGTCGTTTACTGTGGATCGATGGGAGATTGGCCCCTGGTCGGTGATGAATCTCGCCAGGAAGGTGTCAAACGATTGTGCGACGCCGGGGTTCCTGTCGTGGTTGGCACGGGTGCCGTGAACACAAAGTCAGCTGTTTCACATTCGGCTCACGCGGCAGCTTCCGGTGCCCAAGGCCTGATGGTAATTCCACGCGTCCTGTCACGGGGAACATCGCCCACCGCCCAGCGCGATCACTTTGCGGCGATTCTGGCAGCGGCACCTGATGTTCCTGCCGTCATTTACAACAGCCCCTACTACGGGTTTGAAACGCGGGCCGATTTATTTTTCAGCTTGCGAAGCGAGTTTCCAAACCTGGTTGGGTTCAAGGAATTCGGTGGTTCCAAGTCATTGAGCTACGCGGCGGAACACATCACTGGCAACGACGATTCACTTTCGCTCATGGTCGGCGTGGACACGCAAGTATTTCATGGCTTTGTGAATTGCAACGCCAAAGGCGCGATCACCGGGATTGGGAATGCCTTACCGAATGAAGTCCTACATTTCGTTGAGCTAAGTAAGCTTGCGGCGGCGGGTGACTTCGAAGCGCGTCGCTACGCGAAGGAACTGGATGAAGCCATGACGGTGCTTTCTACGTTTGACGAAGGACCCGACCTGGTTCTGTTTTACAAGTACTTGCTGGTCCTCAATGGCGAAAGCGAGTACGAGTTGCATTTCAATGAAACCGATGCACTCAGCGATAGCCAGCGTCAGTTCGTCGAGTCGCAATACGAGCTGTTCAAATCCTGGTGGTCAACTTGGCCAGGTCGAGAATACGCTGGCGCCATGGCGTCGTAAGGCAAAACATGTCAATGGTCTTCAGTGTCGCAAGTCGCCGGCGCCGGATTTCACTATTTTTCCGATTTGGACTTTTCCAATTGGCGATGGATGCCGGTGTCGTCCTGGTCGATTCCGTTGGAGAATTCGCCTTTGTTGTCGACGCCGTTGGCGCCCAGGGAGTAGAGCCGATACCCGTTTTTTTCTTTCTTGTAGAAAAACGACTTACCGGTAAATGGGTCGATATTCCAATTGGCATCACGTTTTGACATTTCATTCGCGATCACGTCCAGGGAATCGGGAAATTTCCCATCGGCGATGTACCGTTTTTCCAATTCCATGGCGATCGGCGTCAATTGGGTCATCACAACGCCGCGAACATGGGCCCGATCAACCGGAATGATCGCCGGCATCAATAGCCCAAGCATCATCCGAGACGCCATTCGAGAGCGGCCCTTCCGAGTCGGCATGGAAAGCACCCAATTCGTGACGGTCGTATCCTCGGCCATACGATCGAGCTCGCCTTCCCACTCATTTAATTTTTTTGAACGGGACGGGTAGTCCTCGATCTTCAGTCGCTCGGCAAGTTGATCGTATTCCTGATTCAACTCTTTCATCACGACATCGATATCGAAGGGGCCGATAGGAATCGATGAATTCTCACCCAGCCCGGAAGTCCCATGCTGGTGAATCGACTGTGCTGCTGACAGCCCCATCAACCGCTCGCTTTTGTCGATTGTTTTTTGAATCCCGGGAAACGCCTTGATCCCGTAAAACTTGTTCTGGTATTCCTCAGCTTGTTCCATCGTCAACTTGTTCGAATTGAGCATCTGCACTTCGGCTTCCTGCGCCATCGACAAAAGCGCGACACCCACCAACTGCTCGACGAGTGTTCCGTTGCCCGCAATTTGGCTGGCCAGACTTCGCGTAGACAAAATGCAGTTTTGGCATTTTTCCATTTCACCCCGGCCAAGTTCGTACATCGCTTGGGCGATCAGCAATCGGGCGAGCGTCCGCACCTCCTGCGAATAAACCAAGAGTGCCGCGATCAGGGAATCGCTTTCCGGGTTCGCCGAATAGAGCGGAAGCGAGAACGCTTTGGCCTCTGCTGCTTCCTGGGACAATTCTAGGGCTCGTTGATTCGCCTCCAGCCAGGCCTTGCCCTCGGGAAATTCTTCGGCGTTCCACGGCCGAGTGAAAAGTTGGCTTAGCGTTTCGCTTGAAAAGGCGTCCGGATCTTTCTCTTGATCAAAAAATGCGTCGAAGGGGCGATAGTAGGGGCCCTTCGGCTGCTCCATCTTGCCCCGGGTGATGATTCGCCAGTAGATATCGAAATCGACTTCGCGCTTGGGGCCGATCGCCTCAACAACCTTGATTCCGCCGTTGTCTTTGGGATCGACCGGATCAAAAAAATGCTTGTTCAAGACCCCGTAATAGTCGATGTATCCATTCTCCATCACGAAGGCTTCATCGGTTTCGTAAGTCGTCTGTCGGGACACGGTTGGCGGCCCGTGATTTCCATGGTCCAGGAAAAGCCAGATCAGAAACAGGATCATGAACGCAAACAGGAGCAGAAGCAATCGTTTGAATGGCTTGGTCATTTCTTGATCGAATCCGATTTCAGGTTTTCAAACAACACGACAATCTCGGCCGGGATCCGAACCGGTCGTTGTTCCTCGACACTGAGTAAAGCCCAATCCGTTTCGGCGACGGCCAGGAGCGTTTCATCAGAGTCACGAATGATCTCGTACTTCCGCAGCGATCGAACTTTTCGCATATTCTCGACCCAGGTTCGAACAACCACCGAATCGCCCTGAAAAGCGGGACTTCGATAGTGAATGGTATGAGTCGATGCCACCCAGACAATTCCATTTTCCAGATGCTTTTCGGGCGTCCAACCGAGCGAAGAAATATGGGCGACGGCGGCATCCTGCATCCAGCGCACGTATTCGACGTTGTTGACGTGCCCCTGCAAATCGAGATCATCGTCCTGCACGTTTCGGCGATAGTTGAATACACCTGTCGGCATCGATTCGACCTCCACTATCGGCAACGCCAGCGCAGTTTGCGAACAGGGCCGATCACCGGACCGCACTGCCCCAGGACCCGCTGCACGCAACATCCACTGGACACAACGATTTCGGAATCCCATTCCAATTGGCGTTCGAATTCAGCCCCGTATGTCAAAACCATATTGCGATAACTGACCGCGGTTCCGTGGTCCTGAATCATGATTCGGCCGATCGAATTCTCACCGAACCCGGTCCGCGGTTTGAATTTGCTATTCGCGACTCGCTCTTTCCACTCGTCGGTTCCGACAGACGCCTCGACGACCAATACGTCATTGAGCCAATGCTGGATCTGACTGCCGCGGACGACGATTCGGGCTCGATTCCATTCTCCCGGCGGGTTCTGCTTCTTTGACTTGGAAGGCTCGTACACGGCATAAAGGGAGCCCGTCGAGTGTTTGTTGAACAATCGGTCCTTGTCATCCTGCACCTGATACTCACAGCCCAACCAACTGTTTCCATACTTGGCCACCCGATACTTGATTCCGCTATTGCCTCCGGCGACCGTCATGAAATCGAATCGCAACTCGAAATCACCGACTTCCGACTGGAAAAAAAGATTACCTCCGCCTTTCGTATGTTGAAGGACGCCCTCCTTGTTGGTCCAACCTTTTCGAGTAATCGGATTGCCTTTGGCGTCAACAAAGTACTGCAAGCCAACCGACGCACCGTCGCTGTTCTTCAATAGATCAATCCGTTGCGCCTCCGCCCGCTTGTCAAACGACACCAGGAACAGCAAAGCAACTCCAATGACGACTGGCAAAAGGCCAGGTTGTTTTACGTGCATTTCTCGATGAATCTTTCATGGTTTTTGGAAAAAACGCGAACAATCATATTGGGAAAATTCTGGAAGTGATCCGGTGTTTTTCTACCCCGTTTCAACTTGCGAAGGCGTTTTCAAATTGAGACAAAACGCACCCGGTTTCGGTCCAGGATTTTCCGTTTTATTCGGATCGCCATTTTACACGAAACTTGTTTTTGATGTGATTTGCCCCGCGTTTCGCAGGAATCGAAAGATTTCACAAAAGATTCAAGAGGGTTTGGCACGGGGTTTGTTATTAGATTTCCACCGAAGCCAAAACGGTTTCGATCAACTGGATAACTTTATTTTGGTTGCTCCGAATTTCCGAACACTTGGCAGGTAAGTAAGCAGGTTGAAACAAGTCATCATGAACGACAACTTGGAGCAACGTTGTTTTTTTCCCGCAAGCTTTTGAATTCTGCATTGCCGGTTGCACTTGCAGATTCGCCTGCCAAGCTTTTTCACCAACTACGAATCAATCCTGAATCGATACAACCTCAACCACGAAAGGAAATCACCTCCCACACGAAACATCAAATTCGCCCTAAGCATCGGCTTCTCTCTGTGATCCCCCGTCCCAACTTGCCGATGCTCATCGTGAAAGCGACCGTCTGCCCGCGGTCGCTTTTTCTTTTATTTCCTGAAAGAATTGGGCTCGTCGCGCAATGAACCATTGTTGATTCTTCGTAAAGCCATTGCTTCGGGAAAAGGCCGGTCATCCCATGTCCAAAAGCCAACTTTTGTATCTTTTCGGCGCAGCCGCCATTTGTGTCGCGATCTCGCTGTTAACGGTGCTCTATTGGCGAGGTTACGTGATCAAGGGCGATCCCGTCTTCAACCGTTCACTCACCAAGACCAAAGGTGATGTCGTTGAGGCGTTTCGTGACTGTGGACGATGCAAACTGGATGAGAATGGCGACATCGTTTCGCTTTACTTGCACAAGGAAATACAGCGTGGCACTCGTGGGCGTCCCTTGCCGTCGCTCAAGCACAACAATGATGTCATGAAGTATGTCAAGCAACTGGAGTCACTCAAACATTTCAGTTTCAGCCCGACCACTGAGATCGACAAACATGCGCTGAAAGACATCGCTGAAATGGACCAACTGGAGTCCTTGAGTTTCAATGGCATTAATATCGACGACGATGCGCTGGCAGAACTTGAAACCCTCAAGAATCTCAAATCCATTGATCTTTACGCCACTAAGGTCAGCAAACAGGCTGTCGTGCGCTTCATTGAATCCCATCCCGGGTGCGAGGTTCGCTGGGGCAGCACGTTGGATCCCACCAATCCAGCATTGAAGACCATCAAAGCGGTCCAGGAAAGTGAAGTCCGACGAAAACAGCGGCAGCAGCTCAAACAGCAACCGCTTCGAAAATGATCGAACCGAGAATCGTTACTCAAGATTCCTAACGATCGAGAGAAGCCTCGTATTCTGAAATGAAACGATCACCGTTCACATCGAGACGCGTTGCGGTGTCATTCCGAATCGCGGCTTCTGAAAGATCGCTGGAACGGTTTACGCCGATCAAAAAAGGAATCCCGAACGAGCGCTCGGATTGAGTTCGATCCGAGTCCATGGCGGCATCAACACGCTCTTCGAATGACAGTTTCGCTTGCTCGGACTCGAAAGTCAGCGGCTGCAAAACTTCGTCTTGCCGGACAACGGAATGGTGGGAGTAGTTCAGCAGGCAGCCGCTAAAGGCAACAACACAAGAAACGGCCAAACAACAGACAGACGTGCGCACCATGATTTATCCCGCGGTTTTCGAACTGGAGATTGGGGCAGGAAAGTAGCAAGATTCTCCGAAGTTCGAAATGCCAATTTGCGGGAGTTTTTCGGGGAACTTTCGGTTGCGTTTCGCTTTTGCGTTGAGCCCCGCCGGGCCACTGGACTTTGACCGATCGAGAGCTTTCGATCGGAAGCCTCAATGCCGGCAACCGGCCATTTTTGTGGACGCGATTATTTGACACCGCTAGGATAAAGCAAACCCCGCCGAAAGGGAGATTCACTTTGCCAATTCGCAGCATGTCTCATAACACCAAGGAAAAAATTGCAGCCGGCGCCATTTTCATGCTGGGTCTATTCTCTGCGGTCCGTGCCTTTCTTGCATCCTAGGAACAAGTATTCTACGGGCTGATTGCATCTGCCATGTTTGCCCTCTCGGCTTCCATGATGTCTCGCCAGTTTGCAAAGCACTATCTTTGGTCGATCGGTCATATCAGTTCCCGTGCATCGAGCCAGAAGGCGCTCGTGTTATTCGTGGTGACGATTTTGCTGCAGAGTTACATGCTTTTGCTTTGTTTCGGATTTTGCGGGATCTTCATTTTTGACATCTTTGAAACGGGGATCGGCCAAAATGTCTTGCTTGTCGGCGCCGCGGGGTTCGTTGGGGTTTTGATCCTGTCGGCAGTCCGAGAAAGTTTCAATGAGGCCCGTGCGGCGGTTGGCCGAATCAAACGCCAAGCCGATGAGGACCCTGAATTCGATGAAGATGGCGAAGAGAACTGGGAAGACGAGGACTTCGATCTTGAAAACGAATCGGGTCTGATCAAAGACGATCCAACGATTGCTGACCAAACGTCAGACCCTTCGGCTGCGGATCGAGACGAAACCCCAAAGAGCCACCACGAAAAGAGCTTAGGCGACCACAACAACGGAAGCTAAAGCTGCCGTCTCTCTACTATTTTGAAATTATTTGGCGGTTTCCGCGCGCCTTTCGCGATGTATTTCTACTCCCTTGGCATTGAGGAAAACGTCGGACTAATGCGCCTATGAAACCTGAAATATTTCTGCAATCGACGACCATCCATGTTTTGTTCGCGATGAATGCATTGCTCAAATCCTACGACTACGCCCGTCATACTCGTTCTAGTCCCTGGGAATACGCCGTTGAAATCGACGGCTTAATGTCTCTTGGCGCATGCCGGAATGATTTTCGCTGGCTGATTGGAAATGGGCTATTGGAACACCGCAAGGATGTCACGGGAGAATCGTGTACTTCGCGAAAATTCCGACGGGCCAGCAACTTGATTTTTTCCAAACAGTCATGTTTTGTTCTAACTGAAAGCGGCGCTCGGCTCGCGAAGCTCCTCAGTTCAAATGGCCTTGGTCGTGATGAAACAGTTGCCCAAGCGCCATTTGGCTACGTCAGGAACAGAGAAACAAAACAACACTACGATGGCGGCTCGCTCGCACCGGAACATAAGCCACGATGGGATGGACGTTCAAAACAACTATGGCTTGGCAACTGTATCGTGAAACGTTTTCGCCTGGCGGCTTTAAATCAAGAGTCAATACTCTGTGCGTTTCAGGAAGAAAAATGGCCCATTCGAATCGATGACCCCCTGCCCCCAAAACCCGATCAAAACGCAAAGCGCCGGTTGAATGACACCATCAAATGTTTGAATAAGCGGCAACAAAATCCGCTCGTGCATTTTCGCGGTGACGGCACAGGTGAAGGCGTAATCTGGGAACACGTCGCTTAATCGAGATCCCGATACACCAATCGGCGCGGGGAAACATTTTCGATTCTGCTTCCTTTCGTGTCCGCGAACAATCGCCTTCCAATCCGTAGCTTTCACTTGACTAACTCACAAAACTTTCATGCTGTGAATAAAACTCGTTTCGCTCGATTGCAAAGAGGGACTAATGACAACCCGATTTCTTCAGAATTTTTTACTTGGAATGATTTCCATTCTTTGCTTGCATCCAGGCTCCGCCGAAGCACAGTTACTTCGATGGCGTTGCTTCAACTGGTGTCCGCCAATTTGCGTTGAGCAATGCGTCGAGCGCGTCGAAGTAACTGTTCCTGACTGCAAGTGTCGGAAAGAACTTGAAAAATGCCGAGAAACGGTTTGCGCCCTGGAAGAATTGGCCGAGGAACTGGAGGTTTCATTGGCCCAATGCATTAAAAAACGAGAGAGAGTTGCACGCGAGTTGGAGAAGGTAAGGAATGAGAAGAACTGCCTTCAATCCGTTGTTGCTTCGCTGCAAACCAACTTGAATCATTGCAACAAGCAGCTCTCAATGATCAAAAGCAAACTTTGTGATTGCAATCAGCTATTGGAAAATTCCAAAGCCAAGATTCAAGATCTCGAGAAAAAGCTTGCGGCAGCGAATTTCGAATTGCAAAAATCAATCGCGAGCGGCAAGTATCAAGCGGACCTCCGCCGGCGCGCTGAAAAAAGCAAAAAGGATGCCCTTGAAAAACTGAACCAGGAGAGAAACCGAAGACAGTCCGCCGAGAATCAGTTTCATGCTGCCGACAAAGCGAGGGTCAGAGCTGAAACAGAACGCGATGCCGCAAATGACCGCGCAACCAATGCACAAGAAAGGCGTCGAAAAGCAGAACAGCTACAACGGGAAGCTGATGCAATTGCGAAGGCCGCGATCCATGCAAAGAACGAAGCCTTCGAACAAGTCGAAGAGCTCAAACGGCAGCTCAAAGATTGCCTGGCGGGCCAGCAAGATGTCGCCAATGAACTGGACGAAGCCCGTCGAGAACTTCGCGAAAGTGAAGAAGCCATGAACCAGCTCAATTTGGAACTGGCAACAAAAAATGCATGGCTGAGCATTCTCACAATCGCAACGATTCTCATCGTTCTGTTTTCACTGCTGATGGCATTTCTATTCTACCGTAGGGTTACCTCATTGAATGGAGAAGTTCGTCAGGGCAACGAGCGCCATGAACGCGATTTGGAACTGATCCGAGACCTCGACGGGCAACTCCAGGCGGCTCGAGCTCACCAAGAAGAAATCCCCAGCCTTCGAGCTGAAATCTGCCGCTGGGAATCGGCGTACAATCAATGCATGACGGAGAAAGCAGCAGCAGCACGTGAAGCAGCCGTTGCATTTGAGAAAGCGATTGGAGCTACCCGCGAAATGGCTGCCAACAAGAATGACAAACAGTGTTGTAACCATGGACCCGCAGCAATCATCGGTCCAACCGTCACTCCTTCGACACCGTCCACGCCTTCAACGCCAAGTAATAGTCCTGTGGGCGGCCAAGGCGGAGGACCGGGTGTTGGTGGACAAGGTGGTGGTCCGGGCATAGGCGGCGGACCGGGCGTAGGCGGGCAAGGTGGCGGACCAGGAGTTGGAGGACAAACCGGTGGACAAACCGGTGGACAAGGCGGCGGTCCAGGTGTCGGTGGTCAAACGGGCGGACAAGGCGGTGGACCAGGCGTAGGTGGACAAACGGGCCAAGGCGGAGGACCAGGAGTCGGCGGACAAACAGGCGGACAGGGCGGTCCGGGTGTCGGCGGACAAACCGGTGGACCAGGCGGGCAAACCGGTGGACCAGGCGGGCAAACCGGTGGACCAGGCGGACAAACCGGTGGTCCGGGTGTCGGCGGACAAACCGGAGGGCAAGGCGGACAGACTGGCGGACAAACTGGAGGGCAAACTGGAGGGCAAGGCGGACAAACTGGCGGACAAGGTGGTCCGGGTGTCGGCGGACAAACGGGTGGTCAAGGAGGTTCAACCGGAGCACCGGGAGCCGGCGCCGGTTCGCCCGTTCCAGGTCTTGGCGGCGGAGGAGATGCTGGCGGTGGAGGTAGCGACGGGCTTGGCGGAATCATTGAAGACGTTTTGCCAATCGCGGGCGCCGCAGCAAGCCTTTTCTAAATCTTGCTGTTTTGTTGAACCAATATCTTCACCACTTTTTGAAAGCTGCTCCATGACGGAAAACCTACTTGATCGCACCCGGCTCGTCGCCAACCTCAAAAAGATCAATCGAATTCGGTTGGAGGCGATCGTTGATCTGGAAACCAACATGCAGACGGCCGAATCTGTGATTGAGCGCGACATCGTTCGCGCTTCAACACAGTTGTTTGAACAGGCGGGTCTCGATTGTACAAACGAAAATGATGTACCAACGCTTCTCGTCTATGTTGCGATCCGCGTCGCGTTGCCGCGGCAACCAGTCGAAGAGTCAATCATTGGATTTCGTGTCGAAGTATCCCTGCGCGAAAACATCTCTATTCGATTCGACAAAGACCAACCTGAAGATGCGCTTCGCGTCGACTCCTGGAGGCATCCTACCGAAATTCGATTTCTCCCGTTTCGACTGGCAAACGATCGATCGACCTCTCAGGCATTGGACGAAGTCAATCGCCAAGTCAACACCTTCTTGTTTGACTGGTCAGAGATGAACCCGAACTTTGCGAGGACCGCGTTTGGTTCCCGGGACAACCTTCAAGCCTCAATCGCTGAAATCGGACCCGTTTTTGAGAAACGCCTCAATGAGGCAGGGATATTCAATCTTTTCCAACTCGCAAAGATCACTAACGAAGAAATCCAGTTGCTCGCTCCCCAATTTCAAGTGATTGACGGAAGCGGCACGGTCGTCGGACCAACAGGGGCAGAACGACTTAGTCAATTCAAATCCAAGGCAAGTGAATTAATTGCCGTATAGTGAAGGGATCCAAATGATTCTCAATCAAGAAGCTTCCCCAGTCTGGTCATCGGAAGATACCGCCAGACTCACTGCAGCATTTCGCTCAATTGAAATGGAGCGCGAAAGACCGCTTCTGGTCGATCCCTGGTCCCCGTTGCTTGCCGGGGACAAAGGCTATCAACTGGTTCAACGATTTCCTGGACAGGCCGACTCCGCAACCGGTTCCATCATTCGTTCGTTGCTTGTCGACGAGATTCTGGAAAAACTGATTGGCGATGGCGCTTGTGATCACGTTCTCTGTGTCGGAGCGGGTTATGATACACGACCCTACCGATTGGCGCTGCCATCAAATTTTCGCTGGACTGAGTTTGATCTTCCTGATCTCATTCAGCGAAAAACGCGTTTGCTCGATGCCGTGAAACCCAATTGTCGTGTTGATCGGTTTGATGGACAGCTTTTCACACCACAATTCCTTCAAAAAATTTTGGCGGAGTCCAGACGAGTCGCCGTCATCATGGAAGGGTTCTTAATCTATCAACACCGTGAACTCGTCGACCAAATTGCGCGCACTTTGACGAAATGCCCGAACATTGAGTGTTGGGTTACAGATCTTGCCTCTAGCTTCATGAGGCGGCAGTTTAATTTGGAGACACAACGAAACCCAAAGCTTAACGGGATCAATTGGCGTTTCGCGCCCGAAGATCCTGCGATCAGTTTCCGGGAGCTCGGCTGGGAGATTCGTCAAACATTTTCTTGTTTGTACAAATCGCGATTGCTGAACCGCGCAATCGTCGACATTGAAGCGGCTCGAGATCTCGAAGCCAGGGATGTGAATCCAAACTTACTCTCAACGGTCGTGGTGATGCGCCCTGGCGCCGTATCACACGAGCAAAATCTGAACTACTCGATGCATCACACGTTTTAGGCGATCGATTGGAACTGCAAACGTACGCCAAACTTAGAATCACAGCGGAGGACATGGGACTCGAACCCACAACCCCGTGAAGGGCAACTGATTTCGAATCAGCCTGCTAGCCATTCGCTTATCCTCCGGGGGACTACCATTATCAAAGAAGCATCA
Organism: uncultured Pirellulaceae bacterium; assembly: GCA_964434955.1. Lineage (GTDB taxonomy): Bacteria > Planctomycetota > Planctomycetia > Pirellulales > Pirellulaceae > JANQLU01. The sequence continues at coordinate 31,775 of CAYSXI010000007.1, forward strand.
TTTCTTGCAAGGTTCGCCCATCACGAAATGTGGGCAGAAAAGATGAGCGAAAATCCGGAATTGACCCGCCAAACTTCAGATGCCAACGGATTGCCCAGAAACTGCCGCGAATTCTGAGCTTCGTCGCTGGGACGCGGATTCGATCCCCGTCGCCTCCACTTCCGTTTTGGTGAGGACTCGCAACCTGACCAGATGTCAAAAAGCTCGTCGACGAAAGTCCGCGAACTTTGTTCATTTGTTCGAAACACCGGCAAAATTCTGCCGCCGAACTTGCTCCTAGTTCGGCGATTTGAAGGCTGCCTGCAGATCGGCGAGGCTGGCCTTCAATTCAGCAAACCTGTTTTCCGCTTCCCGACCAGGAGCCTGATCAGCTCTACTCACCATATTGTAAAGATACGAAACTTGGCTCGCGAGTTTCGGTTGAGGATAGATAATATCAGCCGACTTCACTTGACTGAGGATATCGTTAACCAACTCAAGGCGAACTTTCTCCTCAGGTGACAGTGCGTCGCCATTCTTACTAAGTTTCTTCTGTTCATCGGTGACCTGCTTTTCAAATCGTCGAACTTCCGAAATCAGATCAACCACTTTTAATTCAAAGTCCACCTGCGCATCAATATCGTCCAGGGTTGTGCCCTGATTGAGTACCCTTGGATCGACGATCAACTTGAACGATTGTTGAGAAACAGAGCCACCGGCCGTCAACTTCAACGTATAAATCCCAGGCTTGACTAGCGGACCACCTCGAAAACGGAAATCTCGGTTGTTGGTCCAGGGGCCAAAATGCGACATATTCCACCGAAATCGATTCATCCCAGGATCAGCGGTTAACGACTGGTCCACAATGACCCGCGTTTGACTCAACTTCATGTCCGTGATTTCCTTGTCCTTACCTTTCTTTCCTCCTGTACTCTCGTACGAATTCACCAACTTCCCGCTTGCATCAAATACTTCAAGCTGAATGGATTCAGAAATTCCATCGGGTAGGTAATAGTCAATGATCACCGATGGCGCTGGATAATTGGGGACCCCGCGTCCGCGATAGATGGGGCGGTAACGAATCGTATCTTTCGGTTTAAATAAGACTGCTGTGTCACCAGTCTTCTGAAACGTGTCTTGCCGAAGCGTGGAAATATTGTCGAGCACCCAGAATGAACGGCCCATTGTCGAGATCGCAAGGTCGCCACGAATGATTTTCAAATCGGTTACGGGCGTTACCGGCAGATTCTGCTGAAATTTTTTCCAATGAGCGCCATCATCAAGCGACACGTACATACCGGACTCGGTTCCAGCGAATAGTAATCCCGCTCGAATTGGATCTTCCCGAACGACTCGTGTGGGAACGTCATCAGGTATTCCATTGGTTCCGTCGGTCAAGAGTTTCCAGTGAGCTCCAAAATCTTCTGTTTTATAGATGTATGGCCTCCAGTCTCCCAACTGATATCGCAGGACCGCAATGTAGGCTTTCGCGGCATCGTGCGGCGACGGCTCGACGGCATCAACGCGTCCACCCGATGGCAATCCTCGAGGCGTTACAATTTTCCAGTTCTTTCCATTGTCCTGAGTAACATAAACGGGTCCATCATTGGAACCGGACCAAATAACGCCTTTCTGAACAGGCGACTCACGCAATGAATAGATCGTACTATAGTATTCTTCACCGGTGATGTCCCGAGTGATTGGTCCACCTGAAATGACTTGCTTGTTAGCTTCGAAAGCCGTCAGGTCCGGCGATATGGTTTCCCAAGTCTTGCCATCGTCAGTGCTTCGATGAACGAATTGGGAAGCCATGTAGACGACATTCGGGTTGTGTGGCGACACATGGATCGGCGCGACCCGTTGAAAACGATACTTCAGATCACGAGGGTTATGGCCGTATATATTGGAAGCACCGACGTGGTATCCCTTTTCGATACCGAGTCGTTTGTCAAACACGAAAAACCGGCCTTTGCAATTTGAATAAACAATATTGTGATTACCTGGCTTGGGAACGGCCGGTCCGGTTTCACATCCACCGGTATTGACGATCCAACCGGCGGTGTGCTGCACGCGATACGGAGGCATGCTAGGAATCGCAATGGTGGTACTATTGTCCTGTTGGCCCGCGTACAGCCAATAAGGGTATTGATCATCAACTTCTACCTGGTAGAGCTCGGCGGTGGGTTGATTGAACTGCGTTGACCAGGTTTTTCCGCCGTTTTGTGTAACGTTTGCGCCACCATCGTTGCCTTGAATGAACAGGTCCGTGTCATTGGGATTGATCCACATGTCATGATTGTCACCATGCGGTACTCGAAGACTATTCCACGTCCTGCCACCATCGACGGATTTCATGTTTCTTGTGGCCATTGAATAAACGATGTCGGGATTCTTTGGATCGACATCGATATTCGCGTAGTAGAATGGGCGGGTTCGAATCACTGAAGCATTGGAAACCAATTTGAACGATTTGCCTTGGTTGATCGACTTATAGAGTCCACCTTCCTCGCCAGGCGCTTCTACGAGTGCATAGACGATTTTTGAGTCAGCGGCACAGACCGCAAGATCGATCTTGCCGATCAGCCCTTTTGGCAGGCCTTCGGTCACCTTTTCCCAAGTCCGGCCGGCGTCGACTGATTTGTACAGGCCGCCTTCTTTTTGCGTACCACCTGAAATGATCGTCCACGGCTTTCGCTCCGCCTTCCACGCCGTCGCGAATACGATGTTTGGATTGCCTGGCAATAATTCAATGTCAGAGAATCCAACCGTATCGGAAATGAACAGCACTCGTTCCCACGTCTTGCCGCCATTGACTGTTTTGTACACGCCTCGTTCTTCATTCGCGTTAAATGCTTGCCCAATCGCCGCAACCCAGACAATGTTGTGATCGGTGGGATCGATTTCGACCGCACCAATATGTCCGGTGTTTCTCAGGCCAATGTGTTCCCACGACGCTCCACCGTCAACTGATTTGTACACACCCTTTCCGGCAATGACATTGCTACGCAGACCGTCCGAACCGGTGCCGACGTAAACAATGTTCGCGTCGTTCTGCGCAACGGCAATGTCGCCGATGGATGGCGATTCAAAAAAACCATCGGAGACATTTTTCCAGGAAAGACCATAGTCTTCTGATTTCCAGACGCCGGAGCCAGAACCGCCAAAATAGAATGTCGAACGAGCAGCTGCCGTGCCGGCAACCGCCGTGACTCGACCGCCGCGCGAGGGTCCGATGTTGCGGTACTCAAACTGACTGAAGTCCTGAGCATGCAAAGATGTCGCGATCAATGCAAACAGAATAAAAAACGGAAGGTGATTCAACGATTTCATTAGCAGGTTCTCGGTGCGGTTCAAGATCGCGGCAAAACATACCGTTCCACAGCCTACATTATCATTCTGGTTAGCCGGCTTAGGTCGGAAAATCGATATGGCAACGATAATTCTGGGAAAAGATTCTGGCCGGTTCGGTAGTGACTGTACTGCGCTGGGCAACCAAGCTTTCGCCCGCTGAGCTAAAGCTATTGAGGCGTCGATGCGTTACGACGTGCAAGCTGGAAGCGGAACCGTTGGGGCGCAAAATATGGGCCAAAAGTTCGGGCCAGATTGCCTGGACACGGGATTGATTCTATTGCCCAAATTCCGTTCGAATATATTCATGAGCCCAGTGCAAATGTGCCAAACAGTGGGCAAGTGGGCGGATGGTGGGCAAGCCAATTTCTCGCTACGGATCGACGACGCGAAGTTCCTTTTCGAGGACCGTATTGCCAGGTGTCTTGATTTGAACTCGATACCGTCCGGCTGTCAGATGTGTGCGGTAGTTGATGAAATAAGGCTGAGAACTCTCGTTTGTTTTTGTAACCAGGTCCCATCGGAACTGATTCAATCCCTTGTGGCCAGAGACATCAAATCTGGCCAACGCTTTCCCGTCCTTTGAAAGAACGGCGATCGCCACAGAACCCGCCTTTGCTAACTCAAACGTAATGGGGGTTTTCTCAAATGCTCGAAAATTGGCCCCCGGACGCCCATCACTCAAATAGGGCCGAGTCGCTTGCGGAATATCATAAAGAAACTCACTCGGACCCGATTCTCGCGAGAATTTGGCATGAAGCGGCTTAAGATTGAGTTTGAAAATCCCGCGCCCGTGGGTTGAGACGACCATGTCCTGACTCGTTTCATGGATTGCAATATCTGAAACACTGCAGGTGGGAAGGTTGCGGCCCAGCAGCGCCCATGTTTCACCCCGATTCCGCGAAACATAAACACCTCGAAACGTTCCAACAAACAAAACGTTTTCGAAGCGGGAATCTTCCACAATCACATTGACGGGTTCGGCCGGAAGGTTCGCAGAAATCGAACGCCAGGTTTTGCCCTGATCTTCGCTGCAGTAGAGGTGAGCGCTCAAGTCATCGTAATTGATGCCGCTCGCCGATAGATAAACACGGGACTTTCGAAAACGAGACGGAAAAATACTACGTATGTAAGCGTGCGGCAGGCCGTCCGATCGTTCCGTCCAGTTCTCGCCGTCGTCTTCGCTCGCCCAAAGCGCGCCCCTGTCCGTTCCAATATAGATCAAGCCTTTTTCCAGAGATGATTCGGCGATCGACGATGCGGCAATCGAGTTCCGCGCCGAATCTTTTGACCGCGCAATGTTGCCACTCATCAATTTCCAATCGTCCCCCCGATTCCGCGATCGAAAAACATAGTTACCACCCAGGTAAAGCGTCTTCGAATCATGGGGCGACAAAATCATCGGCGCAATGAAGTTAAAACTCAGTTTGCCGTCATGACCCTTGGGCAGGCCGGGCCGAATACTCTTGGCTCGATTCCTGGCCATGTCTTTGCGCCGAAACGCGCCTTCCTGGGCACTGAAATAAACGGTATTTGGATCGGAAGGATCGACCTGCGAAATACAACCATCGCCTCCATTCCAAGGATCAATCCAAAGGTATTTCCAGGGTTCCAGTCGCGCTGGCCCCAACTCGGTCGCTCGTCCAAAGACGGTTGAGTTGTCCTGGGTGCCTCCATAGATCCGATAGTTGGGCGATTGTTCAATGGCGATATCGTAAAATTCGCCTGTCGGCAGATTGTTGAAATGCAGCCAGGTTTTTCCCTTGTCGTGGCTTTGATAAAGTCCTCCGTCATTACCCAATACCAGGTGATCCGGGTTCGCCGGATTGATCCACATTTCACAGTGGTCCAAATGCAATCCACTTGCGGCCGAAGGCGTCAGGTGAGTGACCTTGCCGCTGACCAACTCAAAGGTTTTGCCTCCGTCTTTGCTATGGGCAACCCGAACGCCCAACGCAAAAATTTCGTCATCGTTCTTTGGATTCACATAGATATCCGCGAAGTACCAACCGATTCGCGACGAGATCATCAGGTTTTCTTTGTGGGTGCGCTGCCAGGTTTCTCCGCCATCGGTGCTTCGATAAACTTGCGCGGCGCCTTCCTGAATTTTTCCGCGATCATCAATCAAGGCATAAACCTTCCTTGAATCCGAAGAAGAAACGGCCAACCCGATTCGTCCGATCTTGCTTCCAGAAGGAAACCCGCCCTCGCATTTTTGCCAGTCGATCCCGCCGTTTGTGCTTCGGTATACCGCGCTTTCCCTGCCGTTCACGTCGGGATTGTTTTCCCACATCGATGCATAGACCACTTGGGGGTCATCATTCGCCCAAACAACGTCATTGCCACCTGTTCGATCGTTGACGAACAAAACGTGTTTCCATGTCTTGCCTCCATCTTCGGTACGGTACAGGCCACGATGTTTGTTCTTCGACCAAAAATGACCGAGCACTGCGACAACGGCGATGTTTGGATTCTTGGGGTGAACGGCAATCTCACCGATATGCCAAGAATCGGATAAGCCGAGATGGCGCCAGTGCTTGCCACCATCATCCGATCGATAAACACCCGTCCCTGGAATCGTAAAATTGCGGCCTTTTTTCAGGCTTTCGCCGGTCCCGACATAGATGATATCCGGATCGGAAGGGGCAACGGCAATATCACCGATCCCGTAGGACGTTTGATTTTCGAATATGGACTTCCACGTCATTCCGTTGTTTGTGGTTTTCCATAACCCACCCGACCCAAATGCGACATACATCAAACCAGGTTTCGAGGCATGCAATTGAACCGCTTCGACGCGCGCGGAATTCACCACCGGGCTCACGTTGATCCACTCAAGTCCCAGCGTGGTTTGTTTCCGCATTTGATCGTATTGGTGGTACGATTCGACGAGCGGAGAATTTGGTTGCTGCCCGCAACAAATATTCTGGCCGAGGACGCAGGCCATCATTGCAAAGCCGACAATTAATAACCTGATCAATCCGAGCATTCGATTCTTTCTATTCAAAGCCGGCGCATGGGTTGAATCGCGAACCATATCGAGTTTTTGGCGCGTCGGCTTCGCCAATCACAGGCCCGTGACAAACGATCCAACTTCAACCGCTGGCAGCCGTTGATTTGCGAAGCATATTATTTATCCAGCCGCTTATTTATCCAGCTGGTGTTTACCGTTGTCAAACACCGCATGGCATTTGTTGCAGTTATCCATCATCAGGCCGTAATGTTTTTTGGAGCCTTCGAAGTCCTTTTTGCCAAGCGCGCGATACAAATCAGCGCCGTGCTTGTGCACATTTACCGAAAGCTGGTGCCACTGTTTCTTCTTTTCGGCACTCAAGTCTTCTGGGCATCGCTCGGCTACCAGCGCGCTTGTTTCCGCCAAAACCAAGGCATTGCCTTTGAGCTTTTTCCAGGCGGCGCGATCAGCCGGTTTCTGTTCAAGCCCCGATTTCAAAGACTTGTATGAGGGCTGACAAATGTATTCCATGAAGTGATGCATGTTATCGATCGCTTCGAAATCTTCCTGCGCAGTCGCAAGTGGCTTCGACTCACTCGTCGCCTTGACCATATTCCGGCTATCGTCTGGGCGTGGACCAAAGCAAAGAGCTATTCCAATTAACAATACTGCCGCAGTCGTCAAGAAAATCGATTTACTCATTGGATCCTCGTTGGTTTTCAGTGCTTGGTCACGATTTCGAAGTTTTTGTACGCTATCCGATTCGTAGTCAGGATTCAAGTTTCGCGAAAAACTTCAGTTACCCTTCTCAACGATTTCTCGTTTTGCTCCCTTCAGCACAAATTCCAATCCGTGATACGTGCTCAAGTAGGGGACGGAAAGATGAGTTTCTTGGTCCAACAATTGGTACTTCCAGCTGAGGCTTTCCGGAGCTGATTTCTTCAATGCCTTCTCGGTCCGCGTGAGCCCTTCGAGCATCTTCCCTTTTTCATTTCCAAGCGTCATGAAGATGCGCCCCTTTAACGACTTTGCCTTCTCGACATCCGCCAGGCGCTCCTCAATTTTTTCGACCAATCCCAAGTCACTCCACCAAAGGCTTGGGCTGATCGCCAGGTACCGCTGAAACGTCTCCGGGTGTTCCAGCAACACATGGACTGCGAACAACCCGCCGAATGAATGTCCGATCAAAACGCGATCTTTGGTTGTTCGGAACTTGCCGTCGACCCATGGCACCAGCTCGGTCGCAATGAACCTGTGAAACTCGTCCGCTCCACCTGCCCCCTTGTATTGTTCCAAGTCGGCCTTCGCCTCCGACTTCGGCGTCAGGTCGCGTGTACGATTCGTGTTGACGATCCCGACGACGATTGATTCGGGAATTCGACGATTCGCGGCCAGGAAACGCGCGGCTGAGACGGTGTGCAGAAAGTTGCTTCGCCCATCCAGCAAATAGATCACGGGGTAAGATCGCTTGCCCGATTGGTAGCTTTGAGGAACGGAAATCAAAAGGGTACGAGATTCCGAAAGTACTTTGCTCTCAATCTGATGCGTCTTGCCAAATTCGACGACATGAACTTCGTTGCTCAGGCGAACGGAGGATGTTGAAGTAGCCTCGTTTGGCTGACAATCACGGCTTTGGGTTTGCCCGGCAATTGGAGTCGCCCATACAAACACGAGCAGAAGAAGGACGGCCCTATTCGCAATATCGTTCACTCGTTTTTGAGGCATCACTGCTCCTGAAAGTTGAAATCGGAATCAGACTATGACATCGGGACGGCCGTTATTTTGACGAATCGATGTTCAATCGCTTGGGCTTTGTCGGCTTCCGGAGCGATTTCGGTAGAACGTAAACTTTGCCTTCGGAATCGCAGAAATAAAGTCGCGACTCCGATGGCTTTCGCGGGTTTCCGTCAGCCCAGATGGAAACAAAATCCGGGTGAGCATTCAAGACATTGCGTACAAAAGTGTGATTGCGCTCACTATTTTTGGTCAAGATACGATCTCTTTTCCAAGTGACCCCTCGATCTTTGCTAACCCATATCGCGACTTCGCCTCCCGGGTTGTAGGGCTGAGGGCCTTTCTCGGTTGGTGCAATAACTTTCCATTCGTCGGAATCAACAATTAATTCCCCCATGTCGTAATTGTTGTCGGAAATCGCAATCTTATGAAAACTCCAAGCCGTGCCGGACCACTTCGCCAGGGTCCAGGTTCGCGGATCGTTCTTTGGCCCGGCTTGATACCCTTTGCTGGTAACGAACAAAAGCAGCGGGCGATCCAACTCATCAAATTTGATGTCCTTCAGGTAAACATTCAGTCCATCTTTCTGGTAGTTGCGAACCAAAGCCGGATTGTCTGGTTTGCGCAAAGGCACTTTCAACTCTTTGCCCTCGACTGATTCCCAGGTTCTCCCACCATCTTTGGTTTCGACGTAGTACAAATTGGTTCTCCAGTTGAGACCTTTGTCTGCCGGGTGGTAATTGAACATCGTCGCAAGTTTCGATTTTCCGACACCACTGACCTGGTAATGCCCTTGTTCGATCGCTGCGATTTTTTTCCAAACGCTCCAACGCTCACCATTTTTACTGTTCATGAAACAAATGGTCCTGGCCGCCGGAAATTGATAGCGAGTAAAGAAAGCGGCGAATCCCTTACCCGGCCGATTCCAAATCTGCATGTAGGAAAAGTTGTCGATCACGACCGGGTCGCGATTCTCGTTGAAGCGGGTCGCACGAATTTGCGTAAACTCTTCGATGTCGTAGGGTTTGACGCTTCGGTGAATGAATGAAGGGCGGACCCGTCCATGAGACGTCGAAAAGATCCAGATGTACCCTTGGTCATCCATTGAAACAACGGGGTTGTCGTGAGCGTCATTCGTTTTCTTGTCCAACAAGATTGTCGGGCGCGGAACCGTTTTTGTTTTGTGATCGAAGTAAGAAACCATATGCAGCAGCGCCCGGTTGTTCCCCGGCTTGGCACCGCCGTAGCAAAAAAAGGTCTTGTTTGCCTTCTTGCTGTAAATCGCAAAGGGCCGGTGTTTCGCGCAATAGGTTCCAAGCCCGCCACTGTATTTGAAAGCATACTCATCGCCGGAGGGTTGATTCGAATACCAGATGCCCCGGTACCCGTTTGCCTTCTGATTGAGGGTCAGACTCCGGTTTTTGTTGGAGTCTTTTTCCTGCTGGAATCGGTTCAGCCAAATCGCTATCTCATTCAACGCCTCGCCGGCGATCGGGCCTACCCTGCCCTCCCGTTCTTTGCTGAGCTGATGTCCCAGTTCGGGCAATGTCTTCAATACGACCCCGCTCCCCCGTTTCCAGCTTCGAATCGATTCGGCAATGATCGGAGCGTGATGCGCTTGGGCGAAATCCAGATCGCCATAAAGGATTAACGCGGGAAGCTCAGCTCGACTCCGCAGGACATCTTCCGTCCAAGTCAAACCGACGGGGTCCCTGCGTCGCATTTCACTTTCCGAAAACTGCTTTCGATTCGCTCGAGCAAATCCGGCCGCCAATTCCCAACGCACAAGTTTTTGATCCTTGTTGAAATCAAGCGACTTAAAGCTTTGAGCGGCAAGCGGGTGAACCGGTTTTCGATTCCGTGTTTTCCATTGTCCCCATTCCTGGACCTGGCAAATCTCGTCACGGTTGGAATCCGCGGCCAGGAGAAACGCCGACACCCGATCCCGGTTCATGTTTCGTCCGCGATCGTTTGCTGCGGTTCGTGTTAATTGGGCAGCGGCGAGCAGGATCATTCCCGCGATCCCTTGATTGCTTGCCGCAAGGTTTGCCGCCCGAACCGCGCCAAGGCTGTGGCCCAACAACACGATTTTGTCGTTGGCGACTCCTTCCTTTTCCCTTAGTTTTTGCAATGCCGTCTTCGACAACTCGAACAGTCTTGCCTGATCAAACGCTTCCAAGGCCTTGGAATCCCGCAACGGATTCTGTTTGCAAACGGGGATCGTGCTGTAATGCATGACAACGAATCCACTTTCCGTAAGCATTTTGGCGATGACGGGCGCGTCGGCATGGGATTTACCAGAAATGGTAAGCGCTCGCTCGCCGGTCCGAGTTTTGATTTTCCCAGGGACGGACCAATCCAGATCATTTCCGTAGCCGCCGCCAATCATCAAGACGGCGAAGCCATTCCGTTTCTTTGATTCCGGACGATAAATTTTCGCCTTGAACTCATGGTCGCCAAGGCTCCGAAACTGGATGACCTCAGTTTTAAGACCTTGCCTTTCCTGGCCACGACTATCCTGAGACAACGCGGCATCGGCTTCGAAGGAAAAACCAACAACAAGACATGCCAGGGCGACTGTTTGTAACCAAACCACTCGAGAGATCATTGATTCGCTTCGAAGAATGCCGTGACGTTGAAAACACCAAGAAAATACATCTTAAATGAAAATGGGCCGAAGCCCGGACTTCAACCCTCGTTTTAAATTCTTCCGTCATATTGAGTTAACTTCGCTCAGCGTAGCGTCCCGTTCACGATGCTTTTCAGTCACGATCAGAGAATTCTGGCCCGAACCCTTACAAATGCGAAATCGGAGAAATCATATTTTTTTCTGTAACAGCCGCCATGGAGGCGCATATCTGAGGCAGTCAATCAAAACTTCGATTTGTCAGGAGCTCAATCATGCGTCATTTTCTCGCAATATTCGCACTTTTCATGGCCGTCGGTCTCCAGCAACCGGCGAACGCACAATTTGATTTTGGAAACATCATTCGCGGTGAATCGCAACAGCTGATGCGAGAACTCGAGCGAAACGTTGTCGACCAGATCCGAAACGAAGTCGGCGGCGGTTTCCGAAACCCACCGCGTCACGAAGTCCTCCCTTACCCGCCCATCAATCGACCTCCGGTTTGCCAGAACCCGCCAGTCATCACCTACCCGATTCACGGACAACCCATCACCCAGCCGAAACCAGCGCCCAAGCCAGAACCAAAACTCCCTCAAGTTAAGGTGGGGTCGCCGGTTTCAATTGACGGAAAGGGATTTGGAAACGATCCCGGGGCAGTTTTTGTCAAAATTGATCGGCTGGTGCTAACTGCCGAGTTGACCCAATGGAACGATAAGCTTGCCGAAGCAAAATTGCCTTCCATTCCACTGGCGGAACCGGCCAAGGCAACGGTGTTCGTAATGACCGCGAAAGAGGAAATCGCACACCAGATCGAGGTAACCCTGGTTCCAGCACCCGAGGAAGAAAACGAATCCGAGTCGGCCGAATCGCTGCCGGTTGTCCATTCCGGGCAAGAAATCGATTTGGAAGGGGAATTGGGCGAAAAACAGGGCCATGTCGAACTCATTATCGGAACCTTGAAACTTCGTGCCAAAATCCTGAATTGGTCCGCTACCGAGATTTCACTCAAGCTTCCAACCCTGGAAACTCCAGAGCCACTCCAAGCGACCCTCGCGATCTACAAGCACGACGGCAAACTTGCGGAAAACCTCGACGTTCAGTTCACCAACCAGCCTGAATAGCCGAAAAAGCACCCGAAACGAGCCGGATCCAAATGGTCCGGCTTTTTTTTTGAATTCTTTGTAACAGCGACGGACCCCGCGCAAACAAGAAGCAAAGCAATCGAACAACCAACCCAATCAGGAACGACAAAATGAAATCAACGATCATGACACTCGCTTTCGCAGCGACCCTCGCCCTCGGAATTGGCCTAGGTGAAGCTCAGGAAAAACAAACCAAGGTCAAACTCAAAGACGAAAAACAAACAAAAAAAGAAGCGGCGCCGAAAAAAAGCAGCCGCATCAAAATAAAAAAGAAGTCCCCCGGGTACTCAAATTCGCTCCCCCGAAAAGACTCGACGATTTCGAATCGGCTCTCGACCAAGTCATCGGTGTCTTCGACTTCGACCGTCATTCAAAGACTACAACGGAAGCCAAACGGTGACCTGGTTCAAAAGTCGCCAACGAAAAAGCCCGTTTTGAATCCTTCGAAAAAACGAATGGGAGTTCGATTCAATTCGCCATCCAAGACGCTTCAAAACAAAGATCTGGCAAAGAAGACCCAAAGCCAATCCAAAACGTCAACAACCAAGAAGCCCGTCCTGAACGCTTCGAAGAAACGAATGGGAATTCGCCTCAATTCGCCATCCAAGACACTTCAAAACAAGAACCTGGCAAAGAAGATCCAAAGCCATCCCAAAACGTCGACGACCAAGAAGCCCGTTCTGAACGCGTCGAAGAAACGAATGGGAGTTCGCCTCAATTCGCCATCCAAGTCGCTTCAAAACAAAAACCTGGCAAAGAAGATCCAAAGCCAACCTAATCCGAAACGATTCGCCGGCAAATTCAAAACGCCTCCGTCACTCGGCAAAACCGGGACGACCAAACGTCCCTTCACGGCTGGAAATCCGAAGCGTTTTGCGGGCAACTTTCAGTCACCCAAGTCACTTCTGAAAACGGCGACGTCGCAGCGCCCCAACACGACAACCCTGACCAAGAAAAACCCACCCAAGTCCAAATTCAAAATGGGTGGTGCTGTCAAAAAAGGAGTTGGTGGTCTTGCAGCCGTCGGTGTCGCCAATGGAATGCTGAACGACTCAAAGAAAAACAAACAACTTTTGAATTCCGGAAAGATCACCAAGTCGCAGTACAAAAAGCTGCAAACAACAAACGGAATTAAAACTGCAGGTGAACTTTACAAGCTCAAGAAACTGAATCCTGCGACAGCGGTCATGAACGATGTGATCGGAACGGATCCGATCAGCCTCGGTGTTGAAGGAATTGGCGACTTGATCAACGGTACCGACAATGCAAAACAATCGCTGAAAGGCATGAAGGATTCCTGGAACAAGTCATTGACGAAACAAGCTTTCACGGACCCAAAGGGCGCCGGCAAGCGAATCAAGAACGGCGTCAAAGACACGTCCAAGAAAATCGGAAACGGCATCAAGAAAGCCGGCAATAAGGTCGGCGACTTCTTCAAGTCCAAGAAAAAGAAGCGGAAGTAGTGAGTTCCGAAGCGATCGCGGTTCAGGCCGCGGTCGTTTTTTTTGACTTCCTTCATTCGAGGGATGGCAAACAGATCGATCCGGTTAAACTGTATTTCTTCAAACCTAACGAACGTCAAATCATGACCCTGGATGAAATCCAATCCCGCCTGAGTCGCATCGAGACCCTTTGGAGTGTCGTTCGCAAAGCTCATGGTTCTGACGAACGATCGCTTGCCAACGCCCAACAGCAGCTTCTGGATCTTTACGGCAGCGCGATTCGCCGGTACCTGCTCGCTTCGGTAAAAAATGCCGATCTCGCGGACGAACTCTTTCAGGAATTTGCGATCAAATTTGTTCGCGGCGAATTCAAGAACGCCGACCCATCCAAAGGACGTTTCCGATCCTTTGTAAAAACAGTCCTTTCACGAATTGTCGCTCTGCATTTTCGCAAACAGAAAACCAGAAAAGAACAGTCTCTGCATGAAGAATTGACGGGCCAGGAAACCGCGTCCGAGCGTGATGATGATCGCGCCTTCATTCAAAGCTGGCGGGAAGAGTTGCTTTCAAGAACCTGGAAAGCACTTTCAGCCGAAGAAGAACGCACCGGCAAGCCCTGGAACACGATACTACGCATCCGGGTTTCGGATCCGGCCGCCAGTTCGGAAGAATTGGCCGAAGCGATTTCGCTCGCGACGGGAAAGTCGACCACGGCTGGTGCGGCGCGAGTTTCGGTTCACCGAGCAAGGGCTCGATTCGCCCATTTGTTGATCGACGTTGTTGCCGAGTCGCTCGAATCCCCATCATTTGAAGACCTGGAAGCGGAACTTATCGAGCTCGGCCTGATCGACTATTGCCAGGATGTCCTTACCAAAACAAAGTCGGGCTAAGTCAAAGGCGGGTTGATGGATTCCGAGAACAAAAATCAAGCAAACGCGAAAGCCGCCAGCTCACCGGTCGATGTTGAGTCCATTTGCCAACGATTTCGCAGTCAACAGATTGAACTTGAATCGTTTATTCAATCTGAATCTTTGGCGTTGAGCAACGAACGACTTTGCCTTCGACTCATTCAAAGCGACCTTGAACGAAAACGACAAAGTGGTCTTTCGGCGGATGCGTCCGAATACTCTAAATTATTTCCCAACTTGGACGCGCAGAGCATTCGCGATCTGCTGCTCATGCCCGAGCCGCCGCCCGTTGACCTGGAAGGGCCGTTGCTGCCGAAACGATATCGCGCGCTCAAAGAAATTGGCGCCGGCGGGATCGGGAATGTCTGGCGGGTCTTTGACAAAACACTCGAGCGGCCGCTTGCTGTCAAAGTTCTTCACCAAAAGTTCCGGACCAGCCCGGCCGCCAATGCGAGGCTCGATCGAGAAGCCCTCGTGACCGGACTTTTACAACATCCGGGCGTACCACCCATCCATGATCGCGGCAAGCTGGTCACGGGCTCTTCTTTTTTTGCAATGAAACTCGTCGAAGGCGAGACGCTTGCGGAAATCCTCGATCGATCCGACTTTCAACAGAAACGGATGCATCTGATCGGTATTTTTGAGCAGATTGCCCAAACCATTGCCTATGCACACACTCAGAAAATTGTGCACCGCGATTTGAAGCCGGCCAACGTGATGGTCGGCGAGTTCGGGGAAGTCCAAGTCATGGATTGGGGGATGGCCAAAGTCTTGGACGCTTCGTCGCGCAAACCGTCGGCGAATGCGGCAGCAGAACCACGACCTGAATTGGACGATTTTCATCTTGGCGATGCGAACCTGGCTGAAACAATCCTTCGCGCCAACGACAGCTCGATTTCCGAACCGCATCGCGAATTAACCCGGCACGGAGACGTCATCGGCACGCCATCGTACATGGCACCCGAACAAGCGACCGGAAAGCTTGATGAGATTTCACCCGCTTCCGACGTGTTCAGCCTCGGCGCGATCCTGCTCGAGTTACTCACGGGCAAGCCCTTGTACTCGGAAGTTCCGGATGAGTCGCTGATTGCCGCGGCTGCGAGCGGTTCCGTCGACGAATCGCTGAAACGCCTCCGATCCATGAATCTCGATGCCGAGTTATTTGACCTTGCCCGCGACTGCCTGTCGCGAGACCCCGCCTCGCGCCCCGCGGACGGTAGTGCCGTTGCCCAACGAGTCACTAGATACCTGCATTCTGTGGAAGCACGACTGCGTGAGTCCGAGCTGTCGATCGGAAAAGCCGAAGTCAAAATCGCGGAAGAAAGGAAGCGTAAACGCCTTGCGTTTGTTCTGGTCGCGACCATATTTCTTGCGATCCTGATCGGGGTTGTCGGGTTCATGTGGTTTCAGCAACAGAGTGATCGTCAGGAAATCGCAAACCTGAAAAGTCAAACCGAGACTTTGGTATTGGCCGTGGGATCATCACCCGTCGAGGAACTTGAACTTTCCATCGCCAATCTGACACCCTTTGAGGCAATGGCAAAAAATGCGCTGATATCGGAGTTGGAGAAAGTCGAAGACTCCGGGCTCAAAACGCGATACGCGATCGCGCTGGCTCACTTTGATGACCTTCGAATTCCACTCCTTGTGGACAAACTTCCTGATGTCGAACAGGCCTTGGTATTGCCATTGATCAAGGCCTTGGCCAAGGACCCGGAAAATTCCGCTGTTGAACTCATCAAACGCTTTGACACCACGGACGGTCGAAGCCGCCAAGCCCGCCTCGTGGTCGCTTCGATCGCCATGGATAATCCAACTTTGCTAGATCGGTTCATTTCGGACGCGGCCGTGGGCGAGACGATTGAAGATCAACGGTTCGCTTTGGTCGATGCCTACCGCGTTTGGAACGGAAGCATTATCCCGCTTTGGGAAACATACCTGGATCGCGAGGACTCAAAGACCCGTTACTTTTTGTTGGCGTCGATCGCGGAAGTCCCTGTCAGCTCGATTGAAAAAGACGAGCTCGAGACCGTTGCCGCAAGTTTATTGAAGTCCTATCCCAATGAAAGCAGGGCTTCGATCCGCGCGATGATCGAACTCATTCTCAAGCGCTGGCAGAAAGATCTCCCGGCGATTGCACCGACGTCAGAACCCAAACCCGGATTCGACTGGTACGCCAATTCTCTTGGAAACATTTTGATTCGCCATGAAGTCCACTTCGAGAACAATGGCATTCGATATGGATACTTCGTCTCGGATCGAGAGGTGACAGCCAACCTTTTCCAACAATTCATCAACGAAGATACCGAAGCTGCAAGTCGCGAGATCGTCTTGGGGAAAACCGGGCTGGACCGCATGTGGAAAGGAAAAACCTTCAAGGATGTCATCGACGGAGCCATCTCCAGTTCTTGCGACAACGGAAGACAGGCGGCTGTGGTATCTCCGATGACTCGTTTTGGTTTTTACACGGCCCTTCGTTTCTGCAATTGGCTAAGTCGAAAAGAAGGACTTGAGCCTTACTATGTGAACCTCGATCCTGAGCTCGAAAAATCGACGTTCGCCTTTGATCCGAGAGTCGAGAACTGGGTCAAAAACCAGGCCGCCAACGGTTATCGACTCCCGTCGCTCTCGGAGTATCTGCAAGCGGCGGCTTCCGATTCAATTTTCAATCTGGAGCGCGTTGACGCCGACTACCACACGTTTATCGGTTGGTCATCCAAAAATGCAACCAAGCCTCAACCGGTCGCGACTCGCCTTCCGAATTCGTTAGGACTTTTCGATGCCTACGGCAACCTCACGGAGATGGGGGATCTTCGTGATCCAAACCTGGCTCTCGTTTATTTTGAATTAGGAGGCAGTTTCACTTCGGCCAACCTGAATCACAATTACAAACCGGGGGCTTGGCCCAGCCCAACGATCACGTCGGACAAAGATACAGGAATCCGACTGGTCCGCATGACGAAAAAGCAAATCCAAACTCGAAGCCAATGCGACCGCGAATTCGAATTAAGAATTCAATACGCGAAAAGCCGGTTCATTGAAAAGCCGGAAACATTGGAAGAACTCGCCAAGGGCTTCAGCCGCGACGGACTGGCGTATTTACGAAACGGACCTTTGCCTTTTGCCGATTTGTGCTTATCGTTCTCGAGAGAAATCGCGACTCGGTTGATCGACCAAGGATACAACCCGGCAGACATGCTTGTTCTGCGCGGTGGCGACAGTGTCAACGCGGCAATAGCCAATCGGTCGATGAAGCTATTTGACCGATGTTACAAACTGCTTGATTCTGCCGAAGAAGATTTGAAAGCTGCATTGTCATATGACAAAGATGCCAAACAGGCGCAGACCTTTCTCAAGAACAAGGAAATCGTCCTGGTGCAAACTTTGACGATGCACGCCTCGCGATTGTCGACGGACATGAACCCCAACTATCGCGACGGAGAGAAGGCGGTTCGGATTGCCAAACAGGCGGTGGCCATGAATCGAAGCATTTCGACCCTCGCGATCCTGGCAGCCAGCTATGCGGAAGACAAGCAATTCGACAAGGCGATCCAGATTCAAGAAGAAATCCTGAGTCTCCTGACCGATACACAAACCAGAGAAAAAACCGTCCATCGAGTCCGCTTAAAGAAATTTCAAGAGAAGAAACCTCTTCGATTTCGGCAATAGTTTTCCAACGAGCCCAAACGTGTCAGGAAAGCGAGATAGAATCGACAGAAACCAACTCGGGCCCCTGACGCCATGTCGCATTCGGAACATCCAATCAACCGACCAATTACGAAAGGCCGTGGCGCGCAAACCAGTCCAACCAATCGGTTTGAGAAGATTGAGGTTGAAAAGGACTGGTCCGAACTGGACGATGACGAAGCCAATGGGCGGCTTGCGGAGAAGCCCGAAACTGAATTCCTGATCGATCGCTCGGAATCGATCGTTAGCGAAAACAATAGTCCCGACTTGAATTTTCGTTACAGTCTCAATCCCTATCGAGGATGCGAACACGGCTGTTCTTATTGTTACGCGCGCCCCACGCATGAGTACCTGGGATTTTCCGCAGGGGTCGACTTCGAATCCAAGGTCGTCGTGAAACCAGACGCTGCCCGACTTTTTCGCAAATGGCTCTCGCGCAAAGCCTACGAAGTTGACTCGATTGCATTTTCGGGTGTTACGGATTGCTATCAGCCAGCGGAAAGAAAATTTCAACTTACTCGGCAATGCATCGAGGTCGCTGCTGAATGCGGCCAACCCATTTCAATCGTTACCAAGAATGCGTTGATCAAGCGTGACCTGGACCTGCTTTCGGAGATGGCGGCCCGGAGAATATTTCGTGCGGCAATCAGCCTAACATCGCTCGACAAAAATCTGGCACAGAAAATGGAACCGCGAACGAGTACTCCCGAAGGTAGGCTCAAAGCGATCGAGAGTTTATCGGAAGCAGGAATTCCGGTCATGGTGATGGTCGCTCCCATCATTCCCGGTCTCAACGATCACGAGGTCCCGCAAATTCTTCAGGCTGCAGCCAATGCCGGAGCTCGGAGCGCTGCTTACGTTAGCTTGCGTTTGCCATTTGCGGTCAAGGATGTGTTCAGCGATTGGTTGGAAACCCACTTTCCCGACCGGTCTGAAAAAGTGCTGGGACGGGTACGGGAGATGCGCGGTGGAAATTTGAATACCAGTGAGTTCGGAGAGCGAATGCGAGGTCGCGGACCCATTGCCGAGCAAATCAAAGCGACGTTTGAGTTGTTTCAAAAGAAACACAAACTGGACCAGCTACCCGAACCGTTGGACAAGAGTCAGTTCCACCCTCCCGAAACGGACCCGCGACAAAAGCGATTATTCTAGGTAGATGAACCAACTGAAAACGGTGAACATCGTCGCTTACCAAGTCATGAACAAAAGCCAGGACAAAACGCCCACCCTTTCCGATAGCGCCAGGCTGATGGCCAGTGGAGTCACCAAAAAGTAATCAAAACGATTGAAAAGATGGGGACGGTGAGCCACAAGCTGAGGGTGGTTTCTTGAGGATCGTTGGGCGACGGGTCGAGTCTCGACAAGTCGAGTAACAACTGCTCGCTTGATGGCGCACCAACAAAGTACGCGATTGCGTAGCAAACGAATACGACGCCAAGTGAGCACCCCAGGATCCACCGCAGGGCAATCTCGCCTTTTCGCTGACGTTTATTCAACTCGGCTTTCGTGAATGGCATTTCAGAGGTGAAACAGTGAGGTTTGAGACACAGATCGATTCAATGACTGAAAAACCGGGGGATTCAATACAGTCGCTAGCGTTGCCCTCAACTGACCTAGGTATTGCGGTCTTGATCCAATAAATTTTGCAAATCTTACAAACGAATGAAAGTCTGACCGCATTGGACTTTGATTCCGTAAGCCAAAACGTCGCACAGCAAGTCATTTTCAGTTTGACCCAGGATTGGCCTCGCATTTGCCTTGGGTTGGGCCGTGGGACCGGATGTCCCCAGGTGACCAATTGCTGACCCAACACCGAGCAAGGAAGCTCTCATGACGAAATGGTATCGGACGCAAACTTCCCTTCCCGTTTTTCTATTTCTTGCAGTCGCCTTTCAATTTGCCGACACCACGACGAGCCAAGCGCAATTCAGGGCACCGAGGGGCTTTCAACCGCAGGCGAGGCGAGTTCAGAACCCCACTGTTGCGAGTGAGAATTTTATCGTAACTGCGCCGACGGAAGCTTTCGCTCGAAAAGTCGCAATCGAGGCGGAGCGATATCGCAAAGAGCTCTCGAAGGAATGGTTGGGGTATGAAATTGGCGCCTGGCGCGACAAATGTCCTATCCAAGTAAAAATCGAAATGCACGCGGGAGGCGTTACACGATTCGGCTTCATTCGCGCCCAAGGCAAGTCACAGCCCGTCGAATGGGAAATGGAAATTTTTGGCCCACCCGATCGCGTACTCGATTCGGTTCTGCCTCACGAAGTCACCCACACCATCTTTGCTACCCACTTCGGTCGACCGTTACCACGATGGGCCGATGAGGGCGCTTGCACGACGGTCGAACATCAAAGCGAGAAAAGCAAGAACCATCAGATGCTGATGCAGTTTCTCTCGTCGCGCCCCTCACGAGGGATCCCTTTCAATCGTATGTTCTCAATGCGTGAGTATCCTCGGGATATTCTTCCACTTTACGCTCAAGGCTATTCTCTCGCCAAGTTTCTGATTCAACAAAAAGGAAAGCGCGAGTTTATTCGCTACGTCGAAACAGGCCTGGCTTACGAAGATCGGGGCATGGGACTCAACGGTTGGGGCGCCGCAACGAAGGAAATCTACGGCATCAACGACTTGAGCGACTTGCAGATTCAATGGCTGACTTGGGTCAAGAAAGGCAGCCCAAAACTGAATGGACAACCCATTGAAAAAAGCATCGGAAACGAAGTCTATGTTTCCAATCCGACCCGATCCCAATCGTCCGACAATCGCCTTCCCGTCGAACAGGCCTCTTACGGCCAAATGCAAACGATAAACGCAGATGGAAACTGGTACGTGAAGCAAACTCAAGGTACCGCCCCTCGGAACCCGATCATCGCCAACAACTCACAGAACCGTTCCGAACTCAACTCGGATCGAATTCGCAAGATCGTTAATCAACCGTCGCAATCGAATCTTGCCACGTCTTCCTATCGGCCCGGCTCAATCGCCAATGCAAAACCTCTAAAACTGGTTGACGAATCGCTCTTCGTCCGGCCCAGCTCGAGATCCAATCTGGAACGCCGAAGTGAAATCGGCTCATCCCTTCCGAATCGGGAACCGGGTGTCCAGTTTCGAACTCGACCGACAATCTATCGATAGTTGAGTCACGTTAGTCGCAAAAATTTTATTTGGTTTTGGATCAACGATCCCGTGGATAGAATGTTTCTATGGGAGCAAACTCAGATCAACCAAAGCGTGGACGCCATTCATTGACTTCGCTGGTTCGTTTCACGGCGAAGGCAGTCCTTTGGACGCTTGCTGTCTTTTTCTCGCTGATGACCTTTCCTTCGTCGGCTCCCTGGATGCTTCTGATCTGGTTGATCATTCATGGGCTCGCGATCGTTCGGAGCAAAAACAGCTTTGGGGTTCTATTGATTGGCTTGCTTGTTTTCTGCGTGAAACGGCCGCCACTGTTTCTGGAAACCATCATTTTCGTCTGCTTGATGGTTTGCGCAGTTGCGATCGGTTTTGTTATTTGGCGACGCTCAAAAGCCAATCTGGAAGTGAACCGCCTCACCCGAGTATCTAAACTCATGGCAGTCTTCCTGTTCGTGGGAATCGTCGCCTTGATATGGCGCTACAACACTTACACAACGGCAAGTGAACCCGGGACTTGGAATACAACGAAGCCAGTCGTTTGTCTCGGCGACAGCTTGACCGCTTATGGTTACCCGAAAGTGTTGTCGCAAAAAATCTCTGCGCCCGTTCTCGATTTTGGCGAAAACGGCATTCGCACCGATCGAGGTGTCAAACGTATCGAAGAGATTATTCAAGCGAACCCTCAGGCGGTTGTTCTGGAACTTGGTGGGCATGACTACAACCAGGGCTACCCCCGTCGGCACGCCAAACAGAATCTGATTCAAATGATCGAGGCATTCCAACAAGCGGGAATCGTGGTCATCCTCGTCGAAATTCCACGCGGGTTTATTTCTGATCCCTTTGATGGCTTGGAGCGACAACTGGCTCGCAAATACGATCTCCAGCTGGTCGGCGACGGGATAATCCGTTCGTTCGTGCTGATGAGCCCGGTCATCCCGCCGGGCCAATGGGTCTCAAAAGACCGACATTACAGCAAAGACGGTCTGCATCCGAATGAGCGTGGAAATGAGCGATTCGCTTCGACGATCGCCCAAGCATTGGAGCAAGTCTTCGGGCCGGAAGTAAGAAAGCAATAGTCGAGCGACCCACCGAACGATTCATTGGCTTGTCGCTCGCCCGATTTCTCTCGGGCGGATGGTCTTCGCCCTAGTAATCGAGACTCACGCATCCGGCCCAGGTCGCCTGTGCTGAAACGCGCTTCCGACAAGCTCGCAGGCTAATTGAAACGTGATACGGCAAAGTGGGATGCGTCGATGGTTGGCTCGTCACCAAGCACGAGGTCGCGGACAAGTTTTCCGGTTCCGGTGCCCATGCTTAGACCCAGCATGTTGTGTCCAGCAGCAACCCACACGTTGTCGAATCGTGGACTTCGATCGATGACAGGCTTTCCGTCCCACGTCATGGGCCGCCACCCATACCACTCTTCTTCGACTGGCTCAGCGTAAGGTTGCTTCAAGTACTTCTCGGCAGCCGTCCGGAGCAGTCCCAAACGTTTTGGATTGATCGACTCGTCATAGCCGACAAATTCCATCGTCGATCCGATTCGGTACCCGCTTTTCATCGGAGTGATGGCGACATGAGATTGTTCGAAGATGATTGGATAGACGGGCATCGGGTCGGGACATGGCATCGTGATCGAATATCCTTTGCCCGGCTCGATGGGAATCTTGCATCCCAATTCATGATTCAAAAAAGGAGTCCAAGCGCCCGTACAAACGACGAACCGATCCGCTTCAATCTCACCCGATGAGGTTTCTGCTCCGATGACCGAAGAAGATGAATTGCGAAAGCGTTCAAACTTGGTTGACTCCCGAATCTCGACACCCGCCTCCAGCAGCCTGGTTTTCATCGATTGCATCAACTTGTCCGGGCGAATGTGCGAATCACATTCAAAATGCCACGCGCCTCCGAATCCGGATTTCAATGCGGGCTCGATCTCCTGCAATTGTTCCGGGGTGTAAGCCTTCGCGCTTACCGAAAAATTCTCCTCCATCAACCGATTGGTCGCTTCAAATTCTTTGAAGTCATCAACGGTGTCGTAAACGAACAACAGCCCTTTGGTTTGTCGTTCACATTCGATCTTGTCGACTTCCAGCAAATCTTCGTAAAGCCGGTTTGACTCTTGCAACAGCTGATGTCTGCCTTCAGCCGCTGACATCATGTCTCGATGGTTGCAGCGACGGGAGAAGTTCCAGAACCAGCTCACAAATGAAGAAGAAAACCGCGGCTTGATCGCAAATGGCGAGTTGGACTTGAGCATGGCCGCCATGGTTTTCTTGATGGCGCCGGGCTGCGGAAGCGGCAAAATGTGGCTGGGAGCAATGTAGCCACAATTTCCATGCGAGCAGGCTTTTCCAAATTCGTTTTGTTCGACGATCGTGACCTGGCAACCTGACTTGACCAGGTACCAGGCACTCATGGCGCCGATTACGCCCCCGCCGATAACAACCACATGCTCTGACTTAGCGCTCAACTTCGGATTCCCATGCAAAATGGATCCGCCGGATCAAGCAACAAAGTCGTCTCGCCGCTGATATGAGCCTTGCCTGTGATCGAAGGCGTGATTCGACCTTCACTTCCCGGCTCATAAGTGCAACTGAAGATGCTGCCGACGATACTCTCCTGTCGCCAGATCTCACCTGGCTTCAAGACCCCATCGGCAGCCAGACAGGCAAGCTTCGCGCTCATGCCGGTTCCGCATGGAGAACGGTCATAAGCCAGTCCGGGACAAAGCACAAAATTCTTGCTATGGTTTTCCGGGTTATCGGGTTCCCCAAAAAGTTCAAGATGGTCGAGCAATTCGCCTTGAGGGCCAAAGATTCCTTGTGCTTCAAGCGCTTCGCGAATCTGAATGGTGACGTTGGACAGATGTCTGACGTTGCCAATTTCCAATCGCTCCTTGGAGTTTTTCACCAAGAAGAACCAATTGCCGCCCCAGGAAATGTCTCCAACGATCGTGCCATAGTTGGGAACATCGACCTCGACATCTGACTTCCACCGGTAGGACTCGACGTTTTTGACCGTCACTGTTTCATGATCATGCAGCTCGGCGGAAACCAATCCCACCGGGGTTTCGATTTTGTATTGTCCGGGCGTGATTCGCCCCAAATGATTCAGCGTCA
Source organism: uncultured Pirellulaceae bacterium (assembly GCA_964434955.1). Classification (GTDB taxonomy): domain Bacteria; phylum Planctomycetota; class Planctomycetia; order Pirellulales; family Pirellulaceae; genus JANQLU01. Next base: position 55,851 of record CAYSXI010000007.1, read on the forward strand.
CCATCAAGCCGATCGTTCCATGGCCGCACATGCCCAGGTAGGAGGCATTGTTGAAATAGATGACCCCGCAAACACAATCCGGATCCGTGGGCTCGCAAAGAATGCCGCCGACCAATACATCGGAACCGCGCGGCTCGTTCACGACCGCGGAACGAATCTCGTCAAAGTTCTCGCGAAAGACCTCGCGCCTTTCCACCAGGGATCCGTCACCAAGATCGGGCCCGCCATCCACGATGATGCGTGTTGGCTCGCCCCCCGTATGGGAATCCACGACTTGAATCCTTTGCATGTTTTCTTCCGTCATTTGCAAGACTTTGAACGATCGGGCTTTGTATCGCGACCGTTCAAACCAAGTTTAATTCAAAGATGGTTGCGTGAGGAAGGAGTTTGGCCACAATAACTTGAGTGTGATTTTAACCTGAATATTGACATCCAAAGTGATTTTGAAAGCAGTCTGATGACCGTGCACCCTGTTTTGATTGGCGGTAAATGGCAAGCATCCCAATCCAGTTCAACCTTTCAAGCAGAAGACCCGAAACAAGCTTCACCGATTGAAGGTGAGTTTCCCGTCAGTTCCTGGGACGAATGCTCGGCAGCGCTGGATGCCGCGCAATCGGCCTTTGCCAACATGCAGAGCTTGGCACCTGAGCGAATCGCTGAGTTCCTGGAGAAGTTTGCGGATCGGATTGAAGCCCGCTCTGCCGAGATTTGTGAATTGGCCAACCGTGAAACCGCTTTGCCTGTCGAACCCCGACTAGCGGGCGTTGAATTGCCCCGAACGACGGGCCAACTTCGCCAAGCCGCTGAAGCCTGCCGGATTCAAAGCTGGTGCCACCCGACAATTGATACGGCGACGAACATCCGTTCCGTTTACGGAGCGATTGGGCCCGTGGCCGTTTTCGGACCCAACAACTTTCCATTCGCTTTCGGCAGCATTTCTGGAGGCGACTTTGCCGCAGCGATTGCAGCCGGCAACCCGGTGATTGCCAAAGCAAATACCATGCACCCGGGGACGACCCGACTGCTGGCCGAGGAGGCTCAGCTTGCCGCCGAAGAAACCAACATGCCGGATGGTATCGTGCAATTGATCTATCGAATGTCCCATGAAGACGGAGAACGTTTGGCGCGTGACCCACGATTGGCGGCCATCGGATACACCGGAAGCCAACATGCCGGATTGAAGCTCAAAGCGGCCGCTGACTCCGTCGGAAAGCCGATTTACCTCGAACTCTCTTCCGTGAACCCGGTTGTCGTTCTCGCCGGCGCGATCTCTGAAAGATCGGACGCATTGGTCGACGAATTTTCCGGATCCTGTTTGATGGGAACCGGGCAATTCTGCACCAATCCAGGAATCGTTATCCTTCCGTCGGGCGATGCAACCGAAAACTGGCTGAACGGGGTCAAGCAAAAATTCGAAGCGGCACCGGTTGGAACACTACTCTCCAAGTCGGGACAAAAAGGTTTGGCGGAGGCGATTGAAACGTTGAAAGGCGCCGGAGCCAAGTTGCTCTGCGGAGGTGAAGCGGGCGGCGGCGAAGGTTATTCCGTGCAAAACTCACTGCTGCGCGTGAGCGGCCAGAACTTCCTCGCCAATTCCGAAGCCCTGCAGACGGAGGCTTTCGGAAACTGCTCGCTGATGGTTGTTGCCGACTCGGTCGAAGAAATTTGCCAGGTGGTCGCTTCGTTGGAAGGCAACCTGACGGGATGTGTTTATTCCGCGGAAAATGGAAGCGACGACGAGGCTTATGATCGCGTCGCTTCCGTCTTGCGACTTCGCGTTGGTCGGCTGTTGAATGACAAGATGCCGACAGGCGTTGCGGTTTCCTCCGCAATGAACCACGGCGGTCCTTTTCCTGCAACGGGCCATCCGGCTTTCACGGCTGTCGGGATTCCCGCATCGCTGGTTCGCTTTTCGATGCTCCAATGTTTCGACAACGTTCGCCCCCACCGCTTGCCGGCTGTGCTTCAGGACGCAAATCCGAACGGCGTTTGGCGACTCGTCGATGGTACATGGAATAATTTGCCACTGGGTCAACCGGCCGAAGTGTAAGAAAGCTTCGGCGAAAACCCGAAGAGGCCAATGCGTCGGCTGATTATGCAGAATCCGCGCGACGGATTCCGTTCCTCGACGCCGGTGGCAAATTGAATTTCAATTCGCGGTCGCGGCCGTCGTCGCAGCGATCGTCGTCGCAACCGTTGCTGCCGTGATCGCTGCTTGAACGGAAGCAATGGTCGCCTGAGTGGCTTGCGTCGCCAACAAGTCACCCTTTGATATCTCTTCGATTCGATTCCGGTGTTGCTGCAATTCGACTTTCGCAAAATTCGCGTTCAAGACGTTGGAGCATTTGGCAAAGGCAACAAGAACGGTCGTTCGTTCGTCACCTTTCTGATCAGGCTGAAACATCAACTCACCCATTCGCTGACGAATTTCATCTTCCACGCTGCTATTGGCCTCAGGGTAGATTCGCTGCGTAAACAACCAGAGGATTTTCTTCTCGTCCTTTTGCAAAACTCCTTTTTTGCAAAGTTGTTCTGCGATCTGGTGTTTGAGTTCCCGGATGTTCGCGACCTTGGACACCCAATGCTTGAGTGGCCGAGGTTTGGCCGATTCCCTGATCAGCTGGACCACCTCATCGAGAATCTCGTCTCCGGTCGGAGAGTTCTCAGCGATGGTTACGATCTGTTTGTCGTCTTCCGAAGTTTTGATTCGTCCCTGCAACAACAGTTCACTCAGGACGGCCCCGGCAACGCCATAAAGATACATCCCTCCTTCAAAAGTTCCTTTTGAATCGTTGAGCGTCAGAAGCAAAAGTTCTTGATGGAGATAGAGCCGGGACATGAATTTTGAATTCCTTGAAGCGGTGATTCGATGAAAGCTATTCGTTCCAAGTAGCAATTGTTTAGCAAAATTCGGCTGAAAACAACGACAAAAAGCCGGTGTCTCCGAAGAGCTGACATGCAATTCCGAAACGGGCGTGAATATGAAATTGCCCAATGAATCCCGCGCCGAAACCCGAACGATCGAGGAATCAACTAAAACATGGCGAAAGAATCGGCGACTTCGGCGGGGGCCGGTTCGTATTGAAGTGGCTCGAGCGATGAGCCAGCACGGCCTTGGCTTAGTGAACGCATGGCATTTGAATACCCGAACAACTCGGCAAGCGGCGCATGGGCTTCGATGAACGTCGTGCCGCCATGGTTGTCCGTGTTTACAATTCTCGCACGACGCTGAGCCAGGTCATTGGCAAAATCGCCGTAGTATTCGTCCGGCGTCGTGATATTCAATTTCATGATTGGCTCGAGCAGCAAGGGCCCGCCTTTTTGCAGAGCCGCTTCAAAGGCCTCCCCGGCGGCAATGCTAAATGCCATTTCGTTGGAACCTTCCTCCGCCAACTCCGCACCGGTCAAAGTCACGCGAATCTTGGCCAGTGGAAAACTTCCGATCGGTCCGCCGCCTTGCCCTCGGGCGCGCAATTCCTCCATGACCGCCTCGTTCATTGCCGGCGTCAGAAGTCCATCAGGCATCTTGTTGACGATTTCGATCCCGGATTCGATCGACTCATCCGGTTCCATTTCCAACGTCAGTTTTGCGAACAACTGTTGGCCAGCGACCATCCGGTGACATTCGCCGGTTACCTGAACGCTCGACGAAATGGTCTCTCGATAGGAAACCCGAGGCTTGTGAACCTTGACGTCCAGATTAAAGTCACGGAGGAGCCGATTCTTGATGACTTCCAAATGTAGCTCACCCATTCCCGCGATCAGGGTCTGGCCCGTGCTTTCGTTTTCGCTGGCACGAAAAGTGGGATCCTGCCGCTTCAACATCTCGAGCACGTCCTCAAGCTTCTTGCGTTCGGCCGTGCTCTCCGGTTCAATCGCCATTTCGATGACGGTTTCCGGAAACTCGATCGCCTCCAAAAGAATTGGCGCTTTTTGATCGCAAAGCGTATCACCGGTCACTGCGAAACGCGGTCCAATGATTCCAACGATATCACCGGTAGAAACCGAGTCGACCTGTCCGTCTCGATCCTTCTTTGTCGCGTGGATTTGCCAGAGCTGGGCTGCATTCTCTTTTTTATCTTTGCCCGGACAGTAGACTCGCGAGTTGGATTTCAATTCACCCGAGTAAATTCGTACCCAATACGTATCGCCTGTCTTTGCCGGCAACACTTTGAAGACCAAGCCACAAAATGGCTCCGAAGCCTCCGGTTTTCGCACCTCGGTTTGCTCGTGCTTCCGAGGATTCACGCCCTCCACCGGCGGCCGTTCCGGAGGACTGGGCAGATAATACTTGACGCTGTCCAAAACTCCCTGAACACCAATGCCGTGCAAGGCCGATCCACAGACCACGGGCTGGATCATTCGGCTCAAAGTCGCACTTCGGATGACGTCTCGAATCAGCTCATTCGGAATGTCTTTTTCCTCAAGCGCCAATTCCATCATCTCGTCGCTGTAGTTCACGAGCTCGTCAATCATCGTCGATCGAGCAAGCAATGCCTCATCCATTAACTCCTCTGGAATCGGCGATTCCTTCATCGTCTTTCCTTCATCGGAAAACGTCTGAAGCTTCATCTTGACCAGATCGACGACGGCTCGAAACGGATTGTCAACATGCGAAGGCCCCATGCCAACCGGCATTTGAATCGCCACGGGATTCGCATTGAGGCGATCTTTGATTTCAGCAAAGACCCGATCGAAATCGGCACCCTCACGGTCCAGCTTGTTGATAAACGCGACGCGGGGCACCCCATAGCGATCGGCCTGACGCCAAACGGTTTCGCTTTGAGCCTCAACCCCTTCACGAGCGCTGAATACAACCACCGCCCCATCGAGAACGCGAAGACTCCGCTCTACCTCGGCGGTAAAATCCACGTGGCCCGGTGTGTCGATCAAGTTGATATGAATGTCTTTCCAATCGAAAGTCACGCAAGCCGAATAGATCGTGATTCCACGTTCCTGCTCTTCCGAATCATCATCGGTCGTGGTCGTCCCTTTATCCACCATCCCAACGCGATGTTTGGATCCACTCAGGAACAGCATGCGCTCCGTTACCGTCGTCTTGCCCGCATCAATGTGGGCAATGATCCCGATATTTCGAATGAGGTGAAGTTTACGAGCCATGGTTTCGAGTCTTCGCTATTGGTTCCGAGTCTTCGCTTGTGTTCTGTTCTTCTTTTCTGGGATTCGCTAATTTCCGAATGCTTCGATTGGGCTTTCTGGTTTGCGGTCGTGTCCGCGGGAAATCCTGTTCTATTTTCTATCCGCGCATAAAACAACCGCGTTCGAAACGACACGCGGTTGAATTGTAGGTTCGTATTACCAGGCAAAATGCGCGAAGGCTTTGTTCGCATCCGCCATCTTGTGAGTGTTCTCGCGTTTGGTCATCGCGACGCCTTCCCGGTTGTAGGCAGCGACGATTTCGTCCGCCAACTTCAAATGAGTCGGTCGACCTTTCTTGTCGCGAATCGCCGCAAGCAACCAACGAATGGCCAACGACTGCTGGCGAGCTCGATTGACTTGCATCGGGACTTGATAGGACGCACCACCAACCCGCTTGGACCGAACTTCAATTTGAGGCTTAACGTTTTCAACGGCTTGCGTGAAAACCTCAATTGGCTCCGCGTCCTTGACGCGTTTTCCGATTTCGTCCAATGCGTTGTAAAAGACCGCTTGGGCGGTTGTTTTCTTGCCGTCCCACATCAAGCAATTGATGAACTTGCTTGCCAGGATCGAGTCGTGTTTCGGATCGCCTTTCAATTGCGTCCGGCTTGCAGTGATTCTACCCATTTTGTTTTGTCTGGAGTCCAGCTTTGTTTAGTGTCGTGTTTGTCTCGTGTCCGATTTCTTTCGAGTTCTCACAGCTCGAAGATTCCATTCAACGACGATTGAACGTTTGCTCTAGCCTTTCTTGGCACCGTAGCGACTGCGCGATTGCTTTCGGTTTTCGACGCCCAGCGTATCCTGTGCACCACGAACAACCTGGTACCGAACCCCCGGCAAGTCGCGAACACGTCCGCCACGAACCAAAACGATCGAGTGTTCCTGAAGGTTGTGACCCTCACCAGGAATGTAAACCGTGACCTCTTTGCCATTCGACAATCGGACACGCGTGATCTTACGCAAAGCCGAGTTCGGCTTCTTTGGCGTCATGGTACGCACTTGCAAACACACGCCTTGTTTCTGTGGACACTTTTCCAAGACGGGTGCTTTTGTGAATTTGCGCTTTTGCTTTCGTCCTTTGCGGACGAGTTGATTCATGGTTGGCATATTTTGCTACCAAAAACGTTATTCAGTAAAAAAATGGCGCCATGGATTACGGCGCCATCCGTGTATTTTCGCTTTTTTGCAAGTTGTTAAAGGTATCGGTTTGACCGCCAGTGTCAACCGCTAAATTCGGGATTTACGGGCATTTGAAACCCGCAAAGCGACCTTGGACTATTCTGGCGTGTAATCACCGCCAAAATCGCCCCCGAAGTCCCCACCGGCAAAATCTCCACCGGTTCCGGGATCCGTCGGCTCATTTCCGGCCAGGCCGGAACCGAGGAATTCGTCGAAACTCATGGGTGTCGAAGTCGGCTCTTGCAGCTCCGGCTCGTTGACCCCGTTTTCGATCGGCGAAGCAGGCTCGCTCTCCAAAAGTGGGAACGATTGCTCCAGCGTGACGGCAGGTTGCATCTGAGTCTCGCCCATCTCCTGCAGGTTGTAATTGACGTTGGACTCCTGGAAGGTTCGGAAGCCCGTTCCAGCTGGAATCAAGTGCCCGAGAATCACGTTCTCTTTCAAACCAACGAGATAGTCGATCTTGCCTTGCACTGCCGCTTCGGTCAGAACCTTCGTCGTCTCCTGGAAACTGGCTGCCGAGATGAAACTCTTACTTTGGACCGCCGCCTTGGTAATTCCAAGCAATTGCGTGCTGGCTGTCGCCGGCTTGAGCTTGGTCCCTTTGGCAGGCTTACCGCCTTGCGATTCAATCTGGACGTTTTCTGTTTCCAATTGTTCTTTTGGAATCTTCACGCCCTTCTCGAAAGAGCTATCGCCCGGGTCACTGATTTTCAAGTAGTTCGACAAGTCTTCGTTGCGCCGCCGGAAATCGAATCGGTCACAAACCAGACCCGGCAAGAAATCGGTGTCACCTGAAGTCTCGATCTTCACCTTGCGAAGCATTCGAGCAACGATGATCTCAATGTGTTTGTCGTTGATCTCAACACCCTGCGAACGATAAACGCTCTGAATCTCACGGAGCAGGTAATGCTGTACCGCCTCTTCCCCGGAAACCCGAAGAATGTCGTGAGGCACCAAAGGACCATCGACCAAAGCGTCACCCGCTTTGACAATGTCGCCCGAGTGAACGAGGAATCGTTTGTTCGGTGGAACCAAGTGCTCATGCTCGACGCCACTTTCACTATTCACATCAATCGTTCGCTTTCCGCGACGCTTCTCACCTTTGATCTCGACGGTTCCATCGATCTCGGCCAGAACCGCAGGATCTTTTGGTTTTCGAGCTTCGAAAATTTCCGTCACCCGTGGCAGACCACCCGTGATGTCACCAACACCGGAAGCTTCACGAGGCGTATGAGCCAGCGCGGTACCACCCGAAATCTTCTTGCCTTCATCCACCAGAATCTGGGCTTTCTCAGGCAGGAAGTAAACGTCCAATGGTTTGCCGTCGGCATCTTCGACGACGATCTGCGGATGCAATTCGCCTTTGTGCTCCATGATCGAACGTCGAATCGTACCGCTTGGATCCTTGTCCTTACGCATCGTTTCGCCTTCGACCACGTCTTCGTAGCGAATCCGACCGCCGACTTCCGAAAGAATCGGAACGACGTGCGGGTTCCAGTTGCAAAGCACCGTTCCTGGCTTCACTTCCTGGTCCTCTTCGACCCGAAGGATCGCACCAGCGGGAACCTTGTGGTTTTCCAGTTCGCGACCACGAGCGTCGAGGATTACGACCTCACCGTTTCGAGTCAGAACAATCGTATCGCCATCCTCGTTCGTCACGTGACGCATGCGAGTCAGCTTGACAACACCACCCTTGGTACATTTCTTTTCGTTGTCTTCGACATCCGTCTTGGCAACACCACCAATGTGGAACGTACGCATCGTCAACTGAGTACCAGGTTCACCAATACTCTGTGCCGCGATGATTCCGACGGCCATGCCCTCTTCCACGAGAGCACCGGTCGACATATCCATTCCATAGCAGCTTCGGCAAACACCCAATGCGGCTTCACAGGTCATCGGGCTACGAACCTGAATCTTCTCGAGACCCATTTCCTCGATTCGACGCGCGATTTCCGGAGTGATCATCTGGTTTTCTTCGACGATGACTTCGTCCGTAATCGGATTCACAATGTTCTGGCGGCTGACACGTCCATTGATCGCAGTGACCAGTCGAACTTCGACTTGCTCGCCTCGGTAAACCGTTCCCTTGGTAATGCCCTGGGTCGTACCGCAATCCTCCATGGTGATCACCACGTTTTGCGCGACGTCGGCAAGCTTACGAGTCAGGTAACCGGAGTCAGCCGTTTTCAAAGCCGTATCCGCCAAACCTTTTCGAGCACCGTGAGTCGAACTGAAGTACTCAAGAACACTCAGTCCTTCACGGAAGTTCGCCTTAATCGGCGTTTCGATAATTTCACCGGTCGGCTTGGCCATCAAACCACGCATCCCGGCTAGCTGACGAATCTGTTCCTTACCACCACGAGCACCCGAGTCGGCCATCAGGTAAACCGGATTCACGTAGCCCATACCACCGCGATCATCGGTCTTCATCGCGGCCATCATCTCTTCGGTGATCTGTTCACGAGCATGCGTCCAGGTTTCCAGAACCTTTCGGTATCGTTCTTGCTCGGTGATGATCCCGCGCTCAAACAATTTACGGTACTTGAGAACCTCCTTGTCGGCGGCACTGACGATCTGTTCTTTTGACTCGGGCGTCACCAAATCGTCGGTCGCAAACGAAAGTCCACTCAGTGTACTTTCCGCAAAACCCAACTGGTTCATGTCGTCCAACAAACGAATCGTTTGACGCCGACCGAGAACCTGGTAACAGTCCGAAATAACTCCTGCCAAGTCACCACTCTTCATGGTCTTGTTGTAAAAGTCCATCCCTTCCGGCAGCATCATGTTGAACAGGATGCGACCGTAGGTCGTTTCAATAATCTCACCGGGCTTCCCGCGTTCTTCTTCGCTGTATCGAACGCAACGTCCTTCCGGTAATCGAACTTTGATGTTCGCGTGCTTGTTCAACACGTCCTGGGCATAAGCAACGTCCGCTTCGTCCAAAGACGAGAAGACCATTCCTTCACCTTTCTGGTTGGGCAAAGGCAATGTCGTGTAGTAACAGCCCATCACCGTGTCCTGCGAAGGACTCATAATCGGCTTACCATTGGACGGAGCAAAAATGTTGTTCGTCGAAAGCATCAACGTGTGAGCTTCGACCTGAGCTTCAATCGAAAGCGGAAGGTGGACGGCCATTTGGTCACCGTCAAAGTCCGCGTTGAAGCCTTTGCAGACCAGTGGATGCAAGTGAATCGCGTTCCCTTCCACCAAGGTCGGCTCAAAGGCCTGAATGCCCATCCGGTGAAGCGTTGGGGCACGATTCAAAAGAACCGGATGGTTCTGAATCACGCCTTCGAGAATGTCCCAAACCTCCTCGTCTTTCCGTTCGAGCATCTTCTTGGCGCTCTTGATCGTGTCGGCATGGCCTTTCTCTTTCAACTTGCGAATGATGAAAGGCTGATAAAGCTCGAGGGCAATCTTTTTTGGCAAACCGCACTGGTGAAGCCGGAGTCGTGGACCGACCACGATGACCGAACGCGCGGAATAGTCGACGCGTTTCCCCAGCAAGTTCTCCCGGAATCGACCTTGCTTACCTTTGATCATGTCGGTCAAAGATTTCAAAGGCCGGTTGCTACTGCCGAGTACCGGACGCTTACAACGGTTGTTATCAAACAGGGCATCGACTGATTGCTGCAGCATCCGCTTTTCGTTCCGGATGATGACTTCCGGTGCATTCAAGTCAACCAGTTTTCGAAGCCGGTTGTTTCGGTTGATGATCCGTCGATACAAGTCATTCAAGTCACTGGTGGCAAAGTTGCCCGACTCAAGCAGAACCAGAGGACGCAGATCCGGTGGAATAACCGGAATCACGTCCAGGACCATCCACTCCGGCTTGTTGTCCGAGTCGCGAATCGACTCAACAATCTTCAATCGATTGGTCAGGTCTTTTCGCTTCTGCTTGGAATTGGTCTCGGCAAGATCAACACGCAAGTCATCCGAAAGCTTGACCAGGTCCATCTTGTTGAGCAATTTGCGAATCGCTTCGGCACCCATTTGGGCTTCGAAGGCGCCATCACCGTACTGTGTCTTGGCAGCTCGATACTCCTCTTCCGTCAGCAACTGCTGGGCTTCCAGTTCGGTGTCACCCGGCTCAGTGACGACGTAATCCTGGAAGTAAATCACTTTCTCCAGGCTGGTCGTTTTCATGTCCAACAAGTTACCCAGGCGACTGGGCATGGCTTTGAAGAACCAGATATGAACGACGGGCGCTGCCAACTCGATGTG